>CABVBR010000097.1 GCA_902496645.1 uncultured Collinsella sp.
GCCCGACCCCGCCGCGGCGGTGAAGGGGCTGAGGTTCCCGCTGCTCAAGAACCCCGAGGACCTCACCGGCGGCCAGGCGGAGGCGCTCGGGGAGCTCAGGCGGACCGGCTCGGCGCTGTGGAGGGGCTACCTGCTCAAGGAGGGGCTGCGGGCCGTGTTCCGGTCCGGGCCGGGGGAGGCCGCCGACGCGCTGGACGGCTGGCTCGCGTGGGCGTGCCGCAGCCGCATACCGCGCTTCGTGGAGCTCTCCCGCAAGGTGCGCAGGAAGCGCCGGGGCATACTCAGGTCAATCGAGCTCGGCGTCTCCAACGCCAGGGTCGAGGCGGTGAACAACAAGATCAAGGTGGCCATCAGGCAGGGCTACGGGTTCCGCAACATCGACAACCTGATCGCCCTGATCATGCTCAGGTGCTCGGACCTGAGGCCGGCCCTGCCGGGGCGGGAGGGGTAGGATTTACCCACACGAACTCACGAAGCCTCTTTTTTTGGTTATGGGCGGTGCGGTCGCCGCTAGTCCCCCGAGGCCTGGCTGCGGCCGGTGGCATAGTCGATCTGCACGTGCGGCTGCAGGTTGTAGCAGTACACGTGGAAGCAGAGCGTCTTGCCATGGTCCTCGACCGATTGCGCCTCCAGACGAACGCCGCGACAGACGAGTTCCTCTTCGTTGTACATGGGGGTGACGCGGTAGAGCACGTGGTTGCCCGTGTCGCGAATATAGTCGAGGATCTGCTCCTCAAAAGGCAGCATGCCCGTCTCGTTGAGATAGCGCGTGCCGGTGAGGAGATTCTTGCGGTTGGCGTTTTCGCCGCAGAGCGACCAGGCGATAAGGTGGCAGCGGTTGTAGAGGCTCTGGCCGGGGATGAAGTCGTAGCGCTGCTGGTGCCAGCCGGCGGGATGAATGCGCGAGATGTCGCCGCGCTTGCCCTGGCCGAGCGACTCGGGGCCTACGCAGGCGAGTGCCTTGCGGGTGCGACTCAGGCTGTCGAGCTTGGAGAACTTCTTAAAGCAGCCTTCTTCGGTGGCGCGCTCGTACTCGTCGAGCGTGAACGACGGCGTGCCCAACGGGTGCGTGCTATCGGCGCGCAAGGCGACATAGGGGTTGCCCGCATAGTCGGGAATGCTGCTGAGGTATACGCCGCGTGCGCGGTCGAGGTCGGGGTTTTCGACCTCGTCGATGGGAGTGACGGAGCTATCCGAGGCAGTGTCGCTGGTGTCGGTCGAGGTGGCCTCGGAGCCATCGTCGGCGTCCGGGCTGCCTTCGGAGTCCGCGGAGCTTGCCGTCCCCGATTCGAGCTGGGCGACCAGATCGGCCTCGTCTTCGGTGCGGCTAGGGCTTTCATTTTGCTTTTCGGCTAGAGCCGCCGCCTGCTCGTCACTTTGCGGCGACAGCAACTTGGGCGCGCCGTCGAGCGATCCCGTAAACAGCGCAAATCCCAGCACCACGGCGGTGCCGATGGAAAGTACTTGCTTGTAGGCGGACTTGCGCGACATTGCGGCTCCCGGATGGTCGGTTGGGAATCTACCAGTCTAGCAGGTGCCATCGCAGGTCATTCGATCGAACAAATACTTAAGATTTGGGACAAACACTCCTGATTACTTTGTTCTGTGGGCTAGATCGAGGTGGAGTCGAGCCAGTTGAGCTTGCACTCGAGGATGCGCTGCTCGCCGGGTTCGCTGCTGCCATCAAGCAGGGCGAGCAGCATCTCGGCCGCCTCGCGGCCTTCCTGGTCGACGGGCTCGATGATAGTGGAGACGGTGGGCGTGGTGAGATTGGTCCAATCCTCGCAGTTGAGTCCCAAAAGGCCGATTTGCTGTGGGAGCAGATGGACCATGGGCTGAAGCGCCTTATAGACGCGCGGAAGCGCCCATTGGTTTTGCACGAAGATGAGCGTGCGCTTGGCGGGGTTGAACTTGTATTTAAAGTAATCGGTGAGCTCGTTGATTGACGGCTTGTTGTGATCGATGGGGATGGCTTTGTAGAACTGTCCATTCGCGGCCAGCGCCTCGGCATATCCCTGGAAACGCTCCATGCGGGTGCGCATTTCGGTCATGTTGGCGGCGATGGAAAAGAAATCTTCGTAGCCGGCATCGAGAAGCGCCTGCGTGGCGTTGTACACGCCGTCGTAGAGGTTGGTTTTGATCCAGCTGGTGCCCGGGCTATAGATGGCAGCGTCGAAGAAGACGACCGGCTTGCCGGCGCGCCTAATGCGGTCGTGGACGGCTTTGAAATTTGCCGTGGGTTGGATGATAAAGCCATCGACGCCCAGCGAGAGCATCTTGTCGACGTACATGAGCTCGGTCTCGGGGTTAAAGTTGCTCGTGCAAACGACCGTCTGATAGCCCGCGGGGAGCATGACCTGCTCCATGCCATTGAGAACGAGCCCCGCCCATTTGTTGGTGTTATCCAAAATGATGATGGCGATGACGTGGGTTTGTTTGCCGGTGAGCGTTTGCGCCTGGGCATTGGGAACGTATCCGAGTTCCTTAATGACGCGCGCGATTTTGTTCTGCGTCTTTTCGCTAAGTTTTTCTCGTTTGTCGTTGAGGTAATACGAGACGCTTGCCGTCGAGGTTCCCGCCTCTCGAGCGACGTCTGCGATCGTAACGCGCTGTTTTGCCACAGCGACTCCTTCCGACAGATGAGCATTTTCCAACATGATGACTTTGAGTCTTGGTGAGGGATACGCTTCGGTGAGCGACCCTTTCCTTTCATATGAGTATGCAACAAATGAGGTATACGGGTGGGGTCGAAATTTGTGACCGGCATGCGCATCTGCCGTCTACCGAGAAAATCAAATACTTCTTGACTTTTGAAATCGAGGGTAAAATCGCAGGATTCATTTTTGGTTAAACGCATAACTAAATCGCATAACCAACGCTCTGACCTGCGCGTTTACCGAAATAAGCTGGCATTAAGAAAAACGAGCACCTATATTGGTCTTGTCGAAAAGACAGCAAGTCCAAACGGCAGGGGATGCTCCGGAGGCCTCCGCAAACGGTGTCTTGCGCACGCAACTCTATGAAAAGAGGGAAGCAATGAAGATCGTAGGCGTTGCCGCCTGTACCGTGGGTATCGCCCACACGTATATGGCCCAGAAGGCGATTCAGGATGAATGCGCCGCCCGTGGCATCGAGTGCAAAGTCGAGGCTCAGGGTGGTCTGGGTATCGAGAACGAGCTGACGCAGGAAGACGTGGATTCCGCCGACCTGGTGCTCGAGTCCGTCGACGTGGGTGTCGAGAACGAGGACCGTTTTGAGCAGAAGATGGCCGAGGGCAAGTTCCTGAAGGTCGGCACCTCGGATGTGATCGCCGATCCGGTAAAGATTATCGACCAGGCCGTTGAAATCATCAAGGCGACGGGCGGCGCCGTTGACGCGCCCAAGGCCGAGGCCAAGGCAGAGAAGAAGGCCGTCTCCGCTGCCCCGCAGGCCCCGACACCGGCGTCCAAGCAGTCCATCTTTGCCGATCCTGGTAAGACGCTGCTCAATGCATTCAATACCGGCGTTTCCTATTTTATCCCCATCGTCGTTATCGGCGGCGTGTTTCTCGCCTTCTCGCTGGCATCCGGTACCGCCGGCGCCAACGGCATGGAGGTTACGAACCCGCTGATGGTGAGTCTTAACACCATCGGCATGGCCGGCATCTCCATGATGATCCCGGTGCTTGCGGCATACATCGCCTACTCGATGGCCGGCAAGCCCGCACTTGCCCCTGGCTTCGTCCTGGGCTACTTGGTCAACAACGCCGTCGTCACCCCGAGCGGCAACAGCGTTTCGACCGGCTTCTTGGGTGCCATGATCATGGCTGTCATCTGCGGTTACTTTGTCCGCTGGATGAATACCTGGAAGGTCAACAACACCATCCAGACCATCATGCCGATCCTGATCATCCCGATTCTGACCTCGCTCGTCCTGGGCATGGCCTACATCTACATCCTGGCCACGCCGCTTGGCTTCGTGATGGATTGGCTCACCAGCGTGCTCGGTAGCCTGCAGGGTGGCTCCGCCGTCGTCCTGGGCCTGGTCATTGGTGTTATGACCGCCTTCGATATGGGCGGCCCCATCAACAAGACCGCTTCGACCTTTACCATGGCCATCATGGCCTCCGGCATCTACGGCCCCAACGGTATGTTCCGCGTCGCCGTCGCCATTCCCCCGATCGCCTGTGGCCTCGCTGCGCTCATCGCCAAGAATAAGTTCGATGACGCCGATCGTCAGATGGGTATCTCCGCGCTGTTCATGGGCTGCATCGGTATTACCGAGGGCGCTATCCCCTTCGCGGTCAAGGACCTCGGTCACACCCTGCCCGGCATTTGCATCGGCTCTGCCGTGGGTGCGGCACTTGCCGCCTTCCAGGGCATCGACTGCTACGTCCCGCACGGTGGCTTTATCGTCGCCCTTGCCACCAACAACGTCGCGCTGTTCTGCCTGGACATCGTGATTGGCGCCGTGGTCGCCGCTGCAATCCTGATTGCCATGAAGCCCACGCTCGATAAGCAGGCCAAGTAAACCTTTAAGGACTCCGGTTGTGCGGAGGGATGGATTTGACTCCGCACAACCGCCCCTACACAACAAAATCCATCCGTACTGATAGGGCCCACATCTGGGTCCCAGGGAACTTTTGTCAAAAATCCTCTGGAGAAGGAGAACAAAATGTCCAACCTCACCATCCGCCAGGCCGTTCAGGGCATGCTCAAGCTGCAGGATAGCGGCGATCACGCAACCATGGTCGGCATTGGCCCCATGAGCCCCAACCTGATTCAGGCCGTGTTCGAGCTTGCCAAGGACGAGGATTTCCCGCCCATGTTTATCGCCAGCCGCAACCAGGTCGATATGGACGAGATGGGCGCCGGCTACGTCAACGGTTGGGACCAGACGCGCTTTGCCGCCGACATCAAGAAGGTTGCCGACGAGGTGGGTTACACCGGTCCGTACTACCTGTGCCGCGATCACGGCGGTCCGTGGCAGCGCGACGAGGAGCGTAACGCCCACCTGCCCGAGGACGAGGCCATGGAGCTCGCCCGTAAGTCCTTTGTCGCCGACATGGAGGCAGGCTTTGACCTGCTGATGGTCGACCCCACCAAGGACCCCTATCAGATCGGCAAGGTTATTCCGCTCGACGTGGTGCTTCGCCGCACGATTGACCTTATCGACTACCTCGAGCAGTACCGTCGCGAGCATAATCTGCCCGAGGTTGCCTATGAGGTCGGTACCGAAGAGACCAATGGTGGCTTGACCTCTACCGATAAGTACGAGGAGTTCATTTCTCAGCTGCAGCCCGAGCTCGAGAAGCGCGGCTGCCCCATGCCCACCTTTATCGTCGGCCAGACCGGTACGCTTACCCGTTGGACCGAGCAGGTCGGTCATTACAACTTTAAGAACGCCCGCGAGCTCGCCGATATGGCCAAGCGCTATGGCGTGGGCCTGAAGGAGCACAACGCCGACTACCTGGACGACGCGACGCTGCTCGAGCACATCCCGGCACACGTGACCGCCTCCAACGTTGCTCCGCAGTATGGCACCGAGGAGACCCGCGCTTACCTCAAGCTCTGCGCTACCGAGCAGATTCTGGTCGACAACGGCCTGTGCGACGATCCCTCCGACCTGTATCACACGCTGCTGGTCAAGGCTATCAAGACCGAGCGCTGGCGCAAGTGGATGACTGGCGACGATGTCAACCTGCAGGTTGACGACATTCTGGCCGACGACGAGCTCAGCCTGAAGATTCTGGATGTCTCCGGCCACTACGCGTTCAACGATCCCGAGGTCAAGGAGCAGGTCGAGAAGCTCTACCGCAACCTCGCCGCTCAGGACATCGACGGCAAGCGCTTTGTGATCGAGCACATCAAGCGCCCGATCAAGCAGTACGTCGTGGGCCTGAACCTTAAGGGCGTCACGACCCGCATCGAGAAGGCTCTTGCCGAGTAAGTAGCTTTTCCTACGCGACGCCGGGTCTGGGGCAAGTCCCAGCTGCAGGCCCGACACATGGGACAAAGGGGTAGTCCCTTTGTCCCATTCTTTTGAGTTTTAGATTCCTTTGAAGGGGTTCACCATGAAGTTCTTTATCGATACCGCCAACCTGGACGAGATCGCCGAGGCCAAGAGCTGGGGTTGCCTAGCCGGTGTCACCACCAACCCGTCCCTGTACGCCAAGACCGGCGGCAAGCTTGCCGACTTTGAGCCGCATATGCTCAAGATCGCCGAGCTCTGCGAGGGCCTGCCCGTCTCCGCCGAGTCTACCGCTACCACGGCCGAGGGCATGATCGAGGAGGGCAAGCGCCTTGCCACCCTCGCCCCCAACATCGTGGTCAAGCTTCCCGTGTGCGAGGCCGGCCTCGCCGCCTGCCGCGCCCTGGCCGATGTTGGCGTGCGCGTCAACATGACGCTCGTCTTCTCGCCGACGCAGGCCCTTATGGCCGCCAACGCCGGCGCTCGCTACATCAGCCCGTTCGTCGGTCGTTTCGATGACATCGCCGAGGACGGTATCTCGCAGCTCGACAACGTCGTGACCTGCATTAAGAACTACGACTGGACGGGCAAGAACGTCGACGACACCGTCGAGATCATCACCGCTTCGGTTCGTACGCCCAACCACGTGACTCAGGCGGCGCTGCTTGGCGCCGACATCGCGACCGTGCCCATGGCAGCTCTTAAGAAGTGCCTGCACCATCCGCTGACCGATCAGGGCCTTGCCTCCTTTGAGGCCGATTGGAAAAAGGTCGTCGAGCAGGCGTAACGAGTGGATCGCCCCGGCATCGCGTCACCCGCTGCCGGGGCCGTTTTCAAGAGAGGAAATCCCCATGACCAATCAGGAGCTGGCGAAGGTTGCCAACGAGGTCAGGAAGGGTGTCGTGACGGCGGTTCATGCGGCCAAGTCGGGACATCCGGGCGGATCGCTTGGCGCTGCCGACATCATGACCTATCTCTACTTTGCAGAGATGGATGTCGATCCGGCGGATCCACGCCGCGCCGACCGAGATCGCTTCGTGCTTTCTAAGGGCCACTGCGCCCCCGCCCTCTACGCCGTGCTTGCCGAGCGCGGGTTCTTTGGCAAGGAAGAACTCGAGACGCTCCGTCATATCGGCAGCCGTCTGCAGGGTCACCCCAATATGAACGACACCCCGGGCGTCGACATGTCCACCGGATCGCTCGGCCAGGGCATTTCCGCTGCGGTTGGAATGGCGCTTGCTGCCAAGCACTGGGGCGACAGCTACCGTGTCTACACACTGCTGGGCGATGGCGAGTGCGAGGAGGGACAGGTGTGGGAGGCGGCCATGTTCGCCGGCAACCATGCGCTCGACAACCTCGTGGCGGTCGTCGACCACAACGGCTTGCAGATTGACGGAACGATCGATGAGGTTAACTCGGCAATGCCGTTTGCAGATAAGTTCCGCGCCTTTAAGTGGCATGTGATCGAGCTGGCCGACGGCAACGACATGGAGCAGATTGCGGCTGCTTTCGCCGAGGCTCGCGAGGTGAGCGGCACGCCTGTGGCCATCATCGCCGAGACCCTGAAGGGCAAGGGCGTCTCCTTTATGGAGAACCAGGTGGGCTGGCACGGCAAGGCCCCCAACGATGAACAGTTTGAGCAGGCCATGGCAGAGC
>CABVBR010000098.1 GCA_902496645.1 uncultured Collinsella sp.
CTCAACACGACGGCGACCACCGCGGTCCTCGTCCTCGCGACGACGACGGTGCGCCTCGCCCTGGAACTGCTTGGCGCGGCGCTCAGCACGGTTGCCGCGCGGGGCCTGCTCAACGGAGCCAGCACCGCCGCGCTCCTCGGCAGCCACCTCGCGGGCCACGCTCTCCACAGCCTCGTCCACGCGAGCCTGAACGCCCTCGCGCACGCGGGTCTTGCCGCCGCGCTTGGGACGGCTCGGACGCTCGCCCTCGCTGCGACGCTCATCGCGGCCGCGGTTGGAGCGGCCGGCCACGTCGCCGTAATCGTCGCCGTTGCGTTTGCCATCGCGGCGCGCCTGCTCAAGTTTCTTCTTGCTCTTGGACTTGCCGCGCTTGGTCTTCTTCTTGACCTTAAAGGCGGAAGGATCGCGCTCGGGATCGACAGCAGGCGGGTTGGGGCCCACATGCAGGTCGCCGGCCTCGTAGATGTCGGCGGTCTTGTCCATGAGCTTCTCGATCTCGTAGAACTCGTCCACGTCCTGCTCAGTCACAAACGTAATGGCCCAGCCCAACTCACCGGCGCGGCCCGTGCGGCCGATGCGGTGGATGTAGTCGGTCGGCTCAGCCGGCACGTCAAAGTTCACGACATAGCGCACATCGCTGATGTCGATGCCGCGGGCGAGCACGTCGGTTGCCACCAACACGTCGACGGTACCGTCGCGGAAGGCCGAAAGCGCGCGCTCGCGCTGGGCCTGGCTACGGTTGCCGTGAATCGCGGCGGCCTTGATGCCCTTACGCTCCAGACGGCGGCAGCAGCTGTCGGCGCGGTGCTTGGTGCGCATAAAGACGATGGTGCGCTCCGGGCCCTCCTTCTTGAGGAACTCGGGCAGCAAGTTGTTCTTGGCCTCGATGGACACCGGGAACACAAACTGGTCGACGGTGTCGGCGGTCGACGTAGCGGGCGCGATCTCCACGCGGGCCGGGTCGCTCACTAGATCGGTGATCTCGCCCACGGCCTCCTCGTCGAGCGTCGCCGAGAACAGCAGCGTCTGGCGCTCGGCCGGCGTCTCGCGCACAATGCGGCGGACGGCGGGCAAAAAGCCCATGTCGAGCATGCGGTCGGCCTCGTCGAGCACCAGCACCTTGACCTCGTCCAGGTGGCAGGCGCCCTGCTCGATCAAGTCGACCAAACGACCCGGCGTGGCGACCAGGATGTCGCAGCCGTACTTGAGCGCCGCGGTCTGGGGCTTGTAGCTCACGCCGCCCACGACGGTCACGGCAACATGGCCGGTGACGTCGGCGATTTTGCTTGCGACCTCGTCGATCTGCTGGGCAAGCTCGCGCGTGGGGGTGATGACGAGCATCACGGGGCCACGGCCGTTGCCCTCGGGCTTTTTAGCACCGCGACGGCGGTTGCGGCCGCCACGCTCGCGCACGGGCTTGGGCGGAGCGATGTGCTCCAGGTTGTTCATGGTCGGCAGCAAGAAGGCGGCCGTCTTGCCGGTGCCGGTCTGAGCGGCGGCAAGCAAATCGCGGCCCTCGAGCACCACAGGAATCGAGCCGGCCTGAACGGGCGTCGGCGCCGTGTAGCCCAAGTTCTCGATGGCACGAAGCATCTCGTCGGAAAGGCCCAGCTCGTCAAAGGCGGGTAGACTCTCGGTCGCAGACTCGACGGCCTCGGCGGCATTGGCCTCGTCGGCAGCATCGAAGGCAGCCTGGGTCATGGCCTCGCGGGTCTCGTCCAGAATCTCGGCGTCGGTGACGTCGGATACAGAATTACGCATATGTTGTTGTTCCTTATCTGCACGCGCAATGGGCACGGCATGCGGCCGCGCGGGCGTGCTTGGTAGTGCGCTAATACATACAAACAGGTGCGCACAGAGAGGACGTTGCTCAGCACGCTGGCGATCGCTTTGGCAGCCCTATCACGCGCCGTCCAGACGCAGCAGCTCTAAGCGATGGAGCAGATTCGCCGCGGGTTAGTATACCCGTACTCCGTATGCCCCCACGTAAACCACAGATGACGGGACAGGCGGCGTGGGCCCGGACAGATCGTCTCGATCTGTAACAAAAACTCGGCAAAAACCGGTCTAACTGTTACAGATTGAGACATTGGCTTGCGGCCGAGATGTTTGTCTTGATCTGTAACAGTTAGAGGTTATTTTCCCTGTTAGATGTTACAGATTGAGATATTTGGCAGGAACGACCGACGACCGATTAGCCATCCTCTTCTGTAGCGAAATGTCATACATTTCCACTTCCACTAGACACCCCCAGGGGGTGTAGGTGTATAGTATCGCCAGGTTAACATTCACGACACAAAACCACAGAAAGGAGAAGCCATGGCTCAAGATACGTTCGACGTAGGCGGTATGACATGCGCCGCCTGCCAGGCGCACGTGGACCGCGCCGTGAGCAAGCTCGACGGCGTCCAGAGCGTCGCGGTCAATTTGCTCGCCGGTTCCATGCTGGTGGGCTACGACCCCGCGCAGGTCTCCCCCGACGATATCTGCGCCGCTGTCGACCGCGCAGGCTACTCTGCCTCGCCCGTCGAAGTGGGCACCGCGGCCTCAAGCGGCGGCGCACAAGCCAGGTCCGGCGCCGCCCATATGGAGTCGCCCACCAAAAAGCTGGAGGCCGCCGCCTCCGCCATGCGCGCCCGTCTCATCGTCTCGATCGTCTTTCTCATCCCGTTGTTCTACATAGGCATGGGGCACATGCTCGGCTGGCCGCTGCCTAGCATCTTCACCGACCACACCCACAGCATGACGCTCGCCCTTACCGAGCTCGTCCTGCTCATCCCTATCGTCTACGTCAATGACGCGTACTTTATCAACGGGTTTAAATCACTCGCGCACGGCGCGCCCACCATGGATGCCCTTATCGCCGTCGGCGCCACTGCATCCATCGCCTGGTCGCTCTACGCCATGTTTATCATGGCCGACCAGCTGGCCGCCGGGCAGGTCCACGAGGCCATGATGACGAGCATGGACAACCTGTACTTTGAGAGCGCGGGCACGATTCTGTCGCTCGTCACCGTGGGCAAATACCTCGAGACGCGCAGCAAGTCCAAGACCGGCGGCGCTATCGAGGCGCTCATCGATCTGGCGCCCAAGACTGCGACCGTCGTTGCCGATGACGGCACCGAGACCGCTGTGGACGTCGACAGCATCCTTCCCGGCCAGGTCCTGCGTGTGCGCCCCGGCGAGTCTATCCCTGTCGACGGCGTGGTACTCGAGGGCGCGTCGGCCGTGGACGAGAGCGCGCTCACCGGCGAGTCCATCCCCGTGGAAAAGACCGCCGGCGACACCGTCAACGCCGCCACGGTCAACCGCACCGGATCGTTTACCTTCCGTGCCACGCGCGTGGGCGCCGACACGTCGCTTGCCAAAATCATCCAGCTCGTCGAGGACGCCAATGCCACCAAGGCGCCTATCGCCCGCCTGGCCGATAAGGTCGCCGGTGTGTTCGTACCCGTGGTGTTTGCGATCTCGGCCGTGACCTTTGTGGCATGGCTGGCACTGACCGGAAGCGTAAACGAGGCGCTCACCTCCGCCGTGGCCGTGTTGGTGATCAGCTGCCCGTGCGCGCTGGGCCTGGCCACGCCCGTCGCCATTATGGTTGGCACCGGCAAGGGCGCCGAGATGGGCATTCTGTTTAAGAGCGCCGAGGCGCTGGAAAATCTGCGCAACGTGGGCACCGTGGTGCTCGATAAGACCGGCACCGTCACCTGCGGCAAGCCGGCCGTGACCGATATCGTGGTGGCCACGCGCGCTGACGGCTCGCCCGCCATGAGCGAAAAGGCGCTGCTCAAGTTAGCCGCCGCACTAGAGCGCTCGAGCGAGCACCCGCTGGCCGAAGCGATTATGGCCGAGTGCGAGACACGCGGAATCGTCGCACGCATGGTCGAGGACTTTGCCGCCGTGCCCGGTCGCGGCGTCACGGCGCGCGAGGGGCAGAATGTCATCGCAGCCGGCAACGTTCGTCTGATGAGCGAGCTGGGCGCGGAGGTGCCCGCAGGACTTGCCGAGCAATTTGCCACCGAAGGCAAAACGCCGCTGTTCTTTGCCAAGAACAGCGAGCTCGTTGGCACCATCGCCGTGGCTGACGAGGTCAAAGAAACGAGCGCCGAGGCCATCGCCGCGCTGCGTTCGCTCGGCGTCGATGTGCGCATGCTCACCGGCGACAACCGCGTGACGGCCGAGGCCATCGCCCGCCGCGTGGGGCTCACCAGCGAGCAGGTCATCGCCGATGTCCTCCCCGCCGACAAGGAGCGCCACGTGCGCGAGCTGCAGGATGCGGGCAGCAAGGTCGCCATGGTGGGCGACGGCATCAACGACTCCCCCGCCCTGGCGCGCGCCGACGTGGGCCTTGCGATCGGCACCGGCGCCGACATCGCCAAAGAAGGGGCAGATGTGGTGCTCATGCGCAGCGACCTCATGGATGTTGCGCGAGCCATCGAACTTTCGCGCGCCACGATTCGCAACATCAAGCAGGACCTGTTCTGGGCGCTGTTCTACAACGGCATCGGCATTCCGCTGGCGGCGGGCGTGTTCTTCCCGCTCACCGGCTGGCAGCTCTCGCCGATGTTCGGCGCCGCGGCCATGAGCCTGTCGAGCGTGTGCGTCGTAAGCAATGCCTTGCGCTTACGTTCTTTCCATCCATCAGTTGCGGTGAAATAGGGCGTAATATGCTGAGCTAAACCGCTTTATAGTCCGTATTCCACCGCAACTTTAGGTACTCAATCGAAAAGGAGACATTTATGAATTACACGATTAAGACTTCCGGCCTTATGTGCGGCCACTGCGATGCTAAGGTCGAGACCGCGCTGCTCAACGTGGCCGGTGTGACCGACGCCGATGCCGATCACGAGACCCAGACCGTCCAGGTAGAGTGCGCCGACACCGTAACCGCCGAGCAGCTGGCCGCAGCCGTCGAGGGCGCGGGTGAGAAGTTCCACGCCCTGTCCGTGACCGCTGCGTAGCGACCTGCGCATACCCACCCCCGACCAGAAACGAGGACCCGCCATGATGGCAGATCATAAATCGGTGACCCGTATGCTCAAGACGGCGCGCGGGCAGATCGACGGCATCCTTAGGATGGTCGAGGAGGACCGCTACTGCGTCGATATTTCCACGCAGCTCATGGCCACGCAGGCACTCATCGCGCGCATCAACGCCGATGTGCTCAAAGCCCATATCGAGGGCTGTGTCGCCTCGGCCATCGAATCGGGAGACGAAGAACTCAAGGCCGCCAAGCTCGCCGAAATCGAACGCGTCGTCGACAAACTCGCCAAGTAATTGGTGCAAGGGGGACAGGTACGTTTGCACCACATTGGTGCAGATTAGCCTGTCCCCCATGCACCAAATGGGGTATAAAGGCGTGCAGCATATCGAATGAGAGGCAGTTTGCATGGATAACTTTATGAAAGGTCGCAACGGCGCCGACGAACTCACCATCGTGCTCGGCTTTTTCGGCATCATCCTCGCGATGATCGGGTCGATGGCCCGCATCCAGTGGCTCAGCTGGATTGCTATCGCCGTTATCGTGATCGGTGTGCTGCGCGGCCTGTCCAAGAACGTCGACGCACGCCGCAAGGAGAACGAAGCCTTTGTCTCCGCGACTGCGAACGTCCCCGGCTTGGGCAAGTTTGTCGCCAGCTTGGGTGGCGGCGCCGCGGTAGCCAACGCCTCGCGCGCAGCTGGCACAAGCAAGGAAGACCTTGAGCGCGCCAAGCGCACGGCCAAGAAGATGTGGAAGGGTCGAAAGACCACGGCCTACCTCAAGTGTCCCAACTGCGGCCAGATGCTCTCCGTCCCCAAGGGCAAGGGCAAGATCCGCGTCACCTGCCCCAAGTGCCACGCCAAGATGGAAACCCGCTCCTAGCCACCGCGCGTGGGACAAATAAATCAGGTTTGTTTGTCCCAAAATCTGAAGTATTTGTTCGATAAAAAAGCCGAGGCCTCGTGTTGAGACCTCGGCTTTTTGCATGCAGCAACAGAATGTGACAAAGGGACAGTCCCTTTGTCACATCACCTACGCTACGCCGTCGCGCGCAAGCTCCTCGGCCAGCGCCTCGGCAGGCATGGCCATAATCGCGTCGAGTTCGGCGTCCACCTCGGGGATATGCTTGACCTTCAGTTTGCGCACCAGCTCACCGCGGCACATCACGTGCATCGGCTCGCGAAGCGCCGACAGGTCGTCCAGCGGATTCTTACGCGTCACCAGAATGTCGGCCGCCTTGCCGCACTCGATCGTGCCGGTCTCGCCACCCAGGCCCAGCAGCTCGGCATTGACCTGCGTGGCCGTATGCAGCGCAAACGCATTGCTCACGCCGACGTACTTGGCAAAGTAAGCCACCTCGCGCCACATGTCGTACTGCGTCACGAACGGGCAGCTCGAATCCGTGCCCAGGCCCACCTTAACGCCGGCATCCAGCGCGGCGCGGGCGCTCTCGATAATGCCCGAGCACACGATGTCGCCGTTCTTCTTTTGCGTGTCGGTCGAATGGGTCTTCTTCGGGTCGAGCAGCACAAACGGCAGCGCCGGGCTAATCGTGCAGGTCACGCTCGGCGCGCGGCCCTCAAGCTGGGTACCCGCGGCACCGTGATACAGATCCAGGATCTCGGGGGTCATCGGAGCGCCGTGCTCGATCGTGTCGACGCCCGCTTGAAGCGCTGCCTTTACGCCCTCGGTGCTCTCGACATGGGCCATGACCGGCAGGCCTGCGTCGTGGGCCGCCTTGCACGCCGCCGCGGCGACCTCGACCGACATGCGCAGTACGCCCGGCTCGCCCACCTCGGTCGCGTCGAACACACCACCCGTCACGAACAGCTTAATGACGTCGGCGCCGCGCGCGTACAGGTCGCGCACCTGCTCGGCCGCCTCGGCGGGGGTATTGGCAACTTGCGCAAACAGGCCTGCGCCATGGCCGCCCGGCACCGTGACGCCCGTGCCCGGCGCCACCAGACGCGGGCCCTGATACTTGCCGGCGTCAATGGCATTGCGCACAGCGATGTCGGCAAACAGAGGATCGCCCGCGCCGCGCACCGTGGTCACGCCGCTCGCCAACTGCTGCTGGGCGCTTCCCTTGAGCATGTGACGCACGACGGCGCGGCCCACCGGATTGTCGAGCCTCTTCATCAGCGCGCCGGCGTCACCGGACGACATCGGCTTGCCCGTGCCGACAAGATGCACGTGCATGTTGATGAGACCCGGCATGAGATACGCACCGCCCAGGTCGATGACCTCGGCACCCGCTGGTGCCTGCGCCACGGCACTCGGCCCCATCCACGTAATGACGCCGCGCTCAACAGACACGGCCATATCGGACTGCGGCTCCATATGCTCCGAGCCATCCAGAATAGTCGCATTGATAAACAACGTGGGACGATCGGCAGTCGCCATATCGGGCTCCTCCCCCTCAGAAAACTTCAACATTTGTCCATTATCGCCCAGCGCGGCAGGATCGCTGCGGACATATCGGTTAACGGAGAAAAGAGGGGGCGCAGGGATGGGCGCGGCCG
>CABVBR010000099.1 GCA_902496645.1 uncultured Collinsella sp.
CCTGCCCCGACACCGGCGGCTGCTCCTGTTGCGCAGCAGCCTGGTAACGGCACTTCTGGCAAGCAGTCCAGCTCCGACGATTCAAAGACGGCGGTATCGCAAGATGGCTCGAAGACGGAAGAGTCGGCAAAGGATGGTTCGGGAAAGAAGTCCGCTGCAAAGGCCGAGGCTGGTAAATCGAGCGAATCGGCGGCCAAGGTGACCACTGCCTCTGCTGTCTCTGCAAGTGACGCTTCTGATGATGCCGGTATGAACCTGGTTGCTGTTGTCGGCGTTATCGTGGGCATCGTCTGCCTTGCGCTCATCGGCGCATGGTTTGTGCGTTCTCGCACTGCTGCGTAGCGATATAACACTATGTGCCACTCGTTAGTTGGGTGCAGGCACAAACGCAGCGCTTACGGCAATGCTCCCTATAGGAAAGGGCCCCGGAACACACTGTTCCGGGGCCCTTTCCCGTTTCGGTCACTGTAGCTCTTGCGATGGACTCTTAGGCCAGCTCGGCGCCGAGTGCGCGGCAGGCAGCCTCGCCCTCGTCGTCGGGCGCGTCGTAGCAGATGGTCGAATCGACGACGTTGACACCCGCCTCGTCGGCATCGGCCTTCCAGTTGTCCATCCACTCGCCCTCGGCCCACGAATAGGAGCCAAAGAGGACGACCTTCTTGTCGCCGAGAGTCTCCTTGACTTCGTCCCACATGGGCTGGAACTCGTCATACTCGAGCTCCTCGGAGCCCATGGCGGGGCAGCCGAAAGCGAAAGCATCGTAGCCGGCTACCTTATCTGCGGAGAAGTCGGCGCAGGGGATGATCTCGGTCTCGGCGCCGGCGGACGTGGCGCCTTCGGCGACGAGGTTTGCCATGGACTCGGTATTGCCCGTGCCGCTCCAGTAGACGACGGCGATCTTGCTCATGTTTTGTCCTTTCGGTTGTGCGGCGCGTAACCGCGGCTTGTATGCTCTATCGGGTTGCCTGGGCAAGTTGCGCCAGGCTGCAGCCCTGCTGATAGACGAAGGTGAGGTATTGGGTACAGGCGCGGTAGGCATCAAACGTCGCGAGCGCCTGTTCGACGTTGGTGTAGACCTTCCAGGCCCCAAAGACCTTGTAGTTCTCGCCGCGCTGGGCGATAAACTCGTGCACGTCGTCGTAGGGGTATCCCAGGAAATAGCCTATTTCGTGCGGAAACTCGCAGACACAGTCGTTGCTGCAGCTGCCTTGCTGGGCCAGCGCGCATCGAGCCTGACTGCAAGCGCATTCCGCAGCGTTATTGCTCGCGAGCGTGATGCGCGATGCCAGGTGAACGAGGCATGTCGAGAGGTCGCTCGTGTCGTAGCCTTCCTTGGCGAGCGCCGTTTGGGCGCGCGGGTCTGTGAGGTAGGCGGCGAGGCTTTTGGGCCGGTATGCGTACACGAGCGCTCCGCAGGGCCGCCAGACCAAAACGCTCAGGTGGATGCCGAGTGGGTCAAGCTCGCGATTGCACTGGGCGATAACGTTGAGTAGGCGCGCTCGGCGTTCTGCGATTGGCTCGGTTACTGCCGAGCCGTCCTGGTTGGCATAAGTGCCTGGATAGGTAAAGAGCGATGCCGGCTTGATGCCTGCGAGCGTGGGGGAGCAGTTGCGCACGACTGCCGCCTGAAACGTTGGGATGTCTATGGTTCGAGTCAATGCACTGCCGTCCTCTCGTGTTAGCCTAGGAAAACTTATACACGAAAGTATGCCTTGGTCAACAAAAAAGTTCGATTAGGGAAACTAATTGATCGAACCGACACGATATTGCGTTAAGATGGGGACACCCCATGGGGGTATCCAGATAAGACTACTTGGTGGAAAGGGGAACGCATGAGCGACTTGCTCAACCCTGCGAATCTCATCGTGTTGGCTGTCATTGCCATCGGCATGTTTTTTGGACTGCGTCGCATTGTCGCCTCGACGCGTGGAAAGAGCTGCTGCAGCGATGGCGCGTGTGGCAAGAAGGCCAAAAAGGTCGTTGTGGCGGATACCGATGCGTCGCACTATCCCTATAGCGATGAGCTGCTCATCGGCGGCATGAGCTGTGACGGCTGCGCTCAGAACGTGGCCAATGCGCTGAATGCGCTGGACGGCGTGTGGGCAACGGTGACATATGCGGACCACACGGCACGCGTGCGCTCTAAGCAGCCGATCGATTACGGCGTCCTCGAGGCGGCCGTGAGGGACGCGGGCTATTACGTTATGAAACTGTAGGCGTTGGCCTCTCCGGTAGGTATCGGCCTCCTGCCCATTGCGGCTATCGGCATTCAAAAATTTGCGCAAAAAAATAAGCTACAGATGCGGTAAAAGTGGAGTTTGGTGACGGTTTGCGCGGAATTCGCTACCAATCGAGCACCCATTAACCCGTCCAAAAAATTACAGGTGTATATTTATACGTTGATTATTGTTGTGCTCAGATTGCAATTAACCGTGGACAGAAATGAAAAATGCTAAAACTGGGCTTTAGGACAGGGGAGGCTATAGCCTTATGAGACGAGTGGGAACACTTGGCTTGGTGGCAGCGCTTGCCGCTATCTTGGTATCGCCGCTGTCGGCGCACGCCGAAGACGCTTCGGGTGCCGTTACCTACAATGCGGGAAATGGGTATTCCTTTGAGAAGCTCTCGCATCCTACGGTAGGAACGTCGCAGCCGGATGGTATCGTCGACTACCAGGGTGACGGTGCCGTTGCCGTTCCGGGCGCCGATGGCAACACGGCCAACAATGAAGGCGATCGCGGCCAGAGCTACACCTGGGCGGCTGCGAGCTATGGTGACTGGCTTTATGTGGGCACCTGCTATGCGGCGATGGGCAACACGCTGACGCTCATGGACAGCACGCTGGGTGACTCTTTTGATGCCGAGACCATGCGCTTGACGCTGGAGGCCATGTTTAACGGCACGTTCTTCTACGGACAGCAGAAGGAGGATGGCACGGCCGACAAGGACAGTGGCGGCATCCTGGTCAAGATTAATACCAAGACCGGTGAGACCAAACTGCTGCTCTCCGAATCGCTCAACGGTGTCGGTCCTCTGTTCCGTAACGCCGTGAGCTACAAGGGCAAACTCTATTTCTGCGGTAGCGTTAGGACCAATGGCGGCAAGAGCGGTCTGCCTGCCGTATATGAGATCGATCCTAAGACGGATGAGTACAAAGTTGTCTATCAGGGCCTTTCGAGCATGCAGGATTACGGCGCTGCCTACAAGCAAGGCATCTCCACCGGCATCCGCGGCATGTGCGTCCATGATGGCCAGCTCGTCATCAGCAACGTGGGTAAAGACGCAGCCGGTAAGTTTGTGTCGACAATCCTGACGTCGTCTGACCCTTCCAAGGGCCAGGGGAGCTTCACCGAGATCGCCAACTCGAATACGCTGTTTAACTATCCTGCGATTCGCTACGAGGACAGCATCTACGGTGGTGCCATTTGGGATATGGTTTCGTACAACGATCACCTGTATGCCACCATCTGCACCGGTACGCCCGAGAATGCTCCCGATGATAATTCCATGCAGTCATTTGCCATGGTTCGTGGCGACAAGAACGCCGACGGCAGCTATACGTGGACTCCCGTTGTCGGCGACCAGGAGACGGATGATGCAAAGTACTGCTTTGGTATCGATCCTTCTCGCACCCGTTCTGGTGCAGCCAACCTCATCGTCTACAACGGCTACCTGTACATTGGCGAGTACAACGATGAGGAGATTGCCCTCGAGCGCATTCTCTTTAATAAGTCTGATTCTGACGAGAGTGGCAAGAGCGGTATGGGTGGCGTCGACTGCTCGTTTGTGAATGCCAATCTTGAGCAGTCAGTCAACATCTATCGCATGGACAAGGACGAGAACATGGAGCTCGTCGTCGGCGATCGCACTGACATGTTCCCTGAGGGTGGCATTTCCGGTCTGACTTCGGGCTTTGGCCGTAACGAGAACCAGTACATCTGGCGTATGCAGAAGTTTGACGGCAAGCTGTATGTCGGCACCTTTGACACCGCGAGTCTGCTTGAGCCGATCGGCCAGTTCTCGAACGGCGACATTATCGATATGACGCCCGAGGAGTGGGACTCTCAGGTCCAGCGTCTCAAGGACCTGCTCAATCATCTGCTCGACAAGAATTCGCCCGACGACCCCATCGTTCCCGTAAACACGCTTGCGGACGATGATTCAAACGAGGCCGTCGAGGTCGATGACGAGAAGGCTGAAGTCGTTGAGGGCTTTGGCGACCTGAGCGATGCTCTGGAGGATGCAACGGGCGATCTTTGCGATCAGGCTGCGACGATGTCCGAAGAAGTCGAGGACGACGCCGCTTATGTCCAGAAGATCGATAGCGAGATCGCGTACTTCAAGTCCTTTGCCGATCAGTATCAGGATATGCTCGATAGCTATGAGAACCTGAAGCAGCAGTATGAGGATGCCTATGGCACCGAGCTGCCGGGCGATATTCAGGATGCATTCGATAAACTGCTGAGCGAGGAGAATCTCAAGAAGCTGCAGAGCGTCCTTACGTGCATGTACTACCTGCGCGATGCCGAGCGCGGCTTTGATATGTATGTGACCGAGGACGGCGTGAACTTTACGACGCTGACGACCAATGGCTTTAACGATCCATATAACCATGGTCTGCGCACCTTCGCGGTGACCAACCAGGGTCTGTGCCTTGGTACCGCCAACCCGTTCTATGGCTGCCAGGTTTGGATCCAGCGCAAGGAGAATTCGGAGAATCCGGTCGATCCCGGCACCCCGGATCCGACGGAGCCCACGGATCCCTCGCAGCCGGGTGGCGGCGATCAGCCTGGTGGCAGCCAGACGGGCGGTAACGACCAGTCGAGCAGCACCACGACTACCGTCACGACGACCACTAAGAAGACTCCGAAGGACGGCTCGCTGCCTCACGCTGGCGACTCGACCCTCACGCTGGTCTTGGGATTGCTGGTTGCAGCTGCCGCAGTGCTTGGTATTGCCTTTGCCTTGCGTAAGCGTTCTCGCCACTAGGCTCGGCCGCGCAGCTCGATGTCTTGGATGTCGTCGAAATCGATGACAATATCTCTGAGCTTGAGCAGTTTGAAAGCGGGGAGTACCTCGTCGAGAATGCCGGTGCGGCTACGATAGCCGTACGTATCGTAATAGGTGACACGAAGCAAGTCGCCGCGTTTGAGGCCCTCGAGCTTTTTCGAAAGTTCGAGGGCCTTTTCTTCTGTGAGGTCACATTTTGGTTCGACGGTTATCTCCTGCTTGCGTACGAGTTCGTAGTATCCCGTGAGGGCGGCAAAGGGCATAAACTGCGCGGCGCGGTTGGCACGAACGGCGCCGTTGGCGGTGAGTTTGGGGTCGGCGGTGCGACGCCTTCCCTCGGGGTCTGCCAGACGTTCGAAGGGAGTCGGCGGGCGCATTGGCTGTTGTTTGGATTTAGGCACGATGTCCTCCTACCTGGTCGTTGCGTTCGCGCGCGGTAGCACCGGCGGTAAAGCTCAACCCTTTCACCAGGGCGTTCTTGCCGTATTTGCCTTTTACAGCCAGCACGGCGCGTGCCAGGTCGCGCTCGCGCTCATCGGCCTCGACATCGCTAAACAGATCGATGGTGGCAAATTCCTCGGGCATGAGGTTGCCGAAGCCCAGATTGATGCGCTTGACCGGTCGCTTGGGGTCGACCGTTTGCGCCCAGAGCTCATCGAAATACCCCATGATCTTCTTAAACGAATTGGTGCGCTCGGGCAGTTTGCGTGAGGCATTGGAATGCGCGAAGAGCGCGGCATAGCCACCGCGCGGTTTGCCGCCGTGCTCGCCCACGAAGACGCCGTCGATCGCCTGCGCCTCTCGCACCAAGCGCCTGCGCTCGTCATCGCGCTGGACGGGCTTGGGTGCGCGGGGCGCGAGTTCGGGGCCGTCGGTCGCTGCGGGCTCGATGCCCGAGGTGCTCGAGCGCAGGTGCCCGCAGCCATCTATATACTGCGCCGTGCCGCTGGCGTCGAGTCGGCGTATGTCGGCGCGTTCGCTCGCATAGCCTACAAAGAGCGAGATGCTGTCGCACACCACGTGCTTGTCGATCAGGTCCAGCACGGCGGCATCGACCATCTCGCGCAAAACGGTGTAGGCCTGCTCGTAGGCATAGCCTTTCGAGAGTACCTGCCCCGTGGTGGTCGAGGTCGCTTGCGGACGATAGGCTTGGATATCGGCGATGGTTGTCGGCTCGCGTCCAAAGGCATGGTCGATGAGATACTCGGCATTGACGCCGAGCTCGTCGTAGAGCAGGTTTTCGTCGAGCGCGGCGACCCCCATCAGGTCGTAGACGCCATACTTTTCGAGCCGCGCCGCCATGCCGGGGCCGATGCCCCAGATATCGGTGATGGGGCGGTGGGGCCAGATCTCCTTGCGGAAGGTTTCGTCGTCGAGTACGCCGATACGGCTGGCTACGTGCTTGGCAGTGATGTCGAGTGCCACCTTGGCCTGAAATAGGTTGGGGCCGATGCCAACCGTCGCCGTGATGCCGGTGCGCCCTAGAACTTCGTCGCGAAGCATGCAGGCGAACCCTTCCGCATCGGTGTGATAGAGATCCAGATAGGGTGTCACGTCGATGAAGCACTCGTCAATTGAATAGACGTGAACGTCTTGCGGGCTGACGTATTCCAGATAGATGCCGTAGATTTGCGCAGACACTTCCATGTAGTGCTGCATGCGTGGCACGGCCTTGATGTAGTCGATGCCATCGGGGATCTCGAACAGTCGGCAGCGATTGTGGATACCGAGGTCCTTCATAGCCTGCGTGATAGCGAGGCAGATGGTCGTGCGTCCGCGCGATTCGTCGGCAACGACCAAGTTGGTGGTGAGCGGATCGAGCCCACGGTCGACACACTCGACGCTGGCGTAAAACGTCTTGAGGTCGATACAGATATACGTACGCCGACCGTGCTCCACCGGGTCCTCCTCATCAAACATATGTTCCCATCGAATACTTGTTCGATAATACCAGACCTGCCAAAAAGGAACAGGTTTATTTTGCTCGGTAAATCGTTTGGCCTATCTAAAAGAAACCCGTCCTTTTTGGTAGGTTTACGGGGCGCTTACGCTAGGTCGTTAACCTTGATGTGATGGATACGCTGAAGGGATATGGATGACCGCCGATATGGGTGATCTTGCGCTTTTGGTACTGGCCGTGCTGTGTCTTGCAGTCTTTGCTTGCCTGCTGGTTAAGGTGCTTAAGCGACAGGCCATGAGAATCGACAGGTTGGGCTACGCGCTTTTCGTTGAGAAGCTTCGTTCGCCGGCGTTGACGGTTGCGATGAAATCCGTTTCGAACATGGCATCGCTACCGGTTGTCGTGGGCGTGCTGGTCGCCACGTTTATATGGGCGCCCTGTCGGATTCAGGTTATGTGCGCCGCTGTCAATGTCGGCGTCATCAGTGCCATCGATCAGCTCCTTAAGGTGTTGGTGCGCCGCCCTCGCCCCCAAGGATATCGGCTTGTGGAGGC
>CABVBR010000100.1 GCA_902496645.1 uncultured Collinsella sp.
CATCGATAGCGGCCGCGCCGAGCGCCCGATTACCCATGACCTGCTGCTCGATACTGTTAGCGCCCTGGGCGCCAAGCTCGAGCGCGTCGAAATCGTCCGCGCTGAGCCGCCCGTGTTTTACGCGACGGTTGTCGTGTTGGCCGATGGCAACGAGCATAAGATCGATGCACGTCCGAGCGATGCCATCGCCCTTGCCGTACGCAGCAATGCCCCCATGTTCGTTGAAGACGACATCATGAATCGCTTGGGCACCGTATCGCCGCACGCCGAGGAAGTCGACGACGAGCAAGAGTTCGAAAAGTTCGACGAGTTCGTCCATACGCTCTCCCCCGATGACTTTTAAATGCTCGACAAACACGCGACGGAGTGCGCGCTCATGAGTGCCGGAGTTTCTGGCGAGGCGGCTGCGATCGCCCGCGAGGCCCAGATGCGCTCTGAGGCGTCCGAGGCGGCACGCATTGCCTATGTGACGCAGGCCCGCACGCTTCGCGAACGCCGCGGCTCGTTTATCAAGATGGTTGTCGTCTCCGCCCTTGTCGCGGCAATCTGCTCGCGCCTTCGTGGTACAGTTGGTGCGCTTGGGTTTTCGATTTCAACAGGCTTGGTAATCTGGGGTGTGGTCGATGCGGTCATGCTGACCAACCAGATCAAGGTACTCGACAAGCGCGCGATGGATATGATGCGCGCCCGCGACGCTGCCGCCAAGATCGCTGCCGAGGCACAGGAACTGTAACGACGCCAGACTCGATGGGAAGGTCTAAAGATGGCACAGGATATGCAGGACGCCGGTAACGTCTCCGCCGAGCTCGACGCCATGGTGTGCGATCTGATCGGCGCGTTCTTGGACGACCTTGCCGCCGGCGAGAATCCGGGCGTAGTTGTGGCGATCGAGGACGCTGCTTCCAACCGATATCTGGCGGCGCTCGACGAAGATGGCGAGGAGGCATGCCTCGAGGCTGCCACCAACTTTATCTCCGAGCACAAGATGGGTCTTAAGGACGAGGGGCTGGGCCGCATCGCCCGCTATGCCATCGGCTACACCGGTTGTGTCGAAATTGACGGCGGCTATCACGACGCCCTGCTCGTGAGCTTCTTCGAAACCACGCTCGAGAGCGGTTTTTCGGCATACGTGCTGTATGAGGGCATGGGTGCCGGCGATGGTTTTATGTGGAGCGACCCTGAACCTGCAGGTGAGGAAACCCCTCTCATCTAAAATCGCTAAAATAAACGAGTTTTCGGTAAAAGGCTCAATATTCCCGCTGAGCGTTGTGTCGCTGGGCGGGCCGCATACGCGTGCCGTTTGTATATGGATAGAAGATAGGGGAACTACATGCGCGTAGACAATCTGAGGAACATCGCCATCATCGCCCACGTCGACCACGGCAAGACGACGATGGTCGACAAGCTCCTGCGTGCCACGGACGCCTTCCGTGCCAACCAGCAGGTCGAGGACCGCGTCCTGGATTCCAACGACCAGGAGCGCGAGCGCGGCATTACGATTCTCGCCAAGAACATCTCTATCGAGTACAAGGACGTCAAGATCAACGTCATCGACACCCCGGGCCACGCCGACTTTGGCGGCGAGGTCGAGCGCGTGCTGCGTATGGCCGACGGCGCCCTGCTGCTGGTCGACGCTTTTGAGGGCCCCATGCCCCAGACCCGTTTCGTGCTGCGTCACGCTATCGACACCGGCCTCAAGATCATGATCGTCATCAACAAGATCGATCGTCCGGGCGCCAACCCCGAGAAGGCCTACAACGACTGCCTGGACCTCATGGCCGACTTGGGTGCCACCGACGACCAGCTCGAGTTCGCCATGGAGCACGTGGTCTACGCCAGCGCCATGAATGGCTTTGCCCGCCTTGACCCCAACGACGGCAACATGGACATGTACCCGCTGCTCGACATGATCATCGACGACATGCCCGCACCCGAGGTTGACGAGAACGCCCCGCTCGCCATGCAGTGCGTGACCATCGACCACTCCAACTTCGTCGGCCGTATCGGCATCGGCCGCGTGTACTCCGGCACCATCCACCAGGGCGACCAGATCCTGGTTGTCAAGAACGACGGCTCCAGCGCCACCGCTACCGTCAAACAGCTCTTTACCTTCGACTACCTGGGCCGCACCGAGTGCCAGGAAGTCGGCGCCGGCGACATCGCCGCCGTCGTGGGCATCGACCGCACCGATATCGGCGATGTCTACACCGATCCCGAGAACCCCGTTGAGCTCGAGCCCATCGAGATCGACCCGCCGACCCTGTCCATCGTCTTTGAGGCTTCGACCTCCCCGCTCGTCGGTCGCGACGGCGACATCGTTGGTGCCCGTCAGCTCAAGGAGCGCCTGTTCAACGAGGCCGAGAACAACGTGACCATGAAGATCGAGGAGCTCGAGGACAAGAGCGGCGTCGAGGTCTCGGGCCGCGGCATCCTGCACCTGTCCGTTCTGATGGAGTCCATGCGTCGCGAGGGCTTTGAGTTCCAGGTTGGCCGTCCTCGCGTTCTGTTTAAGAAGGACGAGAACGGCAACAAGATGGAGCCTGTCGAGCAGGCCGTCGTCGAGTGCCCGGACGAGTACTCGGGCAAGGTCGTCGAGGTCTTCGGCACCTCCGGTGGCATCATGACGAGCATGGACACCTCGGGCATCGTGACCCATCTTGAGTTCAAGATCCCGACACGCGGCATCATGGGTCTTAAGAACCGCATTATGAACGTCACCCACGGCGAGGGCGTGTTCTACCACACCTTCCTGGAGTATGGCCCCTACGCCGGCGAGATCGGCAATCGCCAGAACGGCGCCATGATCTCCATGACCACCGAGAAGGCCGTTGCCTACGCTCTGGGCACGCTGCAGGAGCGCGGCCAGCTGTTCGTTGAGCCGGGTACCGAGTGCTACGAGGGCATGATCGTGGGCGAGCGCAGCAAGGCCGGCGACATGGTCGTCAACATCGCCCGTACCAAGAACCTGGGCAACCAGCGTTCCTCGACCTCCGACATCTCCGTCCAGCTGGTGCCGCCTCGCACCTTCTCGCTGGAAGAGGCGCTGGAGTACATCGCTGACGACGAGCTGGTGGAGATCACTCCTAAGAACATCCGCCTGCGCAAGCGTCTGCTCAACGCCACCGACCGCAAGAAGGCAGCCGTCCGCGCTGGCCAGGTCAACAAATAAGTGCTGGGGCTTATAACCGCCAATAAGAAAGGGCGTCGACCGCAATGGTCGGCGCCCTTTTTGTTTCAATGGGGTCAGGTTGCTTTGCGCCACCACAAAGGTGCCTGGCCCTTTTGTGGTGGTTGGCGGCTAGGCGGTGGGGAGTCCTGGCGTGTTGGAGGCTTGTTGGGGCTTGAGGTGGGCGTTGCGCCAGATGATCTGGATAACGTAGCCGAGCATAAAGACAAATGCCACGCCGCTGATGAAGTCGCCGATGAGGGGAAGTCCTGTGAGGGCGCCTGCGGCCACACCGCCGACGGCTGCCATGGCGTAGCGGTTCTGGTTGTGTCCGATCATGCGGGCGATCGCGCACCCCGCAAAGGCGCTCGACACCAACGCGATGCCGATAACGCCGCACAAGAGGGCTCCGGCAAGCGACAGGCCGGCAATCGAGATAATCAGCAGCAGGACGGCGGGGACGACAGCAATCGTACCCAGAAGACCGCTCACCCACAGGGGCGTGGGGCGTTGGTGGAGCATTCCGGCGGCGCTGGCGGTCGCACGCGGAAAGACGAGCTCGAGCAACAGGGCGATAAAGCAGGTCGAGAGCGCTGCGGCGACGATGCCGCCGACGATATCGTTAAGGGTGGAAGTATCTTCGTTCTCGGTGCGGTCGATCTTGAGCGCGCCGACCTCGGCTCCTGCGGCGCGCTCGGGGTCCTCGGAAACATGCGCGTTCACGGTGCCGGTGATGTGTGCGTTTTTACCCAAGATGAGCTTTTCGGCCCAAACCTCGACATCGCCGTCGACGGTGCCATCGATGGTCACGGTGTCGCCCGCGAGCACTGCCGACTTGGTAGAACCGCGCAGGGCAACCGTCTCGCCTATCGCATAGAAACAGCTGGCGGTGCTGTCGGCGTTGAGTACAACGTGCTGACCGGCCACTGTAACACTGCCATCGATCGTGGTTTTGGCGATGTCGATGGTGCGTGCCGCAAGACGAACGGCGCCACCCACGGTGCAGTCGCGAATCGAGAGGGTCTCGCCCGCCGCGATGATATCGCGGCCGATGGAGGTGTCGTCCAGGTTGAGGCTCTGACCGGCCCAGTACAGGTCGCCTTCGACCCCGGACGGGGTGGAGCCTTCGTCGGTCGTGAGCACGTTGCCGGCGGTGTCTGTGCCGGCGAACGAAGCCGTGGGAAGTACGGTCAGCGCAAGCACAATCAGTGCGAACAGGAGGGCGATGCGGCCACGCGCTTTACGGCGCCGGGACGACGGTGCTAGGTTGCAAGGCATAGTGAATCCTTCGTTAGATACTCGACATGTATCTAACAGGGTACCCAACGCGCGGGTGCTCTAAAAGAACCTCTCGGTTGCATTTCGGAGGGCTGTGCCGTGCTGTCTACTTTTTGCGATGCAAAAAACGTGCGATGTCGTCCTCGGTGGGGCTTTTGATGTCAAAGCGCAGCGAGAGCCAGCGCAGACCCATGGTCACGACAACGCATACGACTAGCGCGGCGACATTGCTGACCAAGCCACTCATGACGAGGCTTACATAGCTTGCCGATCCGGCGATGGCCGCGATGGCATAAAAGTTAGTGCGTTGGAAAATGCCCGGAACCACGCCCATAAAGCCGTCGCGCAACATGCCGCCACCCACCGCGGTGAAGAAGCCCATCATGATGCACACCGCCGGCGCAAAGCCGTAGACCAGCGCCTTGTCTGCGCCAGTTGCCGCATAGATGCCGACCGAGATGATGTCGAGCAGGGGAATGAGTTTCTCGGGTTTATCGACGATTGCCGGGAAGATGTAGATGATGGCCGCCGTGGCGATGGAGAGCGGCAGCGCCATCGGTTGGTTGAGGATGTAGACGTTGCCCACTTGCAGTGTCATATCGCGCAAAAGACCGCCGCCCAGACCGCAGACCACCGCGAGTGCGACCGCGCCCACCAGGTCAAGCTTATGCTCGCGCGCGACCAGCACGCCCGAGATCGATGCCGCGACAACAGCGAACATCTCGAGCCAAAAGGGGATAGCGACCATGGCATCCGAGGCATGTGAGGTAACGGTCATAGCGGCGACGACGGGCAAGATGGGGTCCTTTGAGTTGCGAGTTTAGACAATGCCCGTACATAGTACATGGTTGTCGGTCGTTACGGTCCCATTCCTCGGCAAACGGTCGGCAGCGGGTGCGGGCGCAGGGCAAAACATGTACGTCACCCTCCAAAAACGACATTATTTGACATCTTTGGAGGGTGACGTACACGTTTGGATTGAGCCCACGGAATGCGTGAATCGATTTGCTCACATCCAGTATATTTTCCCATTTCACCGGACATAAGAGTTGGGTATCGGCTCAAAGCGAGAGGTCCTCAATGGATACCCCTGTTCTCATTTCGCATAAAACCGCATGGCTCGTCCATCATGCACCTCAGAACTTGGTGCAGTCTCTTGCGCAGCACGACTACCAGATAGGCGCGCGAGGCATCTCCACCCAGCAACGCGTTGCGTGCATACGACAGGCCCTTACCGACTGCGGCATTCCACCCGATATGCTCAAGACTATCGACATCTCGGTTGTATTCGAATTCGAGCGAATTCGAACCAAAGGCGTCATCTGCCACATTCTTGGACAAAATCTTCCCTACGATCATATTGACGAGTTGACGCCCGGAATCTTCATCACCGACGAAGCCTTCACCTTCGTGCTCGCTGCCGAGTGGATGGATAGGATCGAATACCTCGAATACGGCTATGAAGTTTGCGGCGATTATCGTATGGGGCTCAATTCCGTCGACCCTTATATCGAGCAACCAGCCACCACCTCCAAGGAGCAAATTGTCGAGCTGCTCGATATGCACCCCGGCAAACCCGGTGCCACACGCGCGCGACTCGCACTCAGGCATATCTACGACCATTCGGCCTCTCCCATGGAGACCGCTTCGGCAATCGCCCTTTCGCTCCCAACAAGCGAAGGCGGTGTCGGCATTCGAAGCATCGAGCTCAACAAGCCGCTTGAAATCCCTCAACGTCTTTGGCACTGCGCCAAAGCTCGAACGCTCAAAATCGATGCGCTCGCTACCTATAAACGTAGGGAGCTCGGTATCGAATATAAGGGCGGCTTTCACGATGAGCTCGAGCGCAAGGGAGCGGACGCGGAACGAGAGGCCGTTCTCGCCCAAATGGGATATCGAATCGTTACGCTCACTTCGGTCCAATTCGGCAACCAGCTTGCCTTTCACCGCGTCATGAACAACATTCGCGAAGCACTCGGCATGCCTCGCTGCACTGATACCGAGTACCAGCGAAAGCAAAATGAACTGCGCAAGGCACTTATCCGCAACTGGAAGAGCGTGCAAGGCGAAGAGACGCTTACCGAGTAGCGTCGCCCCGCGAGCTCAATCCAAACATGTACGTCAGCCTCCAAAGATGTTGAAAAATGTCGGTTTTGGAGGGTGACGTACACGTTTTTGAAGGAGGGGCGGGTTCGAATCCCTCCTCCTCCGCCGTATTTGCTTGAAGATAACTCGATAACAAAAAAGCTCCCATTGCTGGGAGCTTTTTCAACTAAAATGGCGGAGGAGGAGGGATTCGAACCCTCGTGACCTTATACAGGCCAAACGGTTTTCGAGACCGCCGCATTCAACCACTCTGCCACCCCTCCGCGTGGGGTAAAAACAAAGCAGGCTCGAAGGCCTGCTTTGGAATTAACTGGCGGAGAGTCAGGGATTTGAACCCTGGAGACGCTTTTGACGCCTACACGATTTCCAATCGTGCTCCTTCGGCCACTCGGACAACTCTCCGTTAAATGCGAAAGTCAGTATACACGAGGAATCGCAAAGTGCAAACAGAAAAGTTGGCATTTTTTAAAACGCTTGGCCGCGTTTGGCGTTGCAGCGGGGTTTGAGATGCCAAAAAACAGCTTCCGACCAGCGTGGTTGATCAACTCAATTGTTCAAAAGGGGTATTCATAAGCGACTTGGCAATGAATTTAAAAATCTTTGGGTGGTACTGTGGACCACTGGTATGCATTTTGCGACCACAGCCTTGTGCCCGTTGACCTGCGGCTTGGCTCAGCTTGTCCCCGCGGCATCGTATCTTGTCCACAAATCCGTCAAGCTCTTGGTCGGCATTTGGTTGGAATGCGCATGAAACGTGGTGCGAGCATGGGCATATGTGGAGGTCATGAGGTTGTAGCTGCATATTCTTGCGGCCTGGGAGGTTGAAAGATATTATTACCAAGTCTTTTCCTGCTTCAGGCGCACCTTCACGACCTGA
>CABVBR010000101.1 GCA_902496645.1 uncultured Collinsella sp.
CAGTCCTCGCAATAGAACACGGGGATGCGATGGCCCCACCACAGCTGACGGCTGATGCACCAGTCCTTGAGGTTCTCCATCCAAGTGGTGTAGGTCTGCGTCCAGCGCGCGGGGTGGAAGGTGACCTTACCGGAGTTGACGGCGTCGAGCGCCGGCCCCTTGAGCTTGTCGACGGCCACGAACCACTGCTCGGACAGCCACGGCTCCAGGGCGGAGTCGCAACGGTAGCAGTGCATGACGGAGTGATCGTGCTCCTCGACGTGGTCGAGCAGGTCATGCTCCTCAAACCACTTAATGACGGCCTCGCGGCACTCGTCGCGCGTCATGCCGGTGAACTCGCCGTAGCCCTCGACGACCACCGCATGCTCGTCGAAGATATTGATCTGCGGCAAGTCGTGGGCCTGACCCATGGCGTAGTCGTTGGGGTCGTGGGCCGGGGTAACCTTGACAAAGCCGGAACCAAAATTGGCATCGACGTGCCAATCCTCAAAGATGGGGATCTCGCGGTCGACGATGGGGAGCTTGACGGTCTTACCCACAAAGGCGGCCTTCTCGGGGTCCTTCGGGGAGACGGCGACGCCCGTGTCGCCGAGCATGGTCTCGGGACGCGTGGTGGCGACGACGATGTAGTCCTGGCCGTTGACCGGCTCGGTCAGCGGATAGCGCAGGTGCCACAGGTGGCCCTTCTCGTCCTTGTACTCGGCCTCGTCGTCCGAGATAGCGGTAGTGCAGTTGGGGCACCAGTTGACGATGCGCTTGCCGCGATAGATCAGGCCGTCGTGGTACCAGTCGCAGAAGACCTTGCGCACGGCCTGGGCGTAGTCCTCGTCCATGGTAAAGCGCTCGTTATCGAAGTCGACGGAGCAGCCCATGCGCTTGATCTGCTCGACGATGATGCCGCCGTACTCGTGGGTCCAATCCCAGCAGGCGTCGACAAACTTGTCGCGGCCGATCTCCAGGCGGCTGATGCCCTCGCTCTTGAGCTTTTTGTCGACCTTGGTCTGCGTGGCGATACCGGCGTGGTCGGTACCCAGGACCCAGCGCGTGGACTTGCCGCGCATGCGGGCCATGCGGATGATGGCGTCCTGAATGGAGTCGTCGGTGGCGTGGCCCATGTGGAGCTTGCCGGTCACGTTGGGAGGCGGAATGGTGACGGTGCAGTCGCCCACGCCCTCGCGGCGCTTGTAATAGCCGCCGTCGAGCCACTTCTGCAAGATCGCAGGCTCGTTAGTCGACGGATCGTAGTTCTTGGGCATTTCTTCCATATATCTCTCCCTTGCCCACCGGGGAGGAATGTAGGCCCGATTTTCGCTCGGTCAGGTCCTGGCTCGCTCGAAGACCAAATTAAGTGGTCTTCGGCTCGTGCGGAATCTACGAAAATCGGGCCTACATTCCTCCCCTTAGGTATCGATTACTTCAGTCTGAATGACTTCGCTGAGGCTTGAACAAACACACAGAATAACACAGGTAGTTGGGGTTATTGCGTATCTATAAAATAGCCTCCGACCGCGGGTGGCCGGAGGCTATTTGCAAACACGTTTTTGGCAGGTTTAGCCGTAGATGCGCTGGGGCTGTTCGGTCCCCTTGACGGCGGCTTCGGTCACTACGACCTTGGCCACGCCTTCCTCGCTGGGGAGGTCGAACATCGTCTGCTGCAGCACGTCCTCGCAGATGGCGCGCAGGCCGCGGGCGCCGGTCTTGCGGGCGAGCGCCATGCGGGCGATCTCGTGCAGGGCCGCGTCCTCAAACTCAAGCTCGACGTCCTCGAGCTGGAACATCTTGCGGTACTGACGCACCACGGCGTTCTTGGGCTCGGTCAGGATCGACACCAGGTCATCCTCGTCGAGCGCCTGCGTCTGGGTGACGACGGGCGTACGGCCCACGAACTCGGGGATCATGCCAAAGGCGTTGAGGTCCTGCGGGAGCACCTGACGCAGCAGGTCGTTCTCGTCGACCGAGGTGGGCCCGGCGATCTCGGAGTTAAAGCCAACGCCCTTGTTGCCCACGCGGTCGGCGATGATCTTGTCCAGACCGACGAAGGCACCGCCGCAGATGAACAGGATGTTGGTCGTGTCGATCTGCAGCAGCTCCTGCTGGGGATGCTTGCGGCCGCCGGTGGGCGGAACGCTTGCCACCGTGCCCTCAAGAATCTTAAGCAGCGCCTGCTGAACGCCCTCGCCCGAGACATCGCGGGTGATGGAGAGGTTCTCGGCCTTGCGGGCAATCTTGTCGATCTCGTCCACGTAGATGATGCCCACCTGCGCGCGCTCAATGTCGCCGTCGGCGGCGTTGATGAGCTTGAGCAGGATGTTCTCCACGTCCTCGCCAACGTAGCCAGCCTCGGTGAGCGCGGTGGCGTCGGCGATGGCAAACGGTACCTCGAGGATGCGAGCAAGCGTCTGGGCCAGCAGCGTCTTGCCGGTACCGGTGGGACCGAGCAGCAGGATGTTGGACTTGGCGAGCTCCACCTCGTCCATATCGTCATCGAACTGGGCGCCCATGCCGTCGCCAAAGGCGGACACCGCGGCACCGCCCTCGATCACGCGGCGGTAGTGGTTGTACACGGCCACCGACATGGCGCGCTTGGCGTCCTCCTGGCCCATGACATAGGCAGAAAGCTCGTCATAAATCTCGTGCGGCGTCGGCACGTGCGTGATGACCTGGCGGTCGTCCTCGAGCTCAAAGCCCTCGGCCTCGGGGTCCACGGCGGGCTGGGATGCAGCCTGACCGTGGTCGTTGAGGAAGCCCGGCAGCTTACCGTTGCGGGCAGCGTCCATAAAGTCCGAAGCCAGCGACTCCTCAAGGATCTCGGAGCAGGCGGCGACGCACTCGTCACAGATAAAGATGTTGGTCGGGCCCTTTACGAGACGGCGTACCTGCCCCTGCTCTTTTCCGCAGAAGGAGCAGCGGATGGGGTTGCCGTTCTCGTCAAAGTTGTCCTGCATGTTACCTGCCATCCTAGGCATCCTTCGCGGCAAGATCGCGCGAGGTGACGATACGGTCGATCAGACCGTAGTCGAGGGCCTCGGCAGCGGTCAGGTAGTTGTCGCGCTCGGTATCGGCCTGGACCTTCTCGATCGGCTGGCCCGAGGCATCGGACAGGATCTGGTTGAGCTCGCGACGGGTCTTCTTGATCTCCTCGGCCACGATCTCGATCTCGGTCTGCTGGCCCTGGGCACCGCCGCTGGGCTGGTGAATCATGACCTTGGAGTGCGGCAGGCAGAAGCGCTTGCCCTTGGCGCCGGCCGAAAGCAGCACAGCGGCCATGGACGCGGCCATGCCCACGCAGATGGTGGAGACCTGCGGCTTGATAAAGTTCATGGTGTCCAGAATCGCCAGACCGGAGTAGACCTCGCCGCCGGGCGAATTGATGTAGAGCGAGATATCCTTCTCGGCATCCTGGCTCTCAAGATGCAGCAGCTGGGCAACGACCAGATTGGCGCTGACGGAGTTGATCTCCTCGCCCAAGAAGACGATGCGGTCGTTGAGCAGGCGCGAATAGATATCGTAGCTGCGCTCGCCGCGCGGCGTCTGCTCGATAACGTATGGCACGAGGGCGGAATCGAACTTAGCGATCATACGCATCTCCATTTCTCTTACGGACCAATAGTGGTTCTAGACAAACGTACGGTGCCCGCATGCTATGCATTGGCTGGCACCGTACGAAGCAACCGGATAACCGGTGTATAACTTTACCCCATCACGGGCGCACGCATGCGCTCGCGGGCAAGGTGTCGAGAATTACTCGGCGTCCTTGGCGGTCTCGTCGACCTCGGTCACCTTGGCGTTCTCGACCAGGTGGTCGACGGCCTTGGAGCGACGGATGGACTCGCGGACGGCAGGCATGCGGCCATCGGCGACGAACTCGGCCTTGGAAGCCTCGACGTCCTTGACGCCGGCCTTCTCGAACTCGGCGTTGATGTCGTCCTCGGTGACCTCGATCTTGAGCTCACGGGCGAGGGCGTCCAGAGCCAGGGACTCACGGGCAACGTCGTTGGCCTGCTTGTGCAGGTCGCCGATGAACTGCTCCATGGTCAGACCAGAAGCGGGCAGCCAGGTGTCCAGGGTCATGCCGCGGGCAGCGAGGTTGGACAGGAAGTTCTGGCCGAGCTCCTCAAAGACGGACTGCTCGTAGTCGGCGTCCATCTCGTCAAGCTGCAGGCGCTCAGCGAGAGCGGAAACGCAACGGTTCTCCTTTTCGGCCGGGAGGCGAGAAGCCTTGTCCTGCTCGATCTCGAGCTTGATAGCGTCGCGCATGGCGTCGATGCTGTCGAAGCCAAAGTCGGACTTGACGAGCTCGTCGGTGAGCTCGGGGGTGTTGCGGACCTTGATGCCCTTGACGGTGACCTCGACGGTGTGGGTCTCGGCCTCCTCGCCCTCCTCGACCTCGTCGGTCCAGGTGACGGTCTTGACGTCGTCGACGTTAGCGCCGATCAGGGCCTCGTTGAACTCCTTGGGGTTGCTGTCGCTACCGGCGATGAGCATGCGGCCCTCGGCGGCAAAGTTGTCAGCGTTCTCGACGGCCTTGAGGTCGACGGTGACGTAGTCCTCGGCCTCGACGGCGCGACCCTCGACGTCCTCGAAGGTGGCACGGTAGTTGAGGAGCATCTCGACCTGGTTGTTGATCTCGGACTCGGTGACCTCCGCGGGGGGCATCTCGATCTCAACGGCGTCGAAGGAGGAGAGCTCAGCGGCGGGACGCAGGGAGAACTCGACGGTGTAGGTGTAGTCCTCGTGATCCTTGGCGAGGTCGAGCTCCTTGTAGTCACCGTTCTTGGTGGGGACGATGTCCAGCTCGTTGAGGACGGCGGGCTCGTTGGCGGCGATCAGGTCGTTGGTGGCCTGAGCGAGGGTAGCCTCGGCGCCCAGGGCGGAGTCGATGACCGGACGGGGAGCCTTGCCGGCGCGGAAGCCCGGGAAGCGGTACTTCTTGGCGGTGTCCTTGTAGGCCTTCTTGATCGCGGCGTCGACGTCGGCGGCCGGGATGGTGACCGTAGCGGTGAGCTTGGCGTCCTTGACGTCAGAAGCGGTGATGTTCAACACGTTCCTCCTCATACTGCCCAGCTTATCTGAGGTGCTGGTACCTTTATGCAACAAAGAGTCGCGAGGGCATAAGCCGACGCGGGTGCGTTGGTGCGGGCGAAAGGACTCGAACCTTCACGGGAATCCCACCAGAACCTAAATCTGGCGCGTCTACCAATTCCGCCACGCCCGCATGAGCGCACAGACTAGGAATGATAGCAGATACGAACGGCAAGCGCACGCACACCTTTTTAGGCTCACGACCTCACCACGAGTGCAAAAGGCGGGACGAGTTGCCCCGCCCCGCCAGCTACGACTTGTTCGTTAGCCCGCTACTCCCCTAGCAGCGCTTTCTCGGGCGTGATCGGCAGCGAGCGGACCTGGTGGCCGGTGGCGTGTGCGACGGCCGAGGCCACGGCGGCGAGCGGCGTGTTGATGACGACCTCGCCGATCGACTTGGCGCCAAACGGGCCCGTCGGTTCGTAGCTCGGCTCAAAGGCCACGCGAATACTGCCGATATCCAGGCGCGTGGGCAGCTTGTAGCTCATAAAGTTGCCGGTGCGCAGGCGGCCGCGGTCGTCATGCTCCACAATCTCGTAGAGCGCGTGACCGATGCCCTGGGCAATGCCGCCCTCGGCCTGGACGCGCGCGAGCGCCTCGTTGATCACGGTGCCGCAGTCCACAGCCGCCGCGTAGTCCACCACAGTCACCTTGCCGGTGGCCTTGTCGACCTCGACCTCGGCAATGCCGGCCATAAACGGCGGGGGCGAAACGGGCAGGCAGGCAGAGGCGTGCGAGGTGAGCGCGTCGCCGCCCGCGATGTTCTTAACGCACAGATTGGCAAAGTCGCGCAGCGTGAGATAGCGGCCGCGCTCGCGGGCGGCACGCTCGTCGGACAGGCGCACGTACTGGCCATCGAAGACCACGTCGGCGGTGTCAACGTCCCACATCTGGGCGGCCTTGGCGCAAATCTTCTCGCGCAGCTCAGTCGCGGCGTTCTTGGCGGCCAGGCCCGTCACGTACGTACCGGAGCTCGCGTACGAGCCGGCGTCGAACGGCGACACATCGGTGTCCACGCCGCGCACCACGATCAGCGAGCTCTCCACGCCCAGCTCCTCGGCGGCAATCTGCGCCAGGATGGTGTCGACGCCCATGCCGTTGTCGGTGGCGCCGGTCGAAATCGTAATGAAGCCGTCCTCTTCCAGGCGCATGTCGATGCCGGCGATATCCACGTTGGAGATGCCCGAGCCCTGCATGGTGAGCGCGCAACCCAGGGCGCGCACGCGGTCGCCCAGGTCGACGGCCAGCGGCTTGTCGCGCCAACCGATCATGTCCATCGCGCGCAGCAGGCAGCGGTCGAGCGCGCAGGCGTTGAGCTTCTCGTTGTAGTACTGCGGCATGATCTCGCCCTCACGCACCATGTTCTTGAGGCGCAGGTCGGCGGGGTCCATGTGCAGCATGTCGGCGAGCTCGTTGACGGCGCTCTCCACGGCAAACTGGCCCTGGGTGGCACCGTAGCCGCGATACGCGCCGCCGCGGTTGGTGTTGGTGTAGACGGCGTCCCAACTAAAGCGGCTCGCCTTCACATGGTTGTAGATCGGCAGGCTCTTGTGGCCCGAAAGGCCGATCGTCGTGGTGGTGTGCTCGCCGTACGCTCCGGCGTTGGACAGCGTATGCAGGTCGATGGCCGTGATGGTGCCGTCGTTCATGGCACCCATCTTGACGGTCATCTGCATCTGGTGGCGCGAGTTACCTGCGGTGATGGTCTCCTCGCGGGTGTAACAGCAGTAGCTCGGACGGCCGGTCTGCTGCGTCACGAACGCCACGAAGATCTCGCAGCAGCCCGACTGCTTGGAGCCAAAGCCGCCGCCGATGCGCGGCTTGATGACCTGCACCTGCGACTGCGGAATGTCGAGCGACTGCGCGATCATGCGACGCACGTGGAAGGGTACCTGCGTGGAGGTGGTCACCGAGATGCGGCCGAACGCGTCGGTCGTCGCGAAGGCGCGGAAGGTCTCCATGGGCGCGGTCTGCGTGGCCTGGCTGGTGTAGGTGCGCTCAAAGACGATGTCGCTCTGGGCGAAGGCCTCGTCCAGATCGCCATAATCGCTGGTACCGCTGCACACCAGGTTGCGCGGAACATCGCCGCCCTGCGGGAACATAAAGGTCACGTCGCCCTCGGGGTGGACCACGATGTCGTTATCGAGCGCCTGGGTAAAATCGAGCAGAGGCTCGAGCACCTCGTAGTCGACCTTGATGAGCTTGAGCGCCTTGTCGGCAGCCTCCTCGGTCTCGGCG
>CABVBR010000102.1 GCA_902496645.1 uncultured Collinsella sp.
GCGCACGCTCGACGAGGCTGCTCACGATCTATACCAGCTGGTGCTGGAGACGGCGAGCGGTAAACTCACGAGTGCCGAGCGCCGTGGCTGTCACGAGATCAGCATCTGGAAGGACGGCGTCTGCCTGTAGTGGCAAATGCACCCAAGCGTAGCGCTATGTCGTCGGCCCCGTCGGGAGTGTTCCCGGCGGGGTTTTCGTTTTGTGGTTAAGTGAGAAAATTGGAAAATACGATAAACGTTCACCTATCTTATGGGTGTCCAGCATGGCACCTTTACCAGCAGACAATAGGTCTTAGGGCCTCAATTGTGTCCGTTCAGCGGTAAAAATCGACCGTTCGGGGATAATATGCAAGTGAACGTTCACCTCTCGTAAGGAATCGCGCATAATCTAGCTAAACGTTCACCCTGAACGCCAAGCAGACAGATGTCAGTGTGGACTCCAATGTCTTGCTGCAAGACAATCGAGAAAAGAGAGGGAGCTCGATGACTAATAAGATCGGAAAAAAGCGTAAGATCACATTCTGGACGCGCTTGGGCTTTGGTATGGGCGGTATGCTCAATTCCGGTGCCCTGACCTTTACGCACAGCTACATGGTGCTGTTCCTGTCCACGGAGTGTGGTCTGTCCGCAGGCGAGGCTGCGCTGATCAGCTCGTTCGCCATCTATCTCAACGCCATTCTGTGCCCGCTCATGGGCTTTGTGGCCGATAACTTCTACGCTACTAAGATCGGCCGCATCTTTGGCCGCCGCCGTTTCTGGATCTTGCTGGCTATCCCGATGATGGTCGCCGAGCCGCTCATCTTTGTGGCTACGCCGTTTGGTTTCCCGTACTACTTTGTGTTGTACCTGATCTACAACGTCGCGTACACGTTCTGCACCGCCAACCTGTCGCCGCTTACCATCGAGATGACCGATGACTTCAAGGAGCGTACGTACCTCACCGGCTACAAGCACCTCTTTGGTAACGCCGCCGGCTTCCTGATGGCAGCACTCGTCGGCTTTGGCTTTGGCACCTTCGGCGAGACCAACCCGTTCAGCTACTTCATTATTGCTACGATTAACGCTTCGGTCATGGCAATCTCGCTGCTCTGCGTGTACCTGTCTACGTGGGAGCACACCCCCGAGGAGGTCGCTCAGGAGAAGATCGAGAGCGTCGGCGAGGGTATCAAGAAGTTTTTCATCGACGTTATCTCTACCTTCCGCAACAAGTCCTTCCGCAAGGTCCTGTATGCGCAGGTCTCCACGAAGCTCGCCGCTGCCTGCTGGTCTGCGTGCCTGTCCTTCTTCATCGTCTACTGTCTGCAGATTCCTAAGTCCTACGAGTCCGTGATGGAGATGCCCGGCAAGGTCGTCGCTATCGTCTGCACCGCCATCTGGGTCGCCCTCATGGCCAAGAAGGGCTTCCACAAGTCTTGGTACCTGGCAAACGTCGGTTGCGCCGCGTGCATCATCGCCTACAACTACTTCGCCTTTGGTCAGATCAACGGCACCTCCACGGTCGCCATCGCCATGATCGCCTACCCCATCATCTTCGCCATCTGGAAGTTCTTCTACGTTGGCTTCCAGTATCTGCCCGATGTTCTGCTCAACTACATCCCCGATGTCGATGAGCTCATCACCCTGCGTCGTCGCGAGGGCATCTACAGCTCCGCACAGCAGCTCTGCCAGCAGATCGCCCAGGCTGTTGCCGTCAACGTATGGGCTATCGTCCTTGCTGCCTCCGGCTTCATTCAGACCGCCGGCAACAGCGACGCCGTGACCCAGCCCGCCACCGTGCCTCTGTACATCTGCGGCTACATGCTCATCGGCTGCGCCGGCTTCTTCCTGCTCGCGGCCGTCCTTGCCCGCGGCATCAAGATTGACAAGGAGCAGTGCGACATCCTTTGCGACGAGATTCACCGTGTCAAGGAGGGTGGCAAGATGGCCGACGTCAAGCCCGAGGTCAAGGCGCTTTGCGAGGAGCTCTCCGGCTTTAAGTACGAGGACTGCTTCGCTCACAACAATGTTGGCTTCCAGGACGGCAGCGTAATTCCCGCCGAGTAGGGCAGGCGCATCGTCCAAACCAAAGGGCCGTGCCACCGGAGATCCACCGGCGGGTGCGGCCCTTTTTTAAAAACGAGTAGTATGAACTTCTGATTACATTTGAGGGAGAGACCCATGGAGACGAACGTTATCTGGCGCAATGCCCGCGCGGCCGTTATCGAGCTCGACGATGGCGGCTACTTTACCTGTGCCGATACGTGGGAGATCTTTGTCAACGATGAGCCCGCCGGTACCACGAATACGGTCGAGACCTATGTCGATGGCCTGACCCCCGGCAAGCGCAACCTGATCCGCTTTGTCTGCGGCGAGCGCGAGTTGAGCGTAGGCGTCACCACGCCGGCGGAGCCCTTTACCATCAACGTTCGCGACTGCGGAGCCAAGGGCGATGCCGAGCACGATGACACCACCAACATTCAGGCTGCCATCATGGCCTGCCCCAAGGGCGGGCGCGTGCTGATCCCCGCCGGCAACTACCGCATCAAGTCCCTCTTCCTTAAGAGCAATATCAACATCGAGCTTGCCGAGGGCGCGGTGCTGCTGGCCCGTCACGACCGCGCGGCGCTTGCCTACATTCCGGGCACGGTCACGGGCGACGAGGGCGCCGGGTATGCCGGCGCCGACATGCTGCCCCTGGGCCGCTGGGAAGGCGAGAGCTTTTCGACCTACTGTTCGACCTTTACGGGCCTGAGCGTGCACGACGTGTGCATCTATGGCCGCGGCGCCATCGACGGCCAGACCGATTTTGCCGAGGACAACTGGTGGAACAAGGACTTTAAGAACATCTTCCGTCCCGAGGAGGGCCGCGAGGTCGCCCGCCCGCGCATGATTTTCCTGTCCGAGTGCGAAAACGTGAGCCTGGCCGGCTTTACCGTCCGCAACAGCCCGGCGTGGAATATCCATCCCATTCTGTGCGAGCACGTCGATGCCCTGTGCCTGTCCATCGAGGGTCCCAAGAACTCCCACAACACCGACGGTTTCGATCCCGAGAGCTGCGGTTTTGTCCGCATCCTTGGCTGTCAGTTCTCGGTGGGGGACGACTGCATCGCCATCAAGAGCGGCAAACTGGGCATTGAACCCGAGCTCCGTCCCGCCACGCACGACGTGCTGATCTCGCACTGCTACATGCACGACGGCCACGGCGCCGTGGTGCTGGGATCCGAGGCCGCCGGCGGCATCAAGGACCTCACCGTGAGCAAGTGCCTCTTTGAGCGCACCGACCGCGGCCTGCGCGTCAAGACACGCCGCGGACGCGGCAAGGACGCCGTCAACGAGGGCATCACCTTTGAGCACATTCGCATGGATAAGGTGCTCACGCCCTTCGTGGTCAACTCGTTCTACTTCTGCGACAAGGACGGCAAGACCGACTACGTGCAGTCTCGCGAGGCGCTGCCCGTCGACGACCGTACGCCCGGCTTTGGCGCCACGACGTTTTGCGATATCGAGGCCACCAACTGCCATGCGGCCGCGGCCTATATCACGGGCCTTCCCGAGAGCAAGGTGACGCGCCTGACGTTCCAGGATGTCCATGTGACCTTTGCCGCCGATGCCGAGCCCTTTGTGCCGGCCATGGCCTGCGGCGTGGAGCCCATGGTGCGCCAGGGCATCATCGCGCAGAACGTGAAAGTCCTCGACCTGCAGAACGTGCGCATCGAGGGTCAGGATGGCGACGAGCTGCAGCTGCAAAACGTCGACAAGGTTATCCGCGCGTAGGGTAGTGCTCCTGCACAAGTGAATACGGCATGTTGAGGCGTGCGACGGTCGGGTCTGCCCGGCTGTCGCACGCAATCTATAGGTGCCGGTATTGCACGGTGGGTGTTCTGTGACAGAAAGCGTAATGACAGATGAGTGGTAAAGAACAGCTCTTTGAGGTATCGCTCGAACGCGAAGGCGCGTATCGCAGCATTTCGGCGGCGCTCGAGGCGGCGGAGCGGTGTGTGCCCGATGTGACCGTGCCGGTGCGCGTGCTGGTGGCGCCGGGCGAGTATCGCGAGCAGGTCGAAATTCGTCGTCCGTATGTGACGCTCGAGGGCGAGACGGCCGACAGCGTGCGTATCGTGGGAGGCCTGGGTGCCAAGATGCCTTCGGAAGATGGTAGCGGCCAGGATGGAAGACTCGGCACCTTCCGTACGTACACGGTGCTGGTCGATGCCGACGACGTGACGCTTGCGGGTCTAACAATCGAAAACAACGCTGGTGATGGGCGCGAGGTCGGCCAGGCGATTGCCCTGTATGCCGACGGCGACCGCCTGGTTGTCGATGCCTGCTGCATTAAGGGACACCAGGACACGCTCTTTTTGGGGCCGCTGCCGCCGCGCGAGGCCAAGCCGGGCGGCTTTATAGGCCCCAAGCAGTTCGCCCCGCGCCGCGTGGGGCGGCAGTATTTTCGACGTTGCCGGATCGAGGGCGATGTCGACTTTATCTTTGGCGGCGCGCGTGCCTACTTTGAGGGGTGTGAGATTCGCTCGCTCAACCGCGATATGGATGTCAACGGGTATGTAACGGCAGCCTCCACGCCTCAGGGCGAGCCGTACGGATTTGTGTTTCATGGCTGTTCGTTTACAGCCGATGAGGGCATTGCCCCCGGATCGGTCTATCTGGGTCGTCCATGGCGCGAGTGGGCCCAGACCGTTTTGCTCGAATGCTGGCTGGGCCCCCATATTTCACTCGAGGGTTGGTGGGATTGGAATAAGCCAGCGGCACATGACGGCACCCTGTATGCCGGCGGTACCCTGTTTGGCCCGGCGGGTGATACTGCCGCCTGGGTGCCGTGGGCGCATTGCCTGACCGGCCAGGATTCCGAACGCTATGCGCGTGACCGAGTGCTTGCCGGCACGGATGGTTGGGATCCCGAGGGCGGCGACGGTGATGCGGTAGAGACGGCCGGGCTATCCGCCAATGGCCGCACCGTGCACATCGAGACGTACTACGAGGACGAACCTGCGCTGCGCGCCCGACTGAAGCGCGAGGGGCGCTCGGCCGCATTTACGGGCAAGACCCCCACAGACTTTGAGGCATGGAAGGCTGCGACCAGGACTCGTCTGTACGATATTTTGGGTCTTTCGCTTATGGACCGCGCCCCGATTGAGATTCGTGAGCTCAATCGCGTGCGGGTTGCCGGCAGCATCGTGCGTACTCATGCGGTGTTGCAGGTTGAGCACGATGTGTGGATGCCGTTTTACCTGTTGGAGCCGTCCCGCCCCAAGCTTGACGAGCGGGGACTCAAGCGCTGCTATATCTGCCCGCATGGTCACCAGGGGGCGGGTGCTGCAAGCATAGCCGGCGTTGCGGGCGTGCCGGCGGTCGACGATGCCGTGCGTAAGTTCAATTACGACTACGGTCTGCGTTTGGCGCGCATGGGTTATGTGACCGTCTGCCCCGATGCGCGTGGTTGGGGATACCGTCGTGACTGGAAGGGTCAGGGCGACGACGAGAACAGCTACCTGCGCGGTACGTGTCTGAATCAAGCACGTATGGCCGAGCCGCTGGGTCTTACGGTCGCGGGCCTCAACGCCTGGGACAACATGCGCTTGATTGATTACTTGGAGACACGCGGTGACATTGCCATGGACGACCTGGGCTGCTTTGGTTTTTCGGGCGGCGGTTACATGACGTTGTACCTGTCCGCGCTCGACCCGCGCGTGCGCAAGGCGTTTGTCTCGGGCTATCTGTACGGCGTTGATGATTCGCTACTGCACCTCAACGGCAATTGCAGCTGCAATTACACGCCTGGACTCTGGCGTCTGCTCGACATGGGCGACATTGCATCGCTTGTCGCGCCACGGCCGCTCTTGGTTCAGAGCTGCGAGAAAGACCATCTCAACGGCGCCCGCGGGCTTGCGAACGTAGACGAGCAGCTCGATATCGTTCGCGACGCCTACGCGCTGCTGGGCAAGGACGAAAACCTTCTGCACGAGGTCTGCCCGGGTGGACACCACCTGGGCGTGGCGCATCTTGCCGAGGATATCGAATGGCTCGATTCGCAAGTTGCGGAATGCGCCCACGCATAGCCCCTCGGATGTTGCGAATGAACGGTATGTACCTGTATGACCGCCGGTGTGCGGGTGAGGAGAAGAATATGGAAACGAAAAACTTGAGCGAATCGACCATCTGCTGCTTTGGCGATTCGACCACCTGGGGCGATAACGGATGCGGCGGGGGAGGCAACGATATCTCCTGGACTTCGCACCTGGGTGCGCTGCTGGGCGGCGCTACGATCGAGAACTTTGGTATTAAGGGTTCGCGTATTGCCGTCAAGGCCGACCGTAGCGATTCGTTTGTCGAGCGCTTGGACGGCATCGATCACACGGCAGATATCTGCATCGTCTTTGGCGGCGTTAACGACTTTAGCCGTAACGTGCCGCTGGGAGAGCTGGGCAGCACGGACGTGCACGAGTTCTACGGTGCGCTCGACTACCTGATCCGCACCATCACGGCGCGCTCGCCCCAGGCAAAGCTCGTGTTTATGACGCCGTGCAAGACAAGTGGCAAACACGAGAAGGATATTCCGGCGAGCAACGAGCTCAACCATCTGGGCCTGACGCAGATCGCGTACGTGCAGGCGATGCTCGAGGTCTGTGACCGCTACTCGGTGCCGGTAATCGACCTGTACGCTCAGAGCGGCATCAGCCCGTTTTTGCCGGAGCACCGCGAGCTCTATATGCCCGACGGCCTGCACTACAGCCCGGCTGGCTACGAGCGCCTGGCGCATCGAATCGCCGCGGGCCTTGCTGCCGTTTGTCGCTAAAAGCGTGCCGTTCACGGGGATTATAGGGTTAACGTTCACCCTATAATCCCGTTCGCGTTACACTAGGGTTAACGTTCACCCATCATCTACGTCAGAGGGGACACAATGGGTTGCAATCAGATCCTGGATAGCTACATCGAGCAGTTGATCGAGACGTCTACGCCGCAGGCGCCCGCGTGGAACATCGAAAAGCTCCGTGCCGGTAAGGAGAACACCTGGAACTACATCGATGGCTGCATGATCAAGGCACTCATCGAGCTGTACGAGATTACGGGTGAGCAGCGCTACCTGACCTTCGCCGACGACTACATCGACTTCTTTGTCCAGGAAGATGGCACCATCAAGCATTACAACCCCGAGGAGTACAACCTCGACAACGTCAACGCGGGCAAGACCCTCTATAAGCTGTATGACCTGGTGGGCAAGCCCAAGTACCGTGCCGCCATGGACACCATCTACCGTC
>CABVBR010000103.1 GCA_902496645.1 uncultured Collinsella sp.
CGAGGTCGACCCGATGCGGTTGTTTGGCCTGATTTCGACCGTCGATGTGATCTCCGGGATTCGCGATAGCCGCCTGGGCGATGATTACGCCCGTGCCGTTGCAGGCTCCTATGCCGAGCCCGAGAGCGTGCGCAGCGAGCTCGAGGAAGCTCGCGCCCTCATGAAGCGGCTAGGCTGCTTTGTGGTGCGTACCGACGGCAAGGCCATCGAGGAGAGCGCTGCCGAGATCATTAGCCACTTGGAGGAAATCCAAGAAGCCCGTGCCCGCCGCGCCGCCCGTCGAGCCTAACAGTAGCAGCATTTTGATAAAGCGATTTAGCAAAAATATCGCATCTGACCTGCACCTTCTTACAGTGGTATCTTCATAAGGTAACCACCTTTACCTACCATTTACCGCCAGTTTTAGCACGTTTACCAAACCGCGCATCCTCTGCTTAAGCCCGCTCAAAACCCGCCGTATAGTTTCCTCATGGCCCGCATCTGGCGGGTCGATTCGTTACCACGGTCGTGTGCGTAAGCGCATGGAAGGGGAAGTATCGTGAGCGATTGCAAGAGGGTTTACCGTTTTGGAACCGATGCCCAGGGCACATGTGTTACCGAGGGCGATAAGTCCATGAACTTCGTGCTTGGCGGCAAAGGCGCTAACCTTGCCGAGATGAGCCGCATTGGCCTGCCGGTTCCCGGTGGCTTTACCATTACCTGCCAGACCTGCGTCGAGTACTCTGGTGCCGGCAACGTCTGGCCCGAAGGCGCGCTCGACGAGATCGTTGCCGCCGAGGCCGACCTCGAGGCTCGCTGCGGCAAGAAGCTCGGCGATGCCCGTGACCCGCTGCTCGTCTCGGTGCGCTCGGGCGCTCCGTTTTCAATGCCCGGCATGATGGACACGGTCCTCAACTTGGGCCTCAACGACGAGTCCGTTCAGGGCCTTATCGCCCAGACGCAGAACCCGCGCTTTGCCTGGGACAGCTATCGTCGCTTTATCCAGATGTTCTCCAACGTCGTCATGGGTGTCGATGCCGACTTGTTTGAGAATGCCCTGACCCAGGCCCGCCTGGTCGCCGGCGTTCGCGTCGACTCCGAGCTTTCGGCCGAGGACCTGCAGGAGCTCGTCGAGACCTTCAAGTGCATTTTCTCCGACAACGTCGAGGCCGCCCAGTACCCCGAGCTCGAGGTCGCGGAAGGCAAGCCCGTCTTTCCGCACGATCCGGAGCTCCAGCTGCGCCTTGCTATCCAGGCCGTCTTTGGCAGCTGGATGAACGAGCGCGCCTGCATTTACCGCAAGCAGCACGGCATTTCCGACGACCTTGGCACCGCCGTCAACGTCCAGGCTATGGCCTTTGGCAATAAGGGCGAGACCTCGGCGACCGGTGTCGCCTTTACGCGCAACCCGGCCGACGGCACCAAGGAGTTCTACGGTGACTTTCTGGTCAACGCTCAGGGCGAGGACGTCGTTGCCGGCATCCGCAACACCGAGCCCATCGCCGACCTCAAGACCACCCCGGGTCTCGAGTCCGCAGGTGAGGAGCTTGAACGTGTCTTCCTGACGCTTGAGGATCATTACCGCGACATGTGCGACATCGAGTTCACCATCGAGCAGGGCAAGCTCTGGATGCTCCAGACCCGCGTGGGCAAGCGTACCGCAACCGCCGCTCTGCGCATCGCTATCGAGATGGTCGAGGAAGGCCTCATCACCCGTGAGGAGGCCGTGAGCCGTATCGACCCTGCGCAGCTCGACCAGCTCCTGCACCCGCAGTTCGACTCCTCCAAGAAGTACGAGGCACTCGCATGCGGCCTTAACGCCAGTCCCGGTGCCGCCGTGGGCGAAGTCGTGTTCTCGAGTGATGACGCCGTCGCGCGTTCTGCCGAGGGCCATAAAGTCATTCTGGTCCGCTGGGAGACCAACCCCGACGACCTGAAGGGTATGGTCGCCGCCGAGGGCATCCTGACCAGTCACGGTGGCAAGACGAGCCACGCCGCCGTTATTGCCCGTGGCATGGGTACTCCCTGCGTCTGCGGTGTCGAGCGTTTCCATATCGACGCGGCCGAGAAGGTCGTTCGTATCGACGGCAGCGATCGCGTGCTGCACGAGGGCGACATTATCTCCATCGACGGCACTCAGGGCATCGTCGTCGATGGCGCTGTCGACTTGGTCTCCGCTGAGCTCACCGGCGACCTGGACACCATCCTGTCCTGGGCCGACGAGATCCGCCTGGACGAGACCGACGGTCACGCCAACCACGTGCGCGTCAACGCCGATAACCCCGAGGATGCCGAGCTCGCGCTTGAGTTTGGCGCCGAGGCTATTGGCCTGTGCCGCACCGAGCACATGTTCCTGGGCGACCGCAAGAACATCATCCAGAGCTTCATCCTGTCCGACGACGAGGCCGTGAAGCAGCAGGCGCTCGCCGATCTGCTTAAGGTCCAGACTGAGGACTTCCTGGCCATGTTCAAGACCATGACCGGCCGCGATGTGGTCGTTCGCATGCTCGACCCGCCGCTGCACGAGTTCCTGGACGATCCCCGCGAGCTCGAGGTCGCCATTACCAAGAAGGAGGCCGCCGGCGCTCCCGAGGAGGAGCTCGCCGCCCTGCGTGCCCGCCTGCGTCGCATCGATGGCATGGTCGAGTCCAACCCGATGCTCGGCCTGCGCGGCGTGCGCCTGTCCGTCGTCTTTGGCGACCTGCCGCTTATGCAGGTCCGCGCCGTGGCAACGGCTGCTGCTCGCCTCATCAAGGAAGGCGTCGACCCGCGTCCTGAGATCATGGTTCCGCTCGTTTCCATCACGGCCGAACACGTTCAGACCCGCGAGGTCATCGAGCGTGTCATCGCCGAGGTTTCCGCCGAGGAGGGCGTCGAGCTCAACATTCCCGTGGGCACGATGCTCGAGCTGCCGCGCGCCTGCATGGTCGCCGACGAGATCGCCCAGCACGCCGACTTCTTCTGCTTTGGCACCAACGACCTCACGCAGACGACCTTCGGCTTCTCCCGCGATGACGCCGAGGCCAAGTTCATCCCGCTGTACCTACACAAGAAGATTCTGAAGGACAACCCCTTCGAGACCATCGACACGGTGGTGCTCGAGCTGGTGCGCATGGCCGTGGCGAAGGGTCGCGCCACCAACCCCGGCATGCACTTTGGTGTATGCGGTGAGCACGGCGGCGACCCCAAGTCCATCAAGGGCCTGTTTAACGTGGCTGATGTGGACTACGTGTCCTGCTCGCCTTACCGTGTGCCGCTCGCGCGTCTTGCTGCCGCTCAGGCCAAGCTCGAGGCCAAGCGTTCCGCTTAACGGAGTCGCGTTCCATTTGCGCCTTTTACGCCCCCCTTCGCGCCGTCGCGCCCCCTTTGGACGCGGCGGCGTTTTACGTTGGTTGAATACATTGGCAACTGACGGGAGGACTGCGATGAAAAACCTCACCAGGTATTTGCAACGAGCGCGTCGGGGAGCACAGATGACCCTGTGCTGGGTGGTCGTTGCGGTCACGGCGCTTTGCGGGATGCCGACAGCCGGTTTTGCCCTTCAGGATGAATCGCGCGACGAGCTCTATGGCGACGTGGTCAACCCGCTTACCATTACGGTCAACGATCGCGACTGTACCTTCGTGGATATCGATGACGGCAAGCTCGAGGGCCGTACCTCGATGTACGACAACGTCTCGTTCTACACGGCCGCCGTCAAAAAGGTGCTGCCCAACTGGGCATCGCTTGCCTATAACATCCTTGGCTATGGCGGAGGCGACGACTCCAAGGACTTTTTGTATTGGGACCATGCCGGTAAGGGCTTTGAGAAGGACTTTGGCAAGGGTCACTACATCTATCTGTACGATGCGCTTTCGGGCGGCAACGGTGAGCATTCCGACGGCGCTGACAAGTCGAAGCAGAGCGGTCTGACATCTGCGAAAAGCCTCAATGCGGTCTACGAGCGCTTGACCGACGATATCGCCGGCTGTATCGGTCACAAGCTGAAGGGCTCCGATTTCCGTAAATACGTGCCACTCGACGGTCTGTCGCAAGACACGAGCGAGCAAGATGTGATCTATGCCACCATCGCGTGCGTGGACAAGCTCGGCGGCACCTATCAGTACGATTTCAATGGCTTTGGCATCGCGTTCTATAACTTTAGAGTTCAGCAGCTCAACAGCGTGAACAAGCTCAACTGTGCGCCCGAGGACGCGCCGGGCTATTCCTTTGTCGATTCAAAGACTGAGCAGGAGCTCGTTACCTCGGCACTTAACGTCGGCTATGAGGACGCCTCGCAGAGCATCACGCTCGCCCGCGGTACCGAGGAGACGGTCGGCACGAGCACTTCTGAATCCACATCGTTTTCCAAAGGCGGCTCGTGGGGCGCATCGGTAAGCCTCAAGGAGTCGCTGGGCGTGCCCGGAACGGCGAGCGAGGAAATCGAGACCTCGTTTTCGGCCGAAACCACGATGTCCCAGTTGTGGGAGGCGAGTAAGACCGAGGAACAGTCGATCACCACGACGGACAATCAGTCGGTCACCGTCAATATGACGATCCCGGCGCACACGCAGGTCAATAGCAAGCAGACGAGTTCTACCACGACGCTGTCCGAGGACTATGACCAGCCGGTGGGCGTGACATTCGACGTGATCATCTTTAACATGAACGGCGAGTGCTACGACGATAACGCCGCCGTGCAGGAGTTCCATACCGCCGGTTATGACCAGCGCTCGTTCTACACCACCTTTGGCGACCAGTCGACCGACGCCGTGCAGAACCTGTTCCTGCGCTCAATCGCCCATCGTGGCGACGACGGTTACGATACCACCGCCGGAAACGTCACGAGCTGGTCGTATCGCACCAACAACCACATGGTGCGCGCCGTCGATTGGAATTCGGTCCTGGCCGATCGCGAGGTGCCTTCGCGCAACGGTGGCGCCCCGCGCACGTGCAACGTGCTCAACGACATGGCCGCGACCTACCCCATGTCCATTACGGGTTCCAATCTGTCGTTTGAGTCGGTGACGGTCGATACGCAGTTGGGCACGCCGCAGCCTATTAAGCCCATCTCCAAGATTCTCGTGTCGCTGCAGACCGATAAGACCCGAAGGCTTACGGTTGGAGACGAAGACCCCATCTCTTCCTATCGCGTGCGTGCAAGGGACGAGGACGATGTTGACTACTACGGCTTTGTGAAGTCGTCGGGCGACTGGCGCGTGGTTGATAAAAAGGGCAAGGAATGCAAGTCCGACGTCATCGAGATCCAGACCGACCCTGTCACCCACGAACAAGTCGTGGTGGGTAAAAAGGCCGGCACCGCCTACGTAAAGTACTTTATCCCCGAGGATACCTATGTGGACGTGAACGGGCATGTCTCGACCAATGACGAGATCGACGCCGCGGCCTACAAATATAAGGTAAGTGACGTGGCGCCCGAGCCGTTTAACGGCAGTATCAAACTCGAGGGCTCGGCGCAGACCGTCGTCGGCGTTGAGGAGAACCTTAACGGCATCGACGGCCTGACAGCTACGGTCTATGACACGACGGGCAAGGAAGTCGATAGAGTCTGCAGCTGGGAGGCCCAGGAGCTCGAGAGCAAGGGCATTTCGGTCGCGACAGACGGCACGATGACCATCTCGCAACCGGGTACCTTCCATGTTCGTGCCTTTATTGACGGCGTGTATTCCGATTGGGCCGAGGTCATCGCCGCGCCCGCACCGGTCGACCCGATGACGACCGTGGTCGAGATACCGGTGAGTGTTGTGTCCGTTTCTTCGGGGGATTCTTCGGCAACGATGGATAGCGCGGCTCCTGCCCCTGGAGAGCAGACAGGTTCCGATGCGAACGTGGCCGAGTCTGCTCCGGCGAGCGACGATGCCGCTGCAGTGACTGATGGCACCGCGCCCGCTGCCGCGAAGGATGCCTCGCCGATTCCTACGGGCCTCGTTACCGTTTTGACCGATATCTGCCGCTACGGCATCGATCACGGCCTCATCAGCACATCAAACAAGGAAGAGATGACCAAGCAGGACTTCGACATCTTGGGCATCCTGTACCTGATGGCGGACAGCCAGGACCTGGTGCCCCAAGACGCCGAGGACGCGATGAGCGAATGGGTCCATGACAACTATAATGACGACGAGCTTGCCACCTGGAAGCAGCATGCGCTTTCGGTGCTGCTCGAATACGGCTATATCGCGCCCGGAACGACCGTGGCGACGCCGACGACTGATGCTGCGGACGGCGCATAAGTGCAGAAAGAGTGCGTGTTTTTGTCTTTTTGCGTACGGGCAAAATAGTTCTTGCAGCCAAGGTCGTGGCGTGTATACTCGAATACGTTTGTTCAACTACGTGCCGGCCAAGGTGGTACGGCACCTCTAGAAGAGTAAGGAATTGCACATGGATTACATCCGCGCAATCGAGCGTCAGCAGATCCGCGAGGACATCCCGCAGGTCCGCGTTGCCGACAACGTCAAGGTTCACTACCGCATTAAGGAAGGCGACCGCGAGCGCATCCAGGTTTTCCAGGGTGACGTCATCCGCATGGCCGGCGCCGGTGCCCGTGAGACCTTCACCGTCCGCAAGATTTCCTTCGGTGTCGGTGTTGAGCGTACCTTCCCGCTTCACAGCCCCAAGATCGCCAAGCTCGAGGTCGTCCGTCATGGTCGCGTCCGTCGCGCCAAGCTGTACTACCTCCGCGACAAGGTGGGCAAGGCTGCTCGCATCCCCGAGAAGCGCTAAGAAGATCGCAGCGTCTGTCCACTCGTTTGGACAAAAGGGTCACCTTCGGGTGGCCCTTCTTTTTATCTGATTTGCATGCAAGGAGGCCCCGATATGGCCAACATGACGAGCTCGGTTTCGGCATCGCAGGTTGCCGGCGAGCTGGCGAGCGCCACGTTTGAGGAGATTCCCGCCCTCGTGGAGCATTATCGCGAGGATCCACGCCAGCAGGTGATCAAGGCTTGCGAGCGCGCCCTTAAGCGCCATGCCAAGGAACTTGCCGAGCGCGAGCGCGTCAACGGTATGTACGAGCTGATGCACGAGCTCGGTGGGGATGGCGTGGTCGTGGGTGTCGATGAGGTGGGTCGCGGCTCGGTGGCCGGTCCTTTGACGGTGTGCGCCGTGTGCCTTCCCATGGAGCCGCGCGTCTGGGGCATCAACGATTCCAAAAAGCTCACGCCGGCGCGCCGCGAGTTGCTCTCAGTGAAGATTGCCGAGGTGGCGACTGCTATCGGCTTTTGCCATATCGCTCCTGCAGATATC
>CABVBR010000104.1 GCA_902496645.1 uncultured Collinsella sp.
AGGTGGCGCCTCGCACCATTGCTGCGCATTTGTCGGCTATTCGGTCGCTCTATCGTTGGATGGCTGCCGAGGGGATTGTCGAGGGCGATGCGGTCTCGGCGATCGCGTCGCCCAAGCTGCCGCGCGACCTGCCCGGTGTGCTGACGACCCAACAGGTCGAGGCGCTGCTCAAGACGCCTGATACTTCGACGCCCGTGGGACTGCGCGATGCGGCGATGCTCGAGCTGCTCTATGCCTCGGGTGCCCGCATCTCGGAGCTTGCCGCGCTTAACGTGGAATCCATCGCTTGGTCGGAGCGCGTGGTTCGCCTTTGGGGCAAGGGGAGCAAGGAGCGCATCGTTCCTCTGTATCGTCGCGCACTCGAGGCGACGCGCACCTATGTCGACCAGGGGAGACCGGAGCTGCTCGCCCAGGCAAAGCACCGCGACGCCGCAGCCGGTCTGCATCCGCTGTTTATTTCTGCGCGCGGTAATCGCATGAGTGCCGCTATGCTCAGGCGACGGTTTCATATGCTGGCAACGTGCGCCGGTATTCCGGCCGACATCGCGCCTCATGCGATGCGCCACACCTTTGCGACCGATCTGCTCGAGGGTGGCGCGGATCTGCGTTCGGTTCAAGAGCTGCTGGGGCATGCGAGCCTGTCCACGACACAGATCTACACGCATCTCACGCCCGTTCGGCTTAAGCGCGCCGTGACCCAGGCCCATCCCCGGGGCGAGTAAGCTGGACGGCTCACGTTGCGCTTAGGTGTGTGGTTTTGATTGCGGGTTGGCAGAAAGAGGCAATCCTGCTATCATTCATCGGGTTGCTTCACGGCAACAGGTTTTTATCACGCACGCGCGGCTACTTCATACCGTGGTGCCCGGGCTTTGGTAGCACATGTCCGGGTTGGTTTTGGAGGATGACCCCGCGCGGAGGCAAACCACAGGAGGTTTAACATGGCTACCAAGATTAATATCCGCACCCTGCTCGAGGCCGGCTGCCACTTCGGTCACCAGACCCGTCGCTGGAACCCCAAGATGAAGCCGTTCATCTTCGGTGAGCGCAACGGCATCTACATCCTCGACCTCAAGCAGACCATCCTCGACGCCGACCAGGCCTATACCTTCGTCAAGAACGTCGCCAAGGGTGGCAACGTGCTGTTCGTCGGCACCAAGAAGCAGGCTCAGGAGGCCGTCAAGAACGCCGCTGAGCGCGCCAACATGCCTTACATCAACCAGCGCTGGCTCGGCGGCATGCTGACCAACTTCGTCACCATCCGTTCCCGCATCAACCGCATGGAGGAGCTCGAGGCCATGGTCGAGGACGGCCGCATGGCAGTGCTCCCCAAGAAGGAGCAGGCTGTGCTCGGTAAGGAGCTCACCAAGCTCCAGACCAACCTCGGTGGCGCCCGCGACATGAAGGGTCTGCCCCAGGCTCTCTTCGTTATCGACACCAAGCGCGAGGAGAACGCCATCAAGGAGGCCCAGCGCCTGAACATCCCCGTCGTCGCTCTGATCGACACCAACTCCGATCCCGATGAGGTCGAGTACGGCATCCCCTGCAACGATGACGCTATCTCCGCTGTCACCCTTATGTGCGAGCTCATGGCTGACGCCTGCCTCGCTGGCTCCGGCAAGGAGCAGGTCTCCGAGGCCGAGATGGCCGCTGAGCCCAAGGCCGAGTAAATCAGTCTTAGTTAATTCTTTTTCATCTCTTTGAAAGGAACCACAATGGCCCAGATTACCGCCGCTATGGTCAAGCAGCTCCGCGAGATGACCGACTCCCCGATGATGGAGTGCAAGAAGGCTCTCGTCGAGGCTGACGGCGACATGGACGCCGCTGTCGACGTTCTGCGCAAGAACGGCCTCGCCAAGGCTGCCAAGAAGGCTGGCCGTGAGACCAACGAGGGCGCTGTCGCCGCGTTCGTCTCCGAGGACGGCAAGACCGGCGCTCTGCTCGAGCTCTCCTGCGAGACCGACTTCGTCGGCTCCAACGCCAAGTTCACCGGCTTTGCTTCCAAGGTCGCTGAGGTTGTCGCTACCACCGAGCCTGCTGACGTCGACGCTCTGCTCGAGAAGCCGATGGGCGAGGAGACCGTTTCCTCCGAGCTCACCGAGATGATTCACATCATGGGCGAGAACATGAAGATCTCCCGTTTCGCCGCCCGCAAGGCTGAGAACGGCGCTCTCGCTTCTTACATCCACATGGGTGGTAAGATTGGCGTTCTCGTCGAGTTCGCTTTCGAGAAGGCCGAGACCGCTCAGGCTGAGTCCTTCAAGACCTTTGCTCACGACGTTGCCCTTCAGGTTGCCGCCGTTGCCCCGATCTGCGCTACCCGCGATCAGGTTCCGGCTGAGACCGTCGAGCACGAGAAGCAGATCTACATGGCTCAGGCTGCCGAGTCCGGTAAGCCCGAGGCTATCCAGGAGAAGATGGCTGTTGGCCGTCTGGAGAAGTTCTACAAGCAGTCCGTGCTCACCGAGCAGGAGTTCATCAAGGACAGCTCCCTCACCATCAAGAAGTACGCTGAGCAGGTCTCCAAGGAGCTCGGCGACACCATTACCGTCGTTGCCTTTGACCGTCTGGTCCGTGGCGAGTAAATAAGCTCTTGTAGCTGGTAATGAGCAGGCTGTGGGTTTTACTCACAGCCTGCTTTTTCATGGCTCTTATCAGAGCCTTTGATATCATATTGAGAGTCTAATTAAAGGAGGATCGCTTTGTCCGACATCCGATATAAACGCGTGCTTCTGAAGCTCTCCGGTGAAGCGCTGATGGGCGATGGCAACTACGGCATCGACCCCAAGGTTACCGATCATCTTGCCAAGCAGGTCAAGGAGCTGCTCGCCGTTGGTCATGAGGTCGGCGTCGTTGTCGGCGGCGGCAATATTTTCCGCGGCATGGCCGGCGCCGCCGGTGGCATGGAGCGTGCTCAGGCCGACTACATGGGCATGCTGGCAACCGTTATGAACGCGCTCGCCCTGCAGGATGCCTTCGAGCATAACGATGTTCCCTGCCGCGTTATGAGCGCTATCCAGATGAACGAGATCTGCGAGCCCTATATTCGCCGTCGCGCCATCAACCACCTGTCCAAGGGCAACGTCGTTATCTTTGCCGCCGGATCGGGTAATCCGTACTTTACGACTGACACCGCCGCGGCCCTTCGCGCCTGTGAGATCGGTGCCGAGATTCTGATTAAAGCCACCAAGGTTGATGGCATCTACGACAAGGATCCCGTCAAGTGCGCTGACGCCGTCCGCTTTGACAAGATCACCTATCACGAGGTGCTCGTTCGCGGCCTGCAGGTTATGGATTCCACGGCAACGGCTCTTTGCCAGGACAACCGTATGCCCATTTTGGTCCTCAACATCGATGGCGAGGACACCGTCAAGCGCGCGCTCGCGGGTGAGCCCGTCGGCACGCTCGTCTATCAGGAGGATTAAGCATGGCAGAGAACATCACCGCCCACATGGACAAGTCGCTCGAGTCCCTCAAGCATAACTTCTCCAAGGTCCGCACTGGCCGCGCTAACGCCAACATCCTGTCTGATATCACCGTCGACTACTACGGTGTTCCCACGCCCGTCACGCAGGTTGCCGCCGTTAAGACCCCCGAGGCCCATATGCTGCTTATCGAGCCGTGGGATAAGGCGCTCATCAATGCCATCGTCAAGGCCATCAGTGCCTCCGACCTGGGCATTACCCCCAACTCCGATGGTACCGTCGTGCGTCTGCCGTTCCCGGCTCCCACCGAGGAGCGTCGTCGCGAGCTCGTTAAGGAGTGCCGCGAGTACGCCGAGCAGGCCAAGGTCTCCATCCGCAACATCCGTCGCGACTTTAACAACAAGCTCGAGCGTGACGAGGAGCTCACCGAGGACGATGTTCGTCGCGAGCAGGCCAAGGTCCAGAAGCATACCGATGAGTATGTTGCCAAGGTCGAGGAGCTTCTGAAGGAAAAAGAAGCCGAGGTCATGGAGATCTAAGGTGCAACACGACGAGCATAAACTGGTCGAGTACTTTGCCGACGCCCCTGCGGGCGTCGGTTTTTCCGACCTTGACCTCAATAACATTCCGCACCATATTTCGTGCATCATGGACGGCAACGGCCGTTGGGCCACGGCGCGCGGCCTTGCCCGCACCGAGGGCCACAAGGCTGGTATCGTCTCCCTGCGCGAGATTATTACCGCCTGCGTGCGCCTGGGTGTCGATGTGCTTTCGGCCTATGCGTTTTCTACCGAGAACTGGAATCGCCCGCAGCACGAGGTCAACGTCTTGATGCACCTGTTTGCCAAGACGTTTATTGACGAGCTGCCGTTACTCAAGCGCGAGAACGTTCGCGTTGTCTTTTTGGGCGATATTTCCGCGCTGCCCAAGAAGACCCGCGACGTTTTTGAGCGCGGCCTTGCCGAGTGCGCCGACCATACCGGTATGACGCTGGCGTTGGCTGTCAACTACGGTGCCCGTGCCGAGATCACCCGCGCCGTCCGCCAGATTGCGCTCGATGCCGCCTCCGGCAAGATCGACCCCGCCGCAATCGACGACGAAATGGTGTCCTCTCACCTCTACACCGCCGGTCTTCCCGATCCGGAGCTTGTGATTCGCACCTCTGGCGAGCTGCGTCTTTCCAACTATCTGCTGTGGCAGGTGGCTTATTCCGAGTTCTATGTCACCGATACCTATTGGCCCGACTTTGATCGCTGGGGCCTTGTCGACGCCATTTTGGCCTACCAGGGCCGCGACCGTAGGTTTGGCGGACTGAGCAAGACCGAGGAGGCTTAATCGTGTCCGATCGTCCCAAGGCATCTGCTCCCAAGGCGCCTGCTTCTGCGACGCCCGCGCGCGGGGCTGCCGCTCCCAAGGCGCCTGCTGCGAAGGGCGGCACCGGCTCCTGGCTGGCGGGCTTTATCACCCGTGCTGCCGCCGGCATCGTCTACGCCGTCGTCTTTATCCTGTGCCTGGTTTTGGGCATTGTACCCACGGCTATCTTCGTGTCCGTCATGAGCGGCCTTTGCTGTTACGAGTTTTTCCGCATGACGAGGCTCGATGGCAAGATGGCAAATGAGCGCATGGGTATAGCGGCCGCGGTGCTCTTTCCGCTGTCGGCTCTAGGCGATTCGATGTTGCTAAATGCCCTGCTTTTTGCCCTGATGCTCGCGGTGGGTATCTGGTATGTCTGGTCGCCGCGCACCCGCATCTCGGATGTTGCCGTGACGCTCATGGGCCCTATCTACACCGGCTTTATGCTGTCTGCTATCGTGCTGCTGCGCGACGCCGTGCCCGGCTTTGCCGGCGCCCTGCTTTCGGTGGGCGTTTGCGCGTCCCTTTGGGTCTCCGATTCGTTTGCCTACATCGTGGGCAGCCGTATCGGCAAGCATAAGATGGTCCCCAAGATCTCTCCCAAAAAGAGCTGGGAGGGCTTTGTCGGCGGCATTTTGGGCTCTGTCTTGATCTGGCTCATCCTGTGGGCGACGCACTTCTATAAATTGAGCCTGCCCTATGCGTTGCTGTGCGGCGTGGTCGTCTCCATCCTGGGCGTTATCGGCGACCTTATCGAGTCGCGCATCAAGCGTGGCGTGGGCGTCAAGGATTCCGGCAATCTCATCCCGGGTCACGGCGGCATGCTCGATCGCAGCGATTCGCTCATCTTTGGCTGCATTACCGCGCAGTTGTTGCTGATGATCGGAGGAGTGCTGTAATGGCTCATCAGACGACCTATGGCCCTGACGGGCGCCTTCGTGTTGCCATTCTGGGTTGTACGGGCTCGATCGGCACCCAGGCGCTTGATGTGTGCCGTCAGCATGCCGATCGCCTGCAGGTGACGGCGCTGTCCGTAAACTCCAGCACCCCCGAGCTCGTTGCCGCTGCCCGTGAGTTCTCGGTTCCGGCGGTTGCCGTGGCCGATGCCGCTCATGGCGATGACGCCGTGCTGCAGGAGTTGCCCGAGGGAACGAAGCTCGGCGTTGGCGCGCAGGCGGTTTGCGAGCTCGCGCGTCGCGACGATGTCGACTGCGTGCTCGTCGCTATTGTGGGCGCCGCCGGTCTCGAGGCGAGCCATGCGGCCTTGACCTCGAATAAGCGCCTTGCCCTTGCCAACAAGGAGTCCCTCGTCGTCGGTGGCGACTTGCTTATGCCGTTGGCACAACCGGGCCAGCTTATTCCGGTCGACTCTGAGCATTCCGCCATCTACCAGTGCTATCTGGGGGAGAACCCGCGCGAGGCCCACTGCATTTGGCTCACCTGCTCGGGCGGTCCGTTCTTTGGCCGCACGCGCGACGAGCTCGATCGCGTGACGCGTGCCGATGCCCTCGCGCATCCCACGTGGGCCATGGGTGCCAAGATCACCATTGACTCCGCCACCCTCATGAACAAGGGCCTGGAGCGCATTGAGGCCATGCATCTGTTTAACTGCGACCTCGATTTCATTAACGTGGTCGTGCAGCGTCAGTCCAAGATTCACTCTATGGTCGAGTTCGCCGACGGCTCCGTGATGGCGCATCTCGGTGCATCCGACATGCGTATTCCCATCCAGTTCGCGTTCTCGTATCCCGAGCGTTGGGATACTCCGGCGCCTCGTATCGATTTCCGCGAGCTGGGGCAGCTCACGTTTGATGCTGCCGACATGGATACCTTCCGCTGTCTGGCACTGGCCGAGCGTGCCGGCAAGACGGGTGGCACCATGCCGTGCGTGCTCAATGCCGCCAACGAGGTCGCCGTCGATGCCTTCCTGCACGATGGCTGCAGCTTTACCGATATCGATCGCATTGTGGAATCCTGCATGGACGCCCACGATATGCAGGTGGTCGATTCGTTTGAGCAGCTTCGCGACACCGATGCGTGGGCGCGTGAAAAGGCTGCGCAGGTGCTCGCCGCAACCCGTTCCTAACCCATAAGGATTGCTTTTTCGTTTTATGGATACTGTTCTGAGCGTTCTCTCATCGGTCTTTTGGGGCCTGTTGATGCTTTCCGTCCTCGTGTTTTTGCACGAGGGCGGCCACTTTTTGGCGGCACGTGCCTGCGGCGTCCGTGTGACCGAGTTCTTTTTGGGCTTGCCGTGCCGCTTTGACATCCATTACACGTCACGTCGCATTGGAACCAAGTTTGGCGTGACCCCGCTGCTGCTGGGTGGCTACGCT
>CABVBR010000105.1 GCA_902496645.1 uncultured Collinsella sp.
ACGCGCCCATGTAAGGTGATTCTTGACCTGCCAGGACTGGAGCTTGAGCGTTGCGGCCAGCTCGCGACCCTGTCCGCGCGCATCAAGCGCCTTGGCGACGATCAGCTCACGGATGCGACCGCACAGCAATGTGTAAGTCCACACGTAGCTCTTGGAGGGCAGGAGCTTAAAGAGCTCGAGCGAACGCCGCATATCGCGAGCCGAGACGGCGTTGAGGAAGTCCCAGGGTTGGACCTCGGCCGTACGTACAATCCAGCGCTCAACGTCGGCAAGCTCAATCTGGGGCTGTCCGCGCGCATCGAGCGCCTTGGCGACGATAAGCTCGCGGATGCGGCCGCACAGCAACGTGTAAGTCCACACGTAGCTCTTGGCGGGCAGTAAATTGAAGAGCTCGAGCGAGCGTCGCATGTCACGGGCCGAAACCGCATTGAGAAAGTCCCAGGGCTGGACTTCGGCCGTGCGCACAATCCAGCGCTCCACATCGGCAAGCTCAATCTGGGGCGCCTCGACCATCTGGGCAAGCTTAGCCAAGTCGTTATCGAGCATGCGCGTGTTTTCGCCCGAACGCGAGACGAGCTCCTCGGCGGCCGCCGTCGAAATCGACTTACCGCGCTGCGTCGCCATCTGCTGAACACGTCGCGGCAGTTCCCAGCGCTTGGTACCCGAGCAATCGACGATAGCCTTCTTGTCGATCTTGGCGATTGCCTTATACAGGCGCGTATTCTTGGCAAGTGAGTCGGCGATGATGAGGCAGACCGTTGTGGGGCTGGGACTCGCCAGATACTCGACGAGCGGCTCCGAGACCGCCTTGGCGAGCTTTGAGCAGCCATCGAGGATTACCAGACGAAACTCGCTGCCCATCGGAAAGGTGTTAAGCGATCCGATAATGGACTCGATATCGGGGTCCTTGGTCATGTCTCGCTCGTCGAGGTTGAACTCGACCATACCCGACTTTTCCAGACGCGCTTTCATACGCGAGACGGCGTGGTCGCGCTTAACTCCGTCGGTACCGACGATCAGATATGCCGGCAGCAAACCGGTTTCGGACATTGCGCTCCCCTCCCGCAGGCCTTCGTATTCGTTCCGTGCCATTCTAGCCCAGGGGCCCACCACACGCCAACGACGTCGTCACGGTCGCTGGCATCGCATCGCAAAGCCATTCGCAGTCGGTGTGACGGTAATGTCGCCGTGTTCGATGGTACACGCGAACACACCACCCGCTTCCTTAACGGCATCGATGCAGGCATCGGACGGATGGCCGTATCGATTCCCCTCGCCCGCGCTCGCGAGGGAAAGCTCGGGCTTCAGGACGCCCAGCAACTCTCCATCGACTGAAACCTTGGAGCCGTGATGCCCAAGTTTAAGGACATCGATATCCCCCACCTCCTGCACGAATTCCCGTTCTTGATCGAGTTCGGCATCACCGGTGAGGAGCATGCGCAGGCCCTTGCCCTCCTGAACATAGGAGAGCAGCAGGACAAGCGAGTCCTCATTTCCCTCGCCATCCACGGACTCGAATGGCCACATCACGCGGGCGCAACAAGCGAATCCTCATTTCCCTCGCCATCCACGGACTCGAATGGCCACATCACGCGGGCGCAAAATGAGCCGATGTCGACCGTATCCCCACGGCGCACCTGCCGATACTCCACGCCAGGTCGGTTCAATACCTCGGCAGGAGCATCCTCCAGCGCATCCGCCGCCACGGCAATCGTTCCGACCGAAAACTGTTCGAGCACGGCAGGCAGACCACCCCAGTGGTCCTCATCCCAATGCGTCACAAAGACGGCATCGATATGGTGCACGTTATTGCGAACCAACGCCGCAACCACACGCTCGTCGAGCCCGCAGTCGACGAGAGCTACTGCGCCGCCTTGGCGGATAAGAATCGCATCGGCCTGGCCCACATCGAGCACCGTCACCGAAGGCGGAGCGAATCGATCCCAATAGACGTACGGAATCGCAGCCAAGAGCACCAGGCATGCAAGCCCCACCGCCATAGGACGTGCACGGGGACGCGGCCACCAGACCAGCAGAACCGCCAGAAAACACGGCACTAGGTAAATCCACATGCTATCGGGCGGCACGCTCACGTATGCACCCGGCACGGCGGCAAACAGCTGCTCGAAGAACAGCACGCAACGGGCGGCAATCATGGGCACAACGAGCGCCCAAGTCCGCAACGGTGCCACGAACGAAAAGGGAGCCAGCGCGATCGACACAGCGAGCAGTACGCTCACCACCGAACCGATGACCGCATTTGCCAGCGGAGCAATGAGCGAGAACGTACCGAAGGCAGGAACGGTAATGGGAAGTGTCGCCAGTTGCGAGCACAGCGTGACGGAAAGCATGCCGGCAACGCCCGATGGCAAGCCCAGCTCACCCAAAGCGTAGGTCGCATAAGAGCAAAAGCACAGAATGGCTAAGACGCTGGCACATGAAAGCTGAAAGCCCATCTCAAACAGCACCGTCGGCCGCAGTAGCACAAAGATGGACATGGTTACGAAGAGTGCCGAAAGGCCGTGCCGACGACGCCCCGCGCCGTTTACGACAAGCGTCACGAACACCATGCAGCACGCACGCACGGCCGAGGGAGACGCGCCCGTAAAGGCAGCATAGCCCACAAGCGTTATCGCCAATATCGCCCGCTGAAGACCACGTGAGCACCGAGTCTTTTGCAATACACCCTCGATTACAAACCCCACGATTGCCAAATGGCTGCCCGAGACGGCGATAAGATGCGCCGTTCCCGTCACCGAAAACCAGTCGCCCGCCGGCTGGGCGCAAATGGCTGCCCGAGACGGCGATAAGATGTGCCGTTCCCGTCACAGAAAACCAGTCGCCCGCCGGCTGGGCGCGCAGCTCGGCCGAACGACCGCAGACGACACCGGCTATGAGCGCACGCGCCGGGTCGGTCGCAGGCGCGATGGACGCAAGCAGCCCATTTCGCAGCCGAAGCAGCGGCCCCGGAGAACCCTCATCGACCGATAAAATCCGAACGGCTTTAACCTTGCGCACCTCGCCTCGGAGCACGCGCGATCGTCCATATGCGTCGTTCTCAAAACGCGAAACGCGACCGATAACACGCACGTGCGCCCCAACCTTGAGCTCACGATCACACGATAGGCGAACCGTTGCCAAGTTCTTACCGTCCGCGCGTGCCTCGCAGGTATAGGAATACACGTCGTCGTTTATGGATGGATCACCCTGCACGACAAACTCGAGGCCGCTTGCCGCTCGACCGTCGAGCGTCTTCGCGGCACTGAGCACACCCACGACCCACCACGCCGAGACGACCGCTCCCGCCACGAGGCCGACGGACACGGCATACAGCCACCGCTTCAAAGGGACAAGCCGCGCACAAGATTGAGTCAGCACAACGAATACCGCCGCCGCAACGGGAATGGCCCATAGCGGCCCGACCGCCGGAGCCCGCTCCCTCAGCAATCAGCGGCCATGTTGAGCACCAAGGCGCAGCTCATGCACACGCCGGCACACAGGGCCATCGTCCACGGAATCAGGGGTCGCGGAGGCATCACGTGCTCGCGCTCGGTCGCGCTCATACGCAGATGCAATCTTTGATTTTGGCAAGCTTCTTCTCACCGATCCCAGATACACGCATCAGGTCATCGACTGAGGCAAAGGCCCCGTTCTTTGTCCGCTCGTCGATTATCGACTGCGCCATAGAAGGTCCAATGCCCGAGAGCGTCTGCAGTTCCGCCGCGCTCGCCGTATTGATGTTGACGAGCCCCGCTACATCATTCGCGCCCGAAGCCAAGACAGCTCCGCCATCGGCTCCACCGTCCGCGGCAACCGCCTGCTGCTCCCCCACCGTCGGAACATAGATCTTTTGGCCATCTGTGATCTTGGACGCACGGTTAAGCCCTGTCACATCCGCCTCGACCGTAAGCCCTCCGGCGGCATCGAGCGCTTGGGATACCCGTGCTCCTTCTTTGAGCCGATACACGCCAGGCCTCACAACGGCGCCATCCACATCGACGTACACCTCCGCAGCAGAGGAACTCTTGGCCGAAGACTCATCATCAGGAGACGCATCCCCGGACCCGCGCACATCCGAGGCGCTCGCCTCATCACTATGCTCAAACGACACGCCGCTGGAGCGGCTACTAAAACTTGCCATCGCCAAGCCGCTCGCGGCGGCAATGACAACCAAAATCGCCACCACCACCGCTTTATGCCCGAGCAGCTTTTCTGCCCAGCGGTCCATACGTTTAACCCGTTCGTGATGTTCGCGCTGCGCCATAGCAAACACCTCCCAACACCATCGTGTCAGGAAACGAGCGCCGAAGCCTCCGCACGTCCACACTGGTTATCGCGGTCAAACCAAAATCTGACAAAAACCTTGCGGAAAAGTGTCCATTTATTCAGGCACACGTCAGCGAACGAACATCTTGGCATCATTTGCCCAGATAGCAAAAGACCGACGATACAGGCGCATCGTCGGTCTATGCAGGCAATTACTCGTGATCTTGGTAAATCTCACGCGGAGCAAGCTCCGGATGTTTGCGTTTTAAGGTCTTAGGGGCCTTATACGTGTTGCTGGAGAAGTCGATGTACTCGGTCTGCTTAAGCAGGCGCTCGATCATCTCCTCGTGGTCGAACAGCTCCCAGGCCTCGTGCACGGCATCGAGCTTGGCATGCGTCTCGGGACGACGCGGCATAAAGAGCGTGCAGCAATCGGGCGCCGCCTCGGTCGAGATATCAAACGTACCGATCTCCTGGGCGCGCGCGATGATCTCCTGCTTATCAGAACCAATGAGCGGACGGAAAACGGGAATCTTCACGGCCTCGTTGACGGCCATGATGTTCTCGAGCGTCTGGGAGGCAACCTGACCGAGCGACTCGCCGGTCACGATGGCCTTGGCGCCCTCGATATGCGCAATGCGCTCGGCAACCGAATACATAATGCGGCGATACATGATCACGCGCAGGTTGCTGGGGCAGGTGACGGAAATTTCACGCTGGCAATCGCCAAACGGCACCACGTACAGGCGGCCGATCTGGACACCCGGCTCAAGCGCACGGATGATGTCCTGCACCAAATACTCGCTCGTATCGGGCGTCGTATTCACTCGTGTCGGGCGTCTGCGGACGACCGGAGAAATGCACCGGCACGCACACCGCGCCGCGACGCGCGAGCATCCAGGTCGCCACCGGAGAATCGATGCCCGACGACAGAAGCGTCACGACCTTGCCGGCAGAACCCACCGGCAGACCGCCCACGCCGCGCTCGGAGCGCGCGTACACGTAAACGCTACCCTGGACCACCAGTACGTGCACCATCGCATCGGGATCGTGCATTTGAACCTTTTTATCGGGGAAGGCCTCGCACAGCACCTCACCCACCTGACGATTGATATCAATCGAGGAGAGCTCATAGTCGGTATTGGAACGCTTGGCGTGCACCTTAAACGAATCGAAGGGGCCAAACTCGCGCAGCGCCTTGACGGCGGCGGCGCAGTACTCCTGCGGGTCGCGGTTGGTGTGGTACGCCAGGGACACTACGCCAAAGACACACGAGCAACGCCGGGAACGGCGCGAATGACACGCGCCGCCTCGTCGGCCTGATGCTCGTTAAAGGTCACGAGGATATAACCGGAAATTCGAGACACGGCGTTCACGGAAAAGGCGGCCAAAGCCGCCTTAATGTTATCCATGAGGATATGCTCAAAATGTGCGCGGTTCTTGCCCTTCAGTCCAACCTCGTGATAGTGGACCAGGCAGACGCGAGCTGCCATTTAGGCTTCAGCAACCTTATGGCCGAGCGCCTTCTCGTAACGGGCCTCGTCGTAGGAGATATCGCCGTCGACGATCTCGTCCATAGCCATCGAGATGGTATCGGCACCGGAGAGCGCGATGGTGATGTCGTCGACATCCTGGACGGCAAGCACGCGGTTATGCTGGCCGCGCAGCATGCTATTGATGTCGCAGGCACGCTTAGAGGCAATCGAAGCGAGCAGGAAGCGGTTGTGATCGGTCTTCTCCAGAAGATCGTCAATGCAAGGCTTTACAACGGACACGGACCTCAGATCCTTTCATGCATATCGAGAACGCGAACGAGCTCATCGGTCGCGCGGTCGAGATCGTCATTCACCACGACGTCGTCGTAGCGGTCGGCAAGGGCAAGCTCATGGGCGGCGTTTGCCATACGCAGCTCAATCGTCTCGGGCGTCTCGGTACCGCGACCGACCAGACGCTCGCGGAGCACCTCGAGCGAGGGTGGCTTGATAAAGATCAGCACGGCCTCGGGGAAACGCTCCTTAACCTGCAGGGCACCCTGGACATCGATCTCCAAGATGAGAGACGAACCAGAGGCGAGCTTGGACTGAACCTCGCTCACCAACGTGCCGTAGCAGTTACCGTGGACCTCGGCCCACTCAACAAACTCACCGTTTGCCACGCGGCGGTCGAACTCCTCGCGCGTCAGAAAAAAGTAGTTGACGCCGTCGACCTCACCTTTACGTGGTGCTCGCGTGGTAGCCGAAACCGTCAGGCCCAGATTCGAGCGGCGCTCGCGCACACGAGTGACGAGCGTACTTAGAGCGACGCTCGCGCACACGAGTGACGAGCGTGCCCTTGCCCGCGCCTGACGGTCCAGAAATCACAAAGAGCTTTGAATCCTGAGCGCTCACTTATTTGGTCAGCTGCTCGAGGAGCTGCTCGCGCTGACGGACGCCAAGGCCCTGGACGCGACGGGTAGCGGAGATGCCGAGCTCCTCCATGATCTTGGCGGCCTTGGCCTTGCCATAACCGGGGAGAGACTCGATGAGGGTGGAAACCTTCATGCGGGAAGCAATGGGGTCATCGGAGTTGAGCACGGACTCGAGGGACTTCTCGCCCTTCTTGATCTGCTCACGGAGCTCTGCGCGAGCGTGACGTGCGGCGGCAGCCTTCTCAAGAGCCTGCTTGCGCTGCTCATCGGTAAGCTGAGGGAGTGCCATTCGTACCTCCAAATAGTTGGGTTATATCTGATTCAATATTTGGCATTTTAGCACGTAAAACGTACAAAATGCCCAATCGCGGCTCCATAGGTTAGACGATACCCGCAAAAAGTGCAATATA
>CABVBR010000106.1 GCA_902496645.1 uncultured Collinsella sp.
CCCGACCTGCGCCACCAGACGGGTTCAGAGTGCTCGGGTGCCATCCAGCGCTTTTCGTCCGTGACGGTGAGCGTGGATACGAGCGACGATGCCTGGACGCTCAAACTGGGCAACTTCCACGACGAGGCGTGGCTTATGTTCCGCGCCAATAACGGCGAGCCGGGTACGGTGTCCGGTGGCGAGATTACGCATCTGACGGGCGACCTGTACCTGGTCAAAGCCACGGACAAGACCGTGACGATTGCACGCAAGGAGGGTGGCGACAAATGAGAATCTGCTTGGTGCTCGAGGGCTGCTACCCCTATGTGCACGGCGGCGTGTCCACATGGATGCACGGCTATATACAGGCCGTGCCCGAGCACGAGTTTGTACTGTGGGTGATTGGCGCGCATGCTGCCGACCGCGGCAAGTTTGTCTACGAGCTGCCCGGCAACGTGGTCGAGGTACACGAGGTGTTCCTGGACGACGCGCTGCGTCTTTCGGGCGAGCAGGAAGAGGTCGACTTTGACGACCGCGAGCGCGAGGCGCTGCGTCGCCTGGTGTCGCTCTCCAATCCGGATTGGGACGTGCTGTTCGATATCTTCCAGCGCCGTCGCGTGCATCCGCTCTCGTTTTTGCAGAGCCGCACGTTTATGGACATCTTCCGCGACGTGTGCCTGGCCGAGTACCCGTACACGCCCTTTGCCGATGCATTCCACACCATGCGCTCCATGCTACTGCCTGTGCTTTATCTGCTGGGCAGTGAGGTTCCGGTGGCCGATGTGTACCACGCCATCTCGACCGGCTACGGCGGTTTGCTCGCAAGTTTGGGCTCCAGCATGAATCACGCGCCGGCATTGCTGACCGAGCACGGCATTTACACGCGCGAGCGCGAGGAGGAGATCATTCGCGCCGACTGGGTGGTGCCGTCGTTTAAGGACCGCTGGATTCGCTTTTTCTACCTGCTTTCGGAGGAGATCTATCGTCGCGCCTTCCGCGTGACCAGTTTGTTCCATAACGCCCGCAAGACGCAGATCGACATGGGCTGCGATGCGGATAAATGCCTGGTCATCCCCAACGGCATCCAGTTCGATCGCTTTAAGGACATACCCTTAAAGCCCGATGACGGCTGGGTGGACATTGGCGCGGTGGTGCGCCTGGCGCCCATCAAGGACGTCAAGACCATGATCTACGCCTTCTTTGAGTTGCATGAGCGCCTGCCGCACGTGCGCCTGCATATTATGGGTGGCGTGGACGACGAGGAATATGGCGCCGAGTGCCATGCGCTGGTAGAGACATTGGGTGTGCGTGACTTGATCTTTACCGGTCGCGTCGACGTGGTCGAGTACATGGAAAAGCTCGACTTTACCATTTTGACGAGCATCTCGGAGGGCCAGCCGTTGAGCGTGTTGGAATCGCTGGGCGCGCGTCGCCCCTGCGTGACGACCGAGGTCGGCTGCTGCCGCGAGCTGCTTGAGGGCGCCCCCGGCGACGACTTTGGCGTGTCCGGATTTGTGAGCCCGCCCATGTATCGCAAGGGTCTGGCCGATGCTATGGAGCGCATGTGCGCGAGCCGTGCCCGCCGCCTGGAAATGGGGGAGCGCGGCCAGCGTCGCGTGGCGACCTATTACCTACACGAGCAGATGCTCGCCAACTATCGCGCGCTGTACGACGAGGCGGCGCGCGCGTTTGACCTGCCAAGGGAGGGGGAGTAGTCGGTGGCCGGAATCGGTTTTGAGCTCAAACGCCTGTTTAAGCGCAAGGGCCTGTTTGCCACGATGCGCGCCTATGGCTACGCCGGCATCGTGTGCACGGGCCCCATGCTGCTGGGCGTGCTGCTGCAGGTGGGCATCTTGGTGCTGTGCGGTCTGTGGGGCGTGGGACGCGCTAACCAGGATCTGCTGGTGTGCATGGTGACCTATACGCTGCTAGCCTCGCTCACCCTCACAAGCTTTTTCTCCATGCCGGTCACGCGCTTTCTGGCCGACATGCTGTTTGCCGAGCGCGAAGAAGAGGTCTTGCCCTCGTTTTGGGGCTCCAACGCCATCATGCTCGTTGCGGGCACGGTGCTCTACGGCGTATTTTTGCTGTTCTCGGGCGCCACGCTGCTGCAGGGGCTGCTGTGCCTGTGGCTGTTCAACATTATGATCGTCAACTGGAACGGCATGAGTTACCTCACGGCCATTAAGGATTACCGCGGTATTCTGTGCAGTTTTGCCGCGGCCATTGGCATGGCGTGCCTGTGTGCCTTGGCCGCGCTGGTGCTGGGGTTGCCGCCGGTCGAGGGGCTGCTGGGCTCGATCGCCCTGGGCTACGGTGTGATGCTCGCCTGGGACGTGGTGCTGTTATACCGGTATTTTCCTCAGAGCGATCGCAGCCCCTGGCTCTTTTTGCGCTGGCTCGACCAGTTTATGCCGCTGGCGCTCACGGGCCTGTTTACCAACTTGGGACTCTTTGCGCACCTGGTAATTATTTGGGCAGGGCCCATTGGCGTGCAGGTCAAGGGCTTGTTTTACGGCGCGCCCTATCATGATGTGCCGGCGCTCATCGCGTTTTTGACCATTCTGGTCACGACCGTCAACTTTGTGGTGTCGGTCGAAGTCAACTTCTATCCGCGCTACCGCGACTACTACAGCTTGTTTAACGACGGCGGCGTGGTGGGCGACATCGTGGTGGCCGAGGAGGAAATGCTCGCCACGCTCAACCGGGAGCTGCGGTTTTGCGCGCTCAAGCAGCTGTTTGTGACGGCAGCGGTCATCTCGCTCGAGACCACGGTGCTCTCGGCCCTGCCGCTGGGCTTCAATAACCTGATGCACGGGTATTTTCGCACGCTGTGCGTGGGCTACGGCCTGTATGCTGTGGGTAATACGGTGATGCTCATCTTGCTGTACTTTACCGACTACAAGGGCGCCGTGCTTGCCTCTGGGCTGTTCGCGGGCGTGGCGGGGCTGGCGACCATCGTCTCGCTGTTCTTTCCGCAGCAGTTTTATGGCTTTGGCTTTTTGCTCGGCGCGGCGGTGTTTTTTGTTGTGGCGCTCATGCGGCTCGATACTTATACCGCCAACTTGCCGTATCGTATCCTGAGTCAGCAGCCCATCGTGGCGACCGACAAGACGGGTCGCTTTACGGAGTTGGGCTGCTTGCTCGACCGTGCCGAACAGCGCTACGAGGAGCTGCGTCTACAGGGCGAGCCGCATGGTGCGTTTGAGCGCACGGTGGTCCGTGTGTATCGCAATCGTTGGGGAGGTCCTGATGACCGATAGGATGATATCGCGTCGCCGCTTGATTGAGGCGGCTGCCGGCACATTGCTGCTTTCGGGCTGCTCTTCGCAGGACGAATCCTCGACAAAAAAGACCAAGAAGCAGGACAAGATTAAAAAGGCCGATGCGTCTAGCGAGACCAAGCACCTTCGCGACAAGGATGAGCTGTACGAGGTCTACGATGACTCGGGCATCGTATGTATGTACCTGACGGTCTCGCGCGGCAACAGCTCCGAGAATACCGACCATAGCTGGGCCGAGATCAATACGTACTCGGTCTACGACTATGCCGACATGGGCGTGACGCGCTATCAGGTTATGGGCCTGCTGCAGCCTGGCGATGATAAGGGCCCCGTTGCCGGTGAGGTCGGTTATGGTGAAGAGGCTCCCAACGCTACCGTGCAGGTGCGCGGCCAGACGTCGAGCGGTTATACGCAGAAGAATTACAAGGTGGAGCTCAAAAAAGGAAAGGGTACCTGGCGCCAGCAGCGTTCGATTGCGCTTAACAAGCACATGGGCGAGGGCATGCGCTTTCGTAACAAGATGGCCTACGATTTGATCCGTGGCATTCCCCAGATGATGGGCCTGCGCACGCAGTTTGTGCACTTATGGGTGTGCGACCAGACCGAAAAATCTAACGACACCTTTGAGGACTACGGTCTGTTTACGCAGGTCGAGCAGCTCAACAAAACGGCGCTCAAGGCCCACGGTCTGGATAAGAGCGGGCATCTGTATAAGGTGAATAGCTTCGATTTCCATCGCTTTGAGGATACCATTAAGCTCACCGATGACCCCGACTATAACCAGACGGCGTTTGAGGGCATGCTCGAGATTAAGGGCGATTCGGACCATACCAAGTTAATCGAGATGCTCGATGCGCTCAACGACGATACGAAAAAGATCGACGATGTTCTCGACACCTACTTCGATACCGAGAACCTGGTCTATTGGATGGCGTTTCAGATTCTGACGGGCAACTGCGATACGCAGAACCGTAACTGCTATCTGTACAGCCCGCTTAACTCAAGGGTCTGGTATATTCTGGATTGGGATAACGACGGCATGCTGCGCAAGCTCGAGTTGAGCTTGACGGGGTTCTCGGATTATGCGAGCTGGGAGCGTGGCGTGAGCAACTACTGGGGCAACGTGCTGTTTAACCGCGCGTTGCGCAGCAAGTCGTTCCGCAGCGAACTCGACCGTGCCGTCAAGGACTTGCGCTCGTATTTGACCGAGGAGCGCCTGAGCAAGATGATCGAGCATTATCGCGAGGTCACGGAGCCGCTCGTCTTTGCTGCGCCCGACCTGGAGCATCTGCCCGTGACGAAGGACGAATACGAGCAGATTGCCGCGGCGATTCCTTCCGAGATCGAGGAGAACTATAAGAGCTTTCGCGAGAGCTATAAAAAGCCCATGCCGTTCTACATTGGCGTGCCGCAGATCGATAACGGTAAGCTGCGCATCAACTGGGATGCGTCCTACGACTTTAAGGCGCGCGACATTCGCTATACCGTGGAGCTTGCGCGCGACTATGCCATAAGCGACGTGGTCTTTAAGGCCGAGGACGTGCTGCTGCCCGAGGTAACGTGCGATGCGCCCGACGCCGGCCAGTATTTTGTGCGCGTGCGTGCCACTAACTCCGACGGCTATACGCAAGATGCGTTTGACTACTATGTGACCGACGGCGGCAAGCAATACGGCATGAAGTGCTTCTACGTGCAAGATAGCGGCAAGGTCGTGGAGGACACGTATGCTGAGGGCTAGCGCGCTGCTTGAGCGTCTGGCGGCACCTCCTGCGCGTTCCACGCAGGAGCGTTACCGCCACGAGCTTAAGTACCTCATCAATGAGGGAGAGCATGCCGCATTGGCCTGTCGCATGGCGCCGGTATTTAAACTAGACAGGCATGCGCAGGAAGGCGGTTACACCATTCGCAGCCTGTACTTTGACGACTACTGCAACTCTGCCTACGAGGAAAAAGACGCCGGTATTCTCATGCGCAAAAAGTATCGCGTGCGCATCTATAACGGCGGCGACAAGGTGATTAAGCTCGAGCGCAAAAAGAAGTACGGAAGCTGGATCTATAAGGAGGACGCGCCGCTTACGCGTGGCGAGTTTGAGCAGATTCTGGCTGGCGACTACGACTTTTTGCTCAGGAGCCCCCACCAACTCTGCCGTGAGTTCTACATCGAGTGCGTCTGCAACATGATGCGCCCGCGGACCATTGTGGATTACGAGCGCGAGCCGTGGGTGATGGACGAGGGCACGGTGCGTATAACGTTTGACATGAACGTGCGTGCCGCGGTGGGTAGCTTTGACATCTTTGACGCGACGTTGCCCGCGCTGCCCGTGCTGGAGCCCGGCAAGCTGGTGATGGAGGTCAAGTTTACCGAGTTTTGTCCGCAGCTGGTGCGCGATATGGTGCCGCCGGGGGCGGCGGAGCTTACGGCGGTCTCCAAGTACTGCCTGTGTTACGAAAAGACCGCCTACCTGCGCGGATTTAATTACTGGGAATCGGATTTTGAGAACCGAGGGGATATATAGACCATGAGCACCAGAGACTTCTTTAAGAACTCCGTTTTGGAGGCGTTTGGCCAGGTCGATCCTGCCAAGATCGGTCTTTCGCTGCTCGTGGCACTCGCCATGGCCATCCTGATCTATTACGTGTACAAGCGTTTCTTTACCGGCGTGGTGTACTCGCGAAGCTTTGCCGTGACGCTCGTGGGCATGTGCGTGCTTACCTGCATGGTCACGCTCGCTATCTCGACGAACGTGGTCATCTCGCTCGGTATGGTCGGTGCCCTGTCCATCGTGCGTTACCGTACGGCGGTGAAGGACCCGCTCGACTTGCTGTATCTGTTTTGGGCTATTACCACGGGTATTACGGCGGGCGCCGGCATGTATGCGCTCGTGGGGCTGACGGCGGTGGTCATCGTGGTGATGATCGCCGGCTTTGCGAGCCACCAGGACAAGGCGCGTGTGTACATGATGGTCATCCACTATACGGGGCAGACCACGGGCGACGATATCGTGCGCGCCTTTGGTCGCACCAAGTTTACGGTGAAGTCCAAGACCATGCGCGGCGACAAGGTCGAGATGGCTGTGGAGGTGTTCTCGGACGGCGTGGATATGCCGTACGCAGATGCGGTTCGCGCCCTCGACGGCGTTGAGGACCTCACGCTGATTCAGTACAACGGCGAATACCATGGTTAGTTGGGTATCATGGTGCTTATGAATTCGTTGTCAGGGGTGCTTTTTGGTACGTATGAAGGATGTCGCCGAGCTGGCGGGCGTTTCGAACGCTGCGGTCTCGCGTTATCTCAATGGTGGATATATCTCGGCCGATAAAGCCGAGCGCATTAAGCAGGCGATTCAAGAGGCCGGCTACGTGCGGTCCAATCAGGCTCGCGCGCTGCGTACCGGTTCCACCAAGCTCATCGGTGTCATCGTGCCTAAGATCAACTCCGAGTCCATCAGTCGATTGACCGCAGGCATTGGAGAAAGACTTCAGGCTGAGGGGTACCAAATGCTTCTTGCCGACACTTCCAACGACCCGGCGCGCGAGGTGTCCTTTCTGGAGTTTTTCCAGTCATATCCTGTCGACGGCATTGTTCTTTCAGGTACGGTTTTAACGCCTGCGCATACGGAGTTCTTTGAGTCCGCTCATGTTCCAATAGTTGTGGCAGGACAGCTCGTTGAGGGGCAAAACTGCGTTTACTACGATGATTTTGAGGCGGCGCGCAATCTTGCCGGGTATGTCGCCGCCCAATGCGACGGACCGATTGCATATATCGGCGCGACTCGTAGGGACGTTTCGGTCGG
>CABVBR010000107.1 GCA_902496645.1 uncultured Collinsella sp.
CCGACGAGCCGACCATATCCACCGAACAGTTTGGTGTCGTAGCACCGCTTCTCGCACCGACGCCCGCGTTCGCAGCTGCTGCGCCCGCTGACGCCACGAACGAACTCGCGCCCGCCGCAGACGCCTATCTCCGCGCGCTGCTCGAGCACAACGCAGTACAGGCGGAATCGGCGGTAGCGCAATCGGGGCAGAGCGAGGACATGCTCGTCGATACCATCAACGAGGCGCTCTTTGACCTGGTGGGCGACACCGTAATTGAATTTAGCGCGGCAGGGCCGCAGATTATTGAGGACTACGAAGCAGACGTGAGAGGATACCTAGACCATGAGTGATACCGCATCCGCAGCACCCCGCGTGCCCAAGCGCGTCGCTGCCGTCATTCTCAACTCGCTCAAGGGCGGCGTGGTCCCGCGCATCGGCCTTCCTTACATCACCGTAGGGCGCGAGGTCGAGATCCGCGCCCTGCTCACCGATCTGAGTCTCATCGCCGACGGCGGCGCGAGCTTCCGCTTTCTGGTCGGTCGTTACGGCGCCGGCAAGAGCTTTTTGCTCCAGACTATCCGCACGCACGCCATGGGCGAGGGATTCGTCGTCGCTGATGCCGACCTGTCGCCCGAGCGCCGCCTGCAGGGCGGTCAGGGACAGGGCCTTGCCACCTACCGCGAGCTCATCCGCAATATATCGACCAAGACGCGCCCCGAGGGCGGTGCGCTCAACCTTATTCTGGATCGCTGGGTCGCCTCGTGTGCCGACGTCGACGAGTCTGTCGTCAATGCCCAACTGGCCCCGCTCGAGGAGATGGTCCACGGCTTCGACTTCACCCGCATGCTCCGCCGCTATCGCATGGCCGCATCCGGGGGCGACGAAGAGACCATGAGCCGCGTGACCAAATGGATCCGCGGCGAATACCGCACCAAGAGCGAGGCGCGCGCCGAGCTGGGCTCCTCGACCATCATCAGCGACGACGATTGGTACGACTACGTCAAACTCATCGCGCGTTTTTTGGTTTGCAGCGGCTACAAGGGCATGCTGGTGCTCATCGACGAGCTCGTGAATCTGTATAAGATTCCCAATGCCATCACGCGCCAGTACAACTACGAGAAGATCCTGACCATGTACAACGACACACTTCAGGGCAAGGCGCAGTACCTGGGCATGATCATGGGCGGCACGCCAACCTCCATCGAAGACCGCCGCCGCGGCGTGTTCTCCTACGAGGCTCTGCGCAGCCGACTCGCTCAGGGTCGCTTTGCGCGCGAGGACCTTAAGGACATGCTCGCACCCATCATCCGCCTGCAGCCGCTCACCTACGAGGAGCTACTGGTGCTCATCGAAAAACTCATGCAAATTCACGCCGGCTACTTTGGCTGGACGCCCACGCTTACCGAGAACGACTTGGTGGACTTCCTCAAGATCGAGTTCGGTCGTGTGGGAGCCGACACGCATCTGACGCCGCGTGAAGTCATTCGTGACTTTATCGAGTTGCTCGACATCCTATGCCAAAACCCCGACGCCAACGTGGCCGAGCTGCTGCAAAGCGTCGGCGGCGACGCGCTGGCGCCGGCAGCCGCAACAGGCGACACCGATACCGCAGGCGGCGACCGTAACTTCGCCGAATTCACCATCTAACCTGCCAAAAAGGGACAGGTTTATTTTGGCAGGCTCTATCTGGGCAAACGTTGAAGCAGTAATGCAGCAAGCCATTGCCAGCCGCGTTGAGAGATTCGTTGTTGAAAGGAGGCCCCGTGAACGCCTTTGACCGCTACGCCCCGTTTATCCAAGACTTCATCTACTCCCACGATTGGGAGAGCCTACGCTCTATCCAGGTTGCAGCAGCTGATGCCATCTTTAACACGCAAGATAATGTGCTCCTGACGGCATCCACGGCTTCCGGCAAAACCGAGGCAGCCTTCTTTCCCATCCTGACCGAGTTTTGGGAGAACCCGCCCGCAAGCGTGGGCGCCCTCTACATTGGCCCCCTCAAGGCGCTCATCAACGACCAATTCGTCCGCCTCAACGACCTGTGCGAAGAAGCCGATATCCCCGTCTGGCACTGGCATGGCGATGTCTCGCAATCACACAAGGCCAAACTCATCAAAAAACCGAGCGGCATCCTACAGATTACGCCCGAGTCGCTCGAGGCGCTCCTGATCCATAAGCACATGGCGATCCCGCGCATGTTTTGCGACCTGCGCTATGTGGTTATCGACGAAGTCCATTCGCTCATGCGCGGCGACCGCGGCGGGCAGACGCTCTGTCTTATCGAGCGCCTCTCGCGCATGGCAGGCGTGCAGCCCCGCCGCATTGGCCTTTCGGCCACCATCGGCGACCCCGAGCGCACGGGCGCCTTTCTCTCGCAGGGAACGGGGCGCGACTGCGTTATCCCCCGCTTTGAGGAACCGCGCCGCGTGTGGCGCATCTCCATGGAGCACTTCTACAACTCGGGCCCCCAGGCTCAGCAACGAGGATTCGTAGGCACAGGTCCACAAGAAGCCGAGGTGCTTGCTTGCGAGCGTATTGAGACGGCGGCGCCCGCGGCGCTGCCCGCATCCGGACAAGACATGTGCCACAGCGGACAGCTTACACAGGAAGAACACCGTCAACGTCGTGAGCAGGCGCGGGGCAAGGCCGCTCCCAAAGACCGTCGCACTTCCTCGGCCCCCGAGGGCGAAGTCGACATCCCACGTGCGACCGAGCAGGCGCTTCTCAACCGACACGGCACCCGACAACGTCGACCCCGGTATGGGCTATATCTTTGAGCATACGCGCGGCCGCAAGTGCCTGGTCTTTGCCAACTCGCGCGAGGAGGCAGAGGCCGTGTGCTCCATGCTGCGCAGCTACTGCGAGAGCCGGCACGAGCCCGACCGTTTTCTCATCCATCACGGCAATCTTTCGGCATCGCTACGCGAGACGGCCGAGGAGCTCATGCGCGACGAGGAGCAGACGCAGACAACCGTCACCACCTCTACGTTGGAGCTCGGTATCGATATCGGCCGCCTGGAGCGCGCCTTCCAGATTGACGCGCCGTTTACCGTTAGCTCCTTTTTGCAGCGCATGGGGCGCACGGGCCGTCGCGATCTTCCGCCCGAGATGTGGTTTGTCATGCGCGAGGAAGAGCCCGAGCCGCGCACGATGATGCCCGAAACCATTCCCTGGAAGCTCCTGCAGGGTATCGCGCTCGTACAACTCTATCGCGAGGAAAAGTGGGTCGAGCCACCCGAGCTCGATCGTCTCCCCTACAGCTTGCTCTATCACCAGACTATGTCGACCCTCGCCAGCACCGGCGAGCTCACGCCGGCCGAACTTGCCCAGCGCGTGCTCACGCTCAGCTATTTCCACCGTGTCTCGGCAGACGATTACCGCGTGCTGCTACGTCACCTCATTAAGATCGACCATATCCAGGTCACCGAAGGTGGCGGGCTCATCGTGGGTCTCGCGGGCGAGCGCATCATCAACAACTTTAAGTTCTACGCCGTGTTCCAGGAAAACGAGGAGTTTACCGTCCGGAGCGAATCGGCCGAGCTGGGCACGATCGTTAATCCGCCCCCGCCCGGTGAGCGCATCGCCATCGCCGGACACTGCTGGATTGTCGAGGAAGTGGACTGGAAGCGCCACACTGTCTTTGCCACGCAGGTCAAGGGCCGGGTGCCGGCCTACTTTGGCGACTGCCCCGGCGACATTAACACGCATGTGCTCGAGCGCATGCGCAAGGCGCTCAACGAGCACGCGACATATCCGTACCTTATGGGTAACGCACGGGCCCGCTTGGCGCAGGCTCGTCATACGACCGAGATTTCGGGGGCGGGAACCAAGCCGCTCATTAACCTGGGCGGCGATACCTGGGTGCTCTTCCCCTGGCTGGGCAGCTACGCCTTTTTGGCGCTCGAGCGCATGCTCAAGATTAAATGTGCCGCGGAGCTGGGCCTTCGCGGGCTCGATCCGTCACGCCCGTACTTTATGCAGTTTAAGATGAAGGCCGATGAGGAGACGTTCTTTGAGGTGCTCGCCGCCGAGGCCGAGAAGGACTTCGATCCCATCGAGCTCGTCTATCCTGGCGAGGTGCCTTACTTTGACCGCTACGACGAGTTTGTTCCCGAAGAGCTCGTGCGCAAGGGCTTTGCCGAAGGCGTGCTCGACATCGAGGGTATGAAGCAGCGCGTTCTCGGCTGGCGCGACCACGCCTAAGACCAGTCTTTTTTGGGACGGGGAGACTTACTTGTCGTGAAGGACGGTGCCGAGGAAGTCGGTGTCGAAGGGCACGGCTTCGGCAAAGGCGTAGTTGCCGTCGCTGGCGATGAGCAGGTAGTTCTCCTCGCCGCCGAACTCCGTATCGCCACAAGGCGCCACCCAAGCGCGGTTGAACACCTCAAGTGCCGTGGCAACGCAATCGCGCAGGAACGTCACATCGCTCCCCTCGTTTGTGCTCACGATATTGGCCACGTAGATACCCCCGGGGTTCAGGCTGCCTCGCACCAAACGCAGCGCCTCAACCGTCGCCAGCTCGCGCACGGGCTCGTCACCGCCAAAGCAATCGCTCACGACCACGTCGTAGCGACGATGGCCCACGCTCGTCACGCCCAGGTACGAGCGAGCCTCAGCGGTAATCACTCGCAGGCGATCGCCCACCGTGCGCTCCAGCTCGTCCAGGTAGAACCAACGGCGCGCTAGGCGCGTAATCTCGGCATCGTACTCGATGACGTCCATGCGCAAGCCCTCGTGCGACATCAGCGCGAACTTGGGATAGGCAAACCCACCGCCGCCCAGCATGAGCATGCGGTCGATACCATGCCCGCAAGCATCGCGCATTGCGTCCTCGGCCTCAAACGCATCGTCAAATGCGCGATAGTACGCAAAGACCGGCTCCGCCCAGCGATCGCCAACATAGCTCGCGCTTTGGTAGACGCCGCCCTGCACGAGCACGCGGACCCCGTCGCCATTCTCGTCGTGCACGCGCTTCACACGCGCCAACCCGTTGCGGGTCCGCGCAACCTGCAGACAGGCAGCACGAACAGCGACGGCAGCCGCACCCAGCGCCGCAGCTCCCAGGGCAACGCCGGCAACAACGCCAGCAGAAACACTCGGCTTGTTCATCTAGAGCTCCTTTTGCAGATAGAGTCCATGGTCGCAAAAACCCAAATGGCGATAGTACTCGCGCGTACCAATCGCGCTGATCACGTTGATGCGCGTATAGCCCGCATCCCGAGCAATCTCGCATGCACGTTCCACGAGTGAACGTCCCAGACCGTGATGCTGAGCCGCCTGGCCCTGATCGCCCACGCGCGCCGCCATGCCATACACGTGCACCTCGCGAATCATTGCCTCGTCAGGCGTCGTCGGCAGCACGTCCGCATGCGCGGCAACAAACGCGCGATCGGGCAGCGACAGGCGCAAAAAGCCGGCGATCTTGCCCCCGGGCGTCACCCACTGCAAAAAACGTTCGCTCGTCACCGGCGTCTCGTAAGCAACCTCATCAAGAGAGAGCTCATCCAAATCGGCGCCTGCGGTACTGATCTCGCGATAGCGAATCTCACGCACCTTCACACCCTCGCCGCGGGCCGCCAAGCGATTCTCGACGAGCTGACGCAGGTTGGGTTTCTTGTTGCCCACCATAATGTCGTCGGAGCTAAAGTCGCGAATCATACGGCTGATACGGCAAAACGCCGGCGTCACCACAATGTCGTCGGCCAGCACGTCGAGCAGCTCTTCCTCGGTATAGGGGCGCCACTCGCCACGCTCATAGCAGCCCACCAGACGCGAACCCTCAATGAGTGCGCACGGGTAAACCTTGACCTCGTCGGGCATAAAGGCGCCCTCGGTCATAAAGCGCTTGTAGTCGCGCTTGTCCCCCTCGGGCGAAGCGCCCAGCAAGTTGAGCATAAAATGCGCGTGGATCTTAAAGCCAAACAGTCTTGCAAGCGAAAACGCTCGCTCAATCTGAGCCACCGTAATGCGGCGCTCGTTAATGTCGAGCAGATGCTGGTCAAGGCTCTGAATACCCATCTGGATCTTGGTGCAGCCCAGGCGGCGAATGAGTGTAAGCGCCTGCGGCGTCACGGCATCGGGGCGAGTCTCGATAACGAGCCCCACCACGCGATGCTTCGCCGTCTCGTTAATGCGCTGCTGATGTTCGAGCTCTTCCATCGTGGCTGTCTGCCACTCGGCGACCTCGCCCCACGGCGTACCGGGACCGTACAGGCGACGCACTGCACGGTTGTAGCCGCCCACGGCAGCATCCACACGCTCCTGCTCGTCAGCAACACCAGCTGCAAGCTCACGCTCGTCGGTCGCAATGCCCGCCGCCCGATAGCGCTCGCGACGCTCCGCCACCACCGGCGGCAGGGCATCGGCGGGAGCGTCATCGAGCAGGCGCCCTGCCTCGGCACGGCTGATGCCCGGACGCGCCAACATGGGGTTGGCCGCCACGCCGGCCACGGCATCGTCATTGAGCGCGCGGAAGAGCTCCGACATAAACCACATCTGATACCCTTGCGGATAGTCGCTCCAGGTACCGCCAAGCACAATGAGCTCGATCTTATCGGTCGCATGACCCATCTGCGAAAGCGCGGTCAAACGGGCGCTCACCTGCAGATATGGATCGAAGCAGTTTTGCTCTGCACGGGCACACGCCGGCTCGGCATGTAAATAGCTTTTGGGCATGCGCAGGTCGTTGGGGCAAAACAGGCAATCGCCCGAGCACGGCCACGGCTTGGTGATGACGGTAATGGTTGCCACGCCCGAAGCCGTGCGACGAGGCTTCATACGCAGCACCTGCAGCAGTTGACGTTCCAGCTCGGCATCGACATTCCACCCAGCCCAACGAGCCGGCTCCTCACGTTTAACCCGCTGGTAGAACGGCAGCAGACGGCGCTTGGCCAAATCGCGTTTGTCGGCACCCTCGCGGCGCGCCTCGGCATGTATCAGTTTGACGAGCGCTTTGTCATCCACGGTCTCGCCGCGACGCAGAGCCTCGAGTATGTTCAAGATAATCTGTTCCATGTCCCCATTGTAAAGGCAAAGGCGCCGAAGCCCGTCACGGCTCCGGCGCCTCC
>CABVBR010000108.1 GCA_902496645.1 uncultured Collinsella sp.
GAAAGAGCGCGCGGCTTTTGTTTTCTTGATGATTCGGGTATAGCAGTCAGATAATGCTAAACACCCTAGGTAGTAGCTGAATTCGAGCAAAAGGGAGGATAGGATGGCGATCGGAGCGCGCAAGCAACCGCTGTACGATCAGCTGGTCGATATTCTGACCGAAAAGATTGACCATGAATATCACGCCGGTGACATGATTCCTTCCGAGCGCGAACTTTCGGAGCGCTATAGTCTCTCGCGCACCACGGTGCGTCTGGCTCTGCAGGAGCTGGAGCGTTTGGGACTGGTGGTTCGGCAGCACGGTCGCGGCACATTTGTGACCGACCGTTCGGCAAAAGCAACCAACCTTATGCAGTCCTACAGCTTTACCGAGCAGATGCGTGCGATGGGTCGCGATCCAGAGACTACGATTCTCGAGTTTTGCGAGATGGAGGCCGATAAGAATCTGGCCGAGCATATGGGATGCCGCATCGGCGACCGTATCTTTAAGCTCAAGCGCCTTCGTTCTGCCGACAACATGCCCATGATGGTCGAACGCAGCTATCTACCGGTTCGTCAATTTCTGTCCCTCAAGCGACCGCTCCTGGAGCGCAAGCCGCTTTATGATGTGATTGAACAAGACTTTCAGCAAAAGATACGCGTGGCCGAAGAGGAGTTCTATGCGAGCATCGCGCGTCCCACCGACGCCCACCTCTTGGGCATCGTCGAGGGTTCGCCCGTGCTCGATTTGGTCCGTACAACGTATAACGAGTCAAACGAGGTTGTGGAGTATACGCTCTCGGTTGCTCGTGCCGATCAGTTTAAATACAAGGTTTATCACCAGCGCAACGTTTAGCGCCTCCAGTGTTTTCATGTGATGATTCTTTGCATTTAACTGGTTACTACCAGATAACCAACCGAAGTGTATAATTGCACGTCAGAGGATTACTTCTAGAGAGAGGTATTAGAAATGTTCGAGAAGAGTGTCGAGGAGCTCACCGAGCTCGGCGCCCAGATCACCACGGCCGAGATTGCCCAGCAGCCCGAGCTTTGGCGTGATACGCTCAACATCTACCGCGAGAACAAGGAGGCCATCGAGGCCTTCCTGGCCGAGGCTCGCGCCATGGGCGAGGGCCGTCTGTCCGTTGTCTTCACTGGTGCCGGTACTTCTGACTACGTGGGCGATACCTGCGCTCCGTACCTGCGTCACGCCGGCAACACTGATCTCTACGACTTTAAGCCCATCGCCACGACCGACATCGTGAGCGCTCCGCGTGACTTCCTGCGCGCCGAGGATCCCACGCTCGTGGTTTCCTTCGCCCGTTCCGGCAACAGCCCCGAGAGCCTTGCCGCCGTCGCCGTTGCCAAGGAGCTCGTCCACAACGTCAAGTTCCTCAACATCACCTGCGCTCCCGAGGGCAAGCTGGCCGTCGAGTCCGCCGATGACCCCAATGCGCTGACGCTGCTCATCCCGCGCGCCAACGACAAGGGCTTCGCCATGACCGGTTCTTACACCTGCATGACCCTGCTCTCCACCCTCATCTTTGACGAGGCTTCCGATGAGCAGAAGGCCGAGTGGGTCGAGACCATCGCCAAGATGGGCGAAGAGGTCATCTCCCGCGAGCCCGAGATCGCCGATTACCTTGCCGGCGACTTCGATCGCGTGACCTACCTGGGCTCCGGTTCCTTCGGTGGCCTTGCTCAGGAGAGCCAGCTCAAGATCCTCGAGCTTGCTCACGGCCTGGTTGCCACCTCTTACGACACCTCCATGGGCTATCGCCACGGACCCAAGTCCTTCGTCGACGACAAGACCCTTGTCTTCGTCTTCGTCAACAACGACGCCTACACCCGTCAGTACGACATCGACATCCTCAACGAGATCGGTGGCGACGAGATCGCTCAGCACACCGTCGCCGTTCAGCAGGAGGGTGCCACCGTCTACGAGGGCGAGTCCTTCACCTTCAAGGGCTACGAGGCACTTCCCGAGGGCTACCTTGCTCTTCCGTTCGTGATGTTTGCCCAGGCCATCAGCCTGCTCAACTCCGTGCGCGTGGGCAACACGCCCGATACGCCGAGCCCCACCGGCACGGTCAACCGCGTGGTCAAGGGCGTGACGATTCACCCCTTCACCGCTTAATCGCGTCCCCCTGTAAGGGCGCCCGTCCGCTCATAACGGCGGGCGGGCGCTTTTTGTTTTACGTGAGCTGGGTATAAACATCACCACAGTTAACTGCTTTTAGAAGCAAGGAGTGCATATGAGCACGTACGCAATCAAGGCTGACAAATTCTTCTTGCCGGCAGGCCCGCAGCTGGGCGGCTATCTCATGGTCGAGGACGGCGTCTTTGGCGCCTGGCAGGCCGATGAGCCCTCTTGCGAGATCAAGGACTACACGGGATCGTGGATCGCGCCGGGCATGGTTGACACCCACATCCATGGCTTCTATAACCATTCGACTACCGACAACGACCCCGAGGGCATTGATATCAGCTCGACCGAGCTCGCCCGTCGCGGCACCACCAGCTGGCTGCCCACGACGTTTACCGATGGCGTCGAGCAGATCAAGGATGCCTGCGCCGCCATCGCCCAGGCCGACGAGGGCCGCGGCCCCGACTTCTGCGGCGCCCGTATCCAGGGCATCTACCTGGAGGGTCCCTTCTTTACCATGAAGCATGTGGGTGCGCAGAACCCCGCCTATCTAATCGACCCCTCCGAGGAGGTCTTCGACCAGTGGCAGGAGGCTGCCGGTGGGCGCATCGTCAAGAGCGCTATGGCCGCCGAGCGTGACGGTGCCGCCGCCTACGCTGCTGCCCTGAACGCCAAGGGCGTGGTGACTAGCATCGGTCACTCCGACGCCACCTACGATGAGTGCATCGCCGCCATCAACGCCGGTGCCAGCTGCTTTACGCACACCTACAACGGTCAGCGCGGCCTGCATCATCGCGAGCCCGGTGTCGTGGGTGCCGCTATGACCACCCCCGAGACCTACGCCGAGATCATCTGCGACGGCAAGCACGTGAACCCTGCCGCCATCAAGGCGCTGCTGCAGGCCAAGGGCTGGCAGCACACGGTGCTTATCACCGATTGCCTGGGCTGCGGTGGCATGCCCGAGGGCAGCTACACCAGCGGTGGCATGGATGTCATCATGAAGGACAACCTGTGCTGGCTCGCCGACGGCAAGAGCATTGCCGGTTCGGTGCTCACGCTCGCCCAGGGAGTCAAGAACATCGTCGACTGGGGCATCGCTAGCGCCGATATCGCCATCCGCATGGCGACCGAGGTGCCGGCCCGCTCTGCGCACATCGAGGACAAGTGCGGCAGCATCATGCCGGGTCGTGACGCCGACTTTGTCGTGTTCGACCACGAGCTCACTCTCGTTGAGACCTACGTTGGCGGCCAGAGCGTCGGCAACGCATTTACCGAGTAACGACAAAAAAAGACGGCGGGCCCGAATCTGCTCGGACCCGCCGTATGGGTTAAACGCTCAAAGCACCTTAACAGTTACAGCTTGTTAGCGATCTTCTTTGCCGTGCGCTTGACGCCAGCCACCAGGCCTCCCGCAGGATGCTCCTTTTCGTATGCCAGACGCTTCTCACGCTTGGCATACTCTTCGACGATGATGTCGCCGTACTCATCTTCGATCTTATCGAAGAAATCGACAGCGCCCTTAATTTCCTCGGCGGTCGGGTGTCCCTTCTGAACGCCGCCCGTGAGTTTGAACGGGCCCCACGTATCAAAGCCGGTGCAACCGTAGACACCCATAAAGATGGCCTGCCTCATGCGACAGATGCCATCGATATCCTTGCCATACCACTTGTTTTTGCCGCCGTAGGTCATAAGACCAAACACCTTGTCCTGCGGCTGCAGCACGTTGGTGAGTACTCGTGCCATATCCTTGTCGATCTCGGAGTAATAAATGCCCGTGGCCACACCAATCAAATGGTACTCGTGCAGGTCGGGGTACTCGTTTTTACCGAGTGCCTTTACATCGAGGGTATCGATTTCGGGATGCGCCTCGACAATGGCGTCCACGAGTTTTTTCGTGTTGCCGTGGTGGCGCGAGGCGTAGAGGATGATGGTTCGCATAAGAAGGCCTTTCAGCTGTAATGAAGTCAATGTCAATATGGTACCCCGTTGGATAGCTGGGATACCGGACGCATCGATGAACGTGCGGGTTTGTTCTATGGCTAGGACTGAGATGGGTGCTTGCGAGTAAAGGGCAGTTGTTCGAAAGGATGGGCAATGGAATACGCTCTTTCCAACGATTCGATTTCTATTAAGGTTTCCACGGCTGGCGGCTCGTTCACCTCAATCGAGGCCGACGGTCGCGAGTATCTGTGGCAGGGCGACCCTGCCGTATGGTCTGGTCAGGCGCCGATCTGCTTCCCGATTTGCGGAGGCCTGCGCGATGGCAATGCCATGACGTTTGCCGGACATCACGTGAAGCTCGCCCGTCACGGGTTTGCGCGCAAGCAGGAGTGGAAGCTGCTGAGCCAAAGCGATAACGAACTGGCGATGTGCCTGGCTTCGGAGGATAACGCCGCATTGCTGAGCGATTATCCGTATCCGTTTAAGCTCGTTGCCCGCTATACGCTCGAGGGCACTGCCGTGCGCGTCTCCTACGAGGTGACCAACGAGGGTACCGAGGACATGCCGTTCTTTATTGGCGGACATCCCGGTTTTAGGTGCCCGCTCGACGAGGGCGAGGCCTATACGGACTACGAGCTGCGTTTTGAGAAGGACGAGGCCGCGGAGCTTTGCACCGCCGTTCCCTCGACCGGTTTGATCGACATGGACAGGCGCTCCAAGAACCCCATGGTAGGAAAGACCCTGCCGTTGTCACATGAGCTCTTCGACTTTGCGGAGACCATCTTTGACGTGCTCGAGAGCCGTCAGGTCACGCTTTCCAAGAAGGACGAGGACAAGGGCGTCCGCCTGAGCTTTGAGGGCTTCCCCTACCTCATTGTGTGGAGCAAGCCCGAGGGCGATTTTGTGGCGGTTGAGCCTTGGGGCGGCCTTTCGACCTGCTCTGATGAGGATGACGTGCTTGAACACAAGCGCGGCTGCCTTGTCGCCAAGCCCAAGGAGACCGTCGTGCGCTCGTTCACGATTGAGATTCTGTAATTCTGTTTTGTCGACTCGTATCGCGAGGCATAAGGAGCCTGCGAGATAAGGAGCTAGAAATGATCCTCACCGTTACGATGAATCCGTCCGTCGATACGCGCTATCAGCTCGACGAGCTCGTCATCGACGACGTCAACCGCGTGACGCCCGAAAAGACCGCCGGCGGCAAGGGCCTCAACGTGGCCCGTGTCCTGGGCCAGCTGGGCGACGATGTGGTGGCCACCGGCCTGCTCGGCGGTCACATGGGCGCCTACATGGCAGAGCTCATGGATGCCAACGGCATCAACAACGACTTTGTGCCTATCAAGGGCGAGACCCGCATCTGCCTGAATATCCTCCACGCCGGCAACCAGACCGAGCTGCTCGAGAGCGGCCCGACGATTGCCCCCGAAGAGCTCGATGCCTTTACCGCCAAGTTTACTGAGCTTGCGAACAAGGCCGACGTCGTCACTATCTCGGGCTCGCTGCCCCGCGGTGTCGAGGCGGACTACTATGCCAAGATTACGGGCATTGCCGAGAACGCTGGTGCCAAGGTGCTGCTCGATACCTCGGGCGCCTCGCTCGAGGCTGCGCTTAAGTCCGAGGTCAAGCCCGAGCTGGTCAAGCCTAACCTGACCGAGATCAACGGCCTTCTGGGCACGAGCTTTACCACCGACGATGTGGATGAGCTCCGCGCGGCACTTGCCTCTGACGCCCGCTTCTCCGATATTCCCTGGGTCGTCGTGTCCATGGGCGCTGCCGGCTCCGTGGGCTTCCACAATGGCCGTGCGTTCCGCGCCAAGACGCCCGATATCCCTGCCGTTAACGCTACGGGCTCCGGCGACTCCACCATCGCCGGCTTTGCGCATGCCATCGCTGCCGGCGCAGACGACGAGACGGTGCTGCGTACCGCCAACACCTGCGGCAAGCTCAATGCCATGGATCCGATGACCGGCCATCTGGTCATGGACCGTTGGGACGAGGTCTACAACGGTGTTGTCGTAACCGAGCTGTAAGAGTTTTGATTGCGCCTCGGTATTGCCTGCTACCTGTTGGTCCGTGTGGGCGACAAGTGCGGTAGCATTATGCAGGGGCGCGACGCCGACTTTGTCGTGTTCAATCCCGACCTTACCCTGGTCGAGACGTATGTGGGCGGCAACAGCGTCGGTAACGCGTTTACCGAGTAGCTGCCAAAGTGACGATCCGAGAGGGGATTTAGATGATTTACGGTGCACTGGGCGATATCGAGGAATACCGCGGCATGCTCAAGGGCCTCGATGTGCTGATCGATTGGCTCGAGGAGAACGATCCGGCGGAGCTCGAGGTCGGCAGCCATCCGATTCTGGGCGACAAGGTCTTTGCGAACGTCATGGCTCCCACGACGCGTCCCGAGGCCGACGCTCACTATGAGACGCATCAGCGCTATCACGATGTGCAGATCGACGTCGAGGGTCGCGAGGCCTTTAAGGTCGCCACGGGCAGCCTGACGCTGGTCCAGGAGTTCGACGAGAAGGACGACTACGACTTGGTCGATTCCGACGCCTCGATCGCCGGCGATCTGGCCGACGACAAGTTTGCCCTGTTCGTTGCAGGCGAGCCTCACATGCCCACGCTCGAGTTCCCGGGCGATGGCGCGCAGCCGGTCAAGAAGATCTGCTTTAAGCTGCTTGCCGACGCGTACTGGGAGGAGTAGCGCGCTGCTCGGCTGAGCCGTGTATTGGCGCGATTCCCTTGAGGGAGTCGCGCTTGAGCCCCGTTGACTGTGGTTTCCACTTGGGAAGCCATGGTCAGCGGGGCTTTTGTTGTTGAGTAGGGGCACCCTGCAACGTGGCGCTTGGATTGGCGGGCGCGCGAGAAATCGGCAACAAAAAAGCCGCCCGAAGGCGGCTATCTTGTGCAATGGAGCCAGC
>CABVBR010000109.1 GCA_902496645.1 uncultured Collinsella sp.
GACGCCACCTCGGCGCTCACCGTCGAGGGCGACCTGCCCAGCTCCCTCGCGATCTGCCTGCACGAGGCCCTGCGCTCCAGCATCCTCTGGACCGTGTCCCGCTCGTGCCTGGTGAGCCTGCCGTAGGCCCTCGGGGCCGCCTTCGCGGAGCCCTTCTTCCTCTTCCCGGACATGCCGTCCTCCGATCTCCCGGGGCCGGCCGATCCGGCCCTCAGGGTATCGGGTTCCCACATTCATCCGCACATGTACGGATGAATGTGGGAAGCGTTCGGATGAAGTTGATAATCAAGGTTCGAGAGGGCGTCGCAAAACTTTTCAAAAAAAGTTCTTGCATAGGATGCGGGTATCACGTAAGATTAATCCTCGTAAGCGGACATGGCTCAGTTGGTAGAGCACAACCTTGCCAAGGTTGGGGTCGCGGGTTCGAGCCCCGTTGTCCGCTCCATTTGGGCGTTTAGCTCAGGGGGAGAGCGCTTCCCTGACACGGAAGAGGTCAGAAGTTCAAATCTTCTAACGCCCACCAAATGTTCGCAGCTCAGAGACTATGTCTCTGGGCTGTTTTGTTTTATGTCGTCAAATGTGGCACCAGATATTGAACTCAAGATCCGCGTGCGATGATCTTCGCATCCCGTAGGGGCACTGGCTGATTGCATACGTCCTGACCGAGCGTGACCGCAACATGTTGGTCAAGCGCAATCTTTTGGATTATTTTGGCGTGAGCGGCTTGGTTTTGGTAGGATTTGTCAACGGCTTGACTAAGGGGGTTTTATAACTGCCATGCAGGTAGCCGTGTTGGTAACGTTTTACCGGCTTGCCAAGAACCCCTCATAATTAATGCGTCTGCAAAATGACTAATTGCTTTGACCTGCTGAAACACTATATGTTGTGTTTGACCTAAAAAAAGAATACAGGATATAGATGCATCTTTGTCGTATGATAGATGGCGGACAGAGAACGAAGACCTTATTCGTCCCATTTGGACACGCCTTTGAGCCGCTTGATCGGCCGCGAGGATTGTCCGCATGAGGACTTATGGTTTATCGAGAACACAGATTGCGCGACGGCGCCGCAAGACAGGGGCAAGCCCTGCCGGGCATCGTTTGGCTCTGAAGCGCAATGAGGCTACGACGCGAAAGAGGCAAGAGGATGAAGATCATCAAGCGCAGCGGCACCGAGGTTGTCTTTGACATCGATAAGATTGTCAATGCCATCCGCGCCGCCAACTTGGAGGTCGAGGAGAGCTCTCGTCTAACCGACCGCCAGGTGGTTTATGCGGCGCAAAACGTCGCCGAGGCATGCGAGAACGCGGGCCACACCGTTTCGGTCGAGGAGATCCAGGATTTGGTCGAGGACGAGATCATGCGTCTCGACTGCTACGAGGTTGCCCGCCACTACATCATCTATCGCTATGTTCAGAGCCTGAAGCGCCAGAAGAACACGACCGATGACAAGATCCTGTCGCTGATCGAGTGCAATAACGAAGAGGTCAAGCAGGAGAACTCCAACAAGAACCCGACCGTCAACTCCGTTCAGCGCGACTATATGGCCGGCGAGATTTCCAAGGACCTGACCCAGCGTGTGCTGCTGCCCCAGGAGATCGTGGACGCCCATAATGAGGGCCTGATTCACTTCCACGATTCGGATTACTTTGCCCAGCACATGCACAACTGCGATCTGGTGAACCTGGAGGACATGCTCCAGAACGGCACCGTTATCTCGGGCACGCTGATTGAGAAGCCGCACAGCTTCTCGACCGCCTGCAATATCGCGACGCAGATCATCGCCCAGGTTGCTTCCTCCCAGTACGGCGGCCAGTCGATTTCGCTGACCCATCTTGCCCCCTTTGTTGAGGTGAGCCGCCAGAAGATTCGCGGCGAGGTTGCCCGCGAGCTCGAGGAGCTCGGTGTTTCGGCATCTGCCGAGAAGGTCCGTGAGGTCGTTGAGGATCGCCTGCGTGACGAGATCCGTCGCGGCGTCCAGACGATTCAGTATCAGGTCGTGACCCTTATGACCACGAATGGCCAGGCGCCGTTCGTGACGGTCTTTATGTATCTTAACGAGGCTCGTACGCCTCAGGAGAAGCACGACCTTGCCATGATCGTGGAGGAGACGCTCCGCCAGCGCTATGAGGGCGTTAAGAACGAGGCGGGCGTGTGGATCACCCCGGCGTTCCCCAAGCTCATCTATGTGCTCGAGGACGACAATATTCACGAGGACTCGCCGTACTTCTACCTGACCCAGCTGGCTGCCAAGTGCACCGCCAAGCGCATGGTGCCCGATTACATCTCCGAGAAGAAGATGCGCGAGCTCAAGCTGTCGAAGGGCGAGACCGCGGGCAACGGCGATTGCTACACTTGCATGGGCTGCCGCAGCTTCCTGACGCCCGACCGTTCGGGCAACGGCTTTAACAACGTTGCCAACGCACTGAACTATGACCCGAACAAGCCCAAGTACTACGGCCGCTTTAACCAGGGCGTCGTGACTATCAACCTGCCCGACGTCGCGCTGAGCTCGCATCAGGACATGGACAAGTTCTGGAAGATCTTTGACGAGCGCCTCGAGCTGTGCCACCGCGCCCTGCTGTGCCGTCACGAGCGCCTGATGGGCACGCTTTCGGACGCCGCGCCGATTCTGTGGCAGTACGGTGCCCTTGCCCGCCTGAAGAAGGGCGAGACGATCGACAAACTGCTCGTGGGCGGTTACTCCACCATCAGCCTGGGCTATGCCGGCCTGTATGAGTGTGTCAAGTACATGACGGGCCACAGCCACACGGAGAAGGAGGGCACGCCGTTTGCCATGGCCGTCATGCAGCGCATGAACGACAAGTGCGCCGAGTGGAAGGCCGAAAGCGACATCGACTTCTCGCTGTACGGCACCCCGCTTGAGTCGACGACCTACAAGTTCGCCAAGTGCCTGCAGCGTCGTTTTGGCATTGTCCCGGGCGTGACGGACAAGGGCTACATTACCAACAGCTACCACGTCCATGTGTCCGAGGAGATCGACGCCTTCGACAAGCTTAAGTTTGAGGGCATGTTCCAGCAGCTTTCGCCGGGCGGTGCCATCTCCTACGTTGAGGTTCCCAACATGCAGGACAACCTCAAGGCTGTCATTCGCGTGATGCAGTACATCTACGACAACATCATGTACGCCGAGCTCAACACCAAGAGCGACTACTGCCAGGTGTGCGGCTACGATGGCGAGATCAAGATTGTCGAGGACGATGGCAAGCTGGTGTGGGAGTGCCCCAATTGCGGCAACCGCGACCAGGAGAAGATGAACGTCGCTCGTCGTACGTGCGGCTACATCGGTACCCAGTTCTGGAACCAGGGTCGAACCGAGGAGATCCGCGACCGCGTGCTGCATCTCTAATATCCATCCCAGGCTGCCCGTAGCGAGCCCCCGGACCTTTGCTCGCTATTTCGGACAGTCCTGACTCACGACGGAGGCGCCACTGGCGCCTCCTGTTCGTGCGGAACTCATATCGAGCAAAGGTCCGGCGTCTCGCTACGGGGCAGCCAAGTTGACGTAGCTGAGATGCAGCGCGCGGTCTGCTCGCTCCTCGAAGTTCTTAGCAGAAATGAGTTGAGCCGCAGCGACGATTTGCTTGCAATGACGGTTGAGCTACAACTCAGTTTTTATCAGACTTCGAACCCTATACTCGATGTTCGCTTCGTTCATTGAGTTACCCTTTGCATGAGGCCGGGACATATCGTCCCGCCCGCAGTTTCGCAGGCCGAAGGCCGAGAATGTTTGAGGACGGGATGATATGTCCCGGCCTCCCAGGAGAGTTACCTATGAACTACGCGAACATTAAGTATTTCGACATTGCTGATGGAGAAGGCGTCCGTACTTCTCTGTTTGTGAGTGGGTGCCGTCGTGGGTGCAAGAATTGTTTTAACTCTGTCGCGTGGGACTTTGCTGCGGGCGAGCCCTTTGATCGCGCCGTCGAGGACAAGATTATCGAGAGCCTCGACCATCCCTTTAACGACGGTCTGACAATTTTGGGCGGCGAGCCCATGGAACCTGAGAACCAGGCGGGACTCGTTGATTTTGTCGAGCGTGTTCGCGCGGCCTATCCATCGGGGTCGGGGAAGACTATTTGGTGCTTCACCGGCGATGTGCTCGAGGAGCTTATGCCGGGCGGTCGTCATCATACCGAGATGACGGACCGTATCCTGGCCTGCCTCGACATGTTGGTGGACGGCCCGTTTGTTCAGGACCTGTACGATATCTCCTTGCGCTTCAGAGGCTCGAGCAATCAGCGCGTGATCGATATGAACGCTACGCGCGCCCGTGCTGAGCGCGAGGGCGTTGCGCTTTGTGATGCGGTTGAACTTTGGCGTGATGATCCGGTCTATTCGACCCATACTATGTAGCTTGTGGCCGATGCCGGAGGGCGTGGTACCATAGCGCGAACGCAAAATCGGAAAAGTGAGGCCCAGATGGTCGATCAGGAAAAAGTCGAGGCCGCCATTAAGCTGTTGCTTGAGGGCATAGGCGAGGACCCAACTCGTGAGGGCCTGCTGGAGACCCCGGCGCGCGTTGCCCGTATGTATGGTGAAATCGCCGGCGGTATGGACCAGAGTGCCGAGGAGCACCTGTCCAAAACCTTTGCCGTCGCTTCGAACGATTTGGTTATCGAGCGCGACATCACGTTCTACTCGCTGTGCGAACATCATCTGCTGCCGTTTTACGGCAAGGCTACCATTGGCTATATCCCCAACGGCCGTGTCGCAGGGCTCTCTAAGCTTGCTCGCACGGTTGAGGTTTATGCCCGCCGTCTGCAGCTGCAGGAGCAGCTGTGTGCGCAGGTTGCCGACGCCCTCATGGATTATCTCGCTCCCCAGGGAGCGATTGTGCTCATGGAAGCTGAGCATATGTGCATGACCATGCGCGGCGTGCAAAAGCCCGGCACCAAGACCGTGACGCTCGCTCGCCGCGGCGTCTTTGAGACCGACCCCGCGCTCGAAGAGCGTTTCTTTAGGATGCTGGGACGCTAACTATGAGAGTCGTCAACGACTTTACATCGAATACTGACGAGGGAACGCCGCGTCGCGGTTTTATGGCTTCGGGCCTGGCGCCTTTTGGCGTCATGCATCGTATCGATTACATTTGTGCCAACGGCCTGTTCCGGCGCCACCTGGGCAACATTGCTCAGCTGGAATCGGGGCGCATCTTTTGCCGCCACGGTATTGACCATCTGCTCGATGTCGCCCGCATTATGTGGATCAAGAATCTCGAGGAACAGCTCGAGTTTGACCGCGAGGTCATCTACGCCACGGCACTTCTTCACGATATCGGCAAAGATGAACAGTACGAATCGGGTATATCCCATGATGTTGCAAGCGAGCGCGTCGCTGATGCAATTCTCGGTGGCATGCCCGATGACGTGGCGTTTGAGCCGGCCGATGCCGCAGCCATTAAGACGGCCATTCTGGGCCATCGAAAGCTGCGCGTGAACAGCCAACCGCTTGAGCGTTTGCTCTATGCAGCCGACAAAGCGTCGCGCGCCTGCTTTGCATGTCCCGCGCGCAATGCTTGCAACTGGAGCGATGATAAAAAGAACCTGTCGATTCGCGTGTAGTTAGTTTGCGCGGTCGGGGTTCTAAACGAAGGAGACGATCGCGATGAGCAACAAGAAACTGCCCGAGAATGCAACCAAGACTGAAGGCGCCGAGCTCGCCCGCCGTGGAAGGGGCGAAATATCCACCGCAACGGCGGTGCCCCACGTGAGCTATGACGATTTGCGCCATGCCGATCGTATTGTCATTGACGGCCTTGAGGTTTTTGCCAACCACGGTGTATATCCCGAGGAGAACGCGCTGGGTCAGAAGTTCGTCGTTTCTCTGGTGCTCTATGCCGACCTGCGCGCGGCGGGGGAGCACGATAACCTGGACGCCTCGATTGACTATGGCTCGGTGTGCCACGATGTCGATGGCTATCTGCGCGAGCATACGTTTAAACTTATCGAGGCGGCAGCCGAGGGGACAGCCCAGATGCTGCTGCGCCGCTATCCCTCGCTGCTTGGTGTGCGCATAAAGCTCGATAAGCCGTGGGCCCCTGTTGGCCTGCCCCTGGCAAGTTGCGGTGTCGAGATCGAGCGCGTGCGCTAACCGGTTCTAATACGTCTCTATGGATGGCTGCTTGAGCCGCTGCGACAGAGCTCTATTGTTGGGGCAGTACGTGTCGAGCAGGGCGTGAAACCGCTGATTGTGGCTTGGCTCGAGCAAGTGGACGAGCTCGTGGGCGACAACCATGTCGAGACACTCGATGGGATAGGCGGCGAGCTCGCGTGCGATGCGAATGGCTCCGGTCTTGGGCGTGCATGAGCCCCAACGCGTTTTCATGCTGCGCACGGAGATGCGGGCCACGGTGACGCCCATTGCGATTTCGTATGCGCGCACCATATCGCGTAGCGCTGCGGTGACCTCGGTCGTATAAAGCTGGCTGATGTGGGCTTGGAGCTCGTCGGACGTTAGGCCGTCGAGGATTGCGCGCCGCTTGGCCTGTGGGTCTTCGTCCGTTTCGTCGGTACCCATAAAACTTGCGAAGGTAGCCTGCTTGGGTCGCGGTGCGGGTGATGCAAAGTTGTGATCGAGCGCATCCTGTACCGTGATGGGCTTGCCCCAAAGTGCAATGATGGACGAGGGACTGAGTGGCTCTCGCGCTGCCGCCTGACGTTGCTTGCGCTGGGCAAGTCGGCTGACAATCCAGGCGCTGTTGCGCTTCACAAATGCCTCGATGCGCTCGCGGCTGGCGCCGAGCGGTGCGCTGGCGTGGACCTCACCGCTTGATGTGACGCGTAGGTTGAAGTTTTTGACGCGCTTTTTGGTAACGACGACGGAGATGGGCGTCCCATCCGGCCGGGATACAGAAATCGTAAACTGCTGCGTCAAAAGCGGTCCTTCAGATTGGGGACGGGCCGGCATGTCGAC
>CABVBR010000110.1 GCA_902496645.1 uncultured Collinsella sp.
CCCGAGGTGGCCGATCGTGCCAAGTATATGATCGTGTCGCTGCCCGCAAACCCGGTCGGCTCGTTGGGCACGCCCGAGGTCTACGAGGAGATCATCGCTTTCGCCCGCGAGCACGACCTGCTCATCGTCCATGACAACGCGTACTCCGACATCGTGTTCGACGGCGAGCCGGGCGGAAGCTTCTTGCAGTATCCTGGTGCGCTTGAGGTGGGCGTGGAGTTCTTCTCGCTTTCCAAGTCGTTTAACGTCACCGGTGCGCGTATCGGCTTTTTGGTCGGCCGCGAGGACGTGGTCTCTGCCTTTGCCAAGCTGCGCGGCCAGATCGACTTTGGTATGTTCTTCCCGATCCAGAAGGCTGCTATCGCCTGCCTGAACGGTCCGCGCGATGAGGTCGAGGCGCAGCGTCTGAAGTACCAGGAGCGCCGCGATGCCCTGTGCGACGGTCTTGAGGGCCTGGGCTGGGAGCGTCCCAACGCGCATGGCTCTATGTTTGTGTGGGCCAAGCTTCCCGGTGGTCGCACCGATTCCATGGCGTTTTGCGAGGAGCTCATGGAGAAGGCCGGCGTTGTGGTGACGCCGGGCGCGAGCTTTGGTCCTTCGGGCGAGGGGCACGTGCGCATGGCGCTGGTCTTGCCGCCCGACCAGATTGCTTTGGCTGTCGAGGCCATTCGCGAGGCGGGCCTGTATTAGAAAGGTATTTCGGCTCGTCAATAGCTCGAAACCGATTTCGTGCAGTTATTTTACGAATCCTGCAAACAATTTCGGTAAACGGTCGATTTTTGGCTGCGAATAGGAGCATAATCAAAGTCCCGATTGGATGTATTGGGATTACGGCAAGCCGCTCGGGTCGTTCCCGGGCGGCTTGCTTGTGGAGAGAGATGGGAGTTTCTAATGGTTAACGAGAAGAAGGTCGCTATTGTCGGCTGCGGTTTCGTTGGTTCGTCTTCGGCGTTCGCGCTGATGCAGAGTGGTCTGTTCTCCGAGATGGTCCTCATCGACGTGGACAAGAACCGCGCCGAGGGTGAGGCCCTGGATATCGCGCACGGCATGACGTTTGCCGAGCCGATGAAGATCTACGCCGGCGATTATTCCGATGTCGCCGACGCCGCCATGATCGTCGTCACCGCTGGCGCTGCCCAGAAGCCCGGTGAGACTCGCCTGGACCTGGTCAACAAGAACGTCAACATCTTTAAGTCCATCATTCCCGAAATTAAGAAGTCTGGCTTCGACGGCATTCTGCTCATTGTCTCCAACCCGGTCGATGTTCTGACCTATGCCGCCATCAAGATGTCCGGCCTGCCCGAGGGCCATGTCATCGGCTCCGGCACCGTGCTCGACACTGGCCGTCTGCAGCAGATGCTTGGTGCCCACGTCGAGGTTGACCCGCGCGATGTCCAGGCCTATGTCATGGGTGAGCACGGCGACTCTGAGTTTGTCGCTTGGTCCAGCGCCCAGGTTGCCGGCGTGCCGCTGAACACTTTCTGCGAGCTTCACGGTCATCTGGAGCATGAGGCTGCCGAGAAGCGCATCGCCGAGGACGTCAAGAACTCCGCCTACACCATCATCGAGAAGAAGCACGCCACCTACTATGGCGTCGCCATGGCCGTCAAGCGCATCTGCACCGCCGTCATGCGCGATGAGCAGACCGTTCTGCCCGTCTCCTCGCTCATGGTGGGCGAGTATGGCCTGTCCGATCTTGCCATCTCCATGCCGACGGTCGTTGGCCGCGACGGCGTCGTCTGTCGCGTCCCCGTGCCGCTGAACGATGACGAGCAGCATGAGCTCACCGCCTCCGCCAAGGCCCTCAAGGACATCATCGACAGCGTCGACTTCTCCTGCTAAATCAAGCTCGCTAGAGCGAAAAGCTACAATGAAGGCGTCCGGGTCCACACGGCCCGGGCGCCTTTTTGGTGCAAAGTAACCTGACCCCAATGCACCATAGTTGCCCCAATGCACCATAGTTGATGGGAGGGCCATGTCGGATTCGCCTAATTTTTTAACCTATGCCCAGACGGCGTTTGATCCGTTTGAGGAGAGGCCGTTCTGCGCGGTGGATAGCCTCGTCTTTGCGTGGTTGTCCTATTTGCGTTTGCCGGGTGATATGGCGGAGCTGACGAACTGGCAGGGCCTAGACGTACGCGAGCTGCTGCGTGCCGAGTGCTACCGGGACATGATTGACGACTTGTGGGACCCGGAGGGGAGCAAGGCCTTGCTGGAGGCCGTGGCAGCAAGTCCTCGCTACCGTGGCGTGCACGTTTGCGGCTATCGTGCCGTGAGCGATGTGGTGGCGACAGAGCAGTTTGCAGCCATGGCGTTCCGGTTTCCGGCGGGGTTTAGCTATCTTTCCTTCCGGGGGACCGACAGCACGATTGTGGGCTGGAAAGAGGACTTTAACATGGCGTTCCGGTATCCTGTGCCGGCCCAGGAATCCGCGGCGCGTTATGTGGACGAGGCGGCGGATGCGATTGACGGGCCGCTTTTGTGCGGAGGTCATTCCAAGGGTGGAAACCTTGCGGTGTACGGTGCGGCGATGTGCTCCGATGTCGCCCGTGCGCGAATCGAACAGGCGTATTCCCATGATGGTCCGGGTTTCGTCGAGGAGTTTCTGAACGGCAACGCCTTTGCCGATCTTTCCGGTCGAATCGACAAGACGCTACCTCGGTCGTCGATCTTTGGCATGATGTTCGAGACGCAGGAGGACTATGCCATCGTTGAGAGCACCGAGTTCAGCCTGCTGCAGCACAATCCCTTTAGCTGGGTGGTTGATGGTCACGACTTCGTGTACTGTGAGCGCCTGTCCGCCGGTGCTCGATACGTTGATGATTCCATTCGCGAGATGCTGCTTGCAGTTTCGCCTAGCGAGCGCGAGCGTTTTGTAGATGCGTTGTTCTCCGTGTTTGAGGCTACGGGTGCTGAGCGGTTTGCGGATATCGCTGGGAATCTGCGCGAGAGCCTGCCCGTGATGCTCCAGGCTGCGCAAGGGTTTGACAAGGATACGCGACGCTTTGTCTCGCAGACCATCGTGGCAATTCTTAAGTGTGCGCTGCTGCCCAAACGTCCCGAGTTCAGCGTGCCTTCTAGTGGTAAGAGCCTGGCAGAACAGCTCGAGGTATGGCAGTCCGAGCTCCTGCGCTAGCCATTGGTGCAAAGCAACCTGTCCCCGATGCACCAATCTTCGATGCGCCTGGGGCGGGCTCGACCGCTATACTGGTTCGTGCTCAATTCAATCTAGAACGGAATGCCGTATATGAAAATCAATCATGCGATTCTGCATATCCTGGACTTTGACTCTGCCGTCAACGTTATGAGCCAGCGCGAGCTCGATATCGAGAGCCGTACCGTGCGCAACTTCGTGACCACGCATCTGCGCCGTGCGCGTACCTCGGCCGACAATAAACGCGCCACGTTTGCCGAGAACTCTGCGTTTGGCGGCGAGCTCAAGGGCTATTTCTTTGGCGAGCGCGAGTTCGTGGACCTGTCGCAGCAGATTGCGGAGTTTATCTCCTCCGAGCTCACCAAAGCCGAGAAAGCCGAGTCCACCGACGTGCTCGTGGCCGATTTTGACGACGATGAGGATGCCCGCTGGTTTGCCGTGATGCTGCTGGGCTCCAAGCAGGCATTCATGCACGAGGTGGGTCGCGAGGAGGGGGAGGTGCGTAACGACATCGCGCGCCACTACGCCATTCTGCCGAACCCCTCGCAAAAGGTGCCGAGCTATGCCATCGTGCGCGCGAGTACCATGGAGATCGGCTACGTGGACAAGAAGCGCAAGATTGCCGGCGAGGATCGCATGCTCATTCCCGACGGCCTGCTGCAGTGCGACACGGGCGTATCGGGTAAGGAGGTCATCGACACCGTGACGCGTGTGGTCGAGGAAGTCGCCGAGGAGCATGGTGCCAACACGGCTGTAGCGCTCGCTAAGGTTAAGGCTGCCGTTGCCGAGAAGGTTGAGGATGACGAGGAGCTGCCGCCTTGGGATATCGTCGATGAGGTCTTTGAGGACGAACCGGTTATCAAGGAGAGCGTGCGCGCGGCGCTGACCGAGGAGAAGGTGCCTGAGCGTGTGCCCGTGGAGCGCAAGCAGGTCGAACGCGCGGCGGTGCGCAATCATAAGATCCGAACCGACACGGGTATCGAAATCAGCTTCCCGGCCGAGATGGGTTCGAACTCCGAGTACATCGAGTTCGTCAATGAGCCCAATGGCCTCATCTCCATCGAGCTCAAGAATATCGGCAGCATCGAGAATCGATAAACTGTGCTTGGACACTGCAAAAAAACAAAGGCCGAAGCCTCGGATGAGGGCTTCGACCTTTTTGCTTGGAGCTGAATTGCGCCGTAGGTTGAGCATACGTCAGCGAAAACGTGGTTTGTCAAAACCGCGTAACTATTAAAGTTGACGTAAGCCCTCTTCGAGGCCGGTCTTGCTGTCGGTCTTCTCGTCGCGCATCTTGATAACGCGGGCGGGGACACCGGCCGCGACGGCGCCGGCGGGGACGTCCTCGACGCATACGGCACCGGCAGCCACGACGGCGCCCTTGCCCACGCGCACGCCCTCCAGGACCACGGCGTTGGCGCCAATCATGACATCGTCCTCGATGATGACGGGCGTGGCGCTCGCGGGCTCAACGACGCCTGCCAGTACGGTGCCGGCGCCGATGTGGCAGTTCTTGCCCACGGTTGCGCGGCCGCCCAGGACGGCGCCCATATCAATCATAGAGCCCTCGCCGATAACGGAGCCGATGTTGATGATGGCGCCCATCATGATGACGGCGCGGTTGCCGATCTCGACGCGGTCGCGGATGATCGCGCCCGGCTCGATGCGGGCGTTGATGCCCTTAAGGTCGAGCATGGGCACGGCGGAGTTGCGACAGTCATTCTCGACGTCGTAGTAGTCGATGGAGTCGGCATTGGCATCGAGGATGGCCTTGAGCTCATCCCAGTCGCCAAAGACGGTCTTGCCGCGACGACCGCCGTAGACGTGTGCATTGCCCCACTGGACCTTCATGCCCGGCTTCTCGCGCACGTACAGCTTGACGGGCGTCTTTTTGGGCGCGGTGGCGATGTAGTTGATAATCTCCTGTGCATCCATCTCGGCTGCGTTGCTCATTTGCTATCTCTCCTTTGGGTGGATTCGGTTGATACCTGGTTAGGCAAACATGACCTGGTCAAACGTATAGAAGCCGGGTTCGCGGGTGACGAGCTTTTGCGCGGCTGCCAAGGCGCCGTTGACAAAGATCTGACGGCTCGTGGCGCGGTGGGTGAGCGTGACCTCCTCGTCCTGGCCAAAGAAACTCACTTCGTGCACGCCGGCAACAGTGCCACCGCGCAGCGAGTGCATGCCGATTTCCTTGGGATCGCGAGCGCCGCACATGCCCTCGCGGCCATAGACGGGGTGGTAGCCTGCCTCGGGCTCGGCTTCGACGACGGCGTCGAGTAGCAGCTTGGCAGTGCCGCTCGGGGCGTCGACCTTTTGGTTGTGGTGCGTCTCGACAATCTCGCAGTCAAAGCCGGGCAGCTCACGCGTGGCCTGGGCCACTAGATGGCGCAGGGCTGCGATGCCGATGGAGTAATTGCCCGAGTGCATGACGCGGGCGTTCTGACCCAGCTCGCGCAGGCGGTCCATCTGATCGGGCGTGTAGCCCGTGGTGCCCGAGACCAACGCGGCGCCCGTGCGCTCGACATAGGCGATGACGGCGTGGAAGGTCGCGACGTTCGAAAAGTCGATGATGACGTCGGCTGCCGGGGCGTTCTCGAACTCGGACAAGTCGAAGCCGATCTGGGCCACGATATCAAAAACGGGCTGCCCAGCGGCATTGACAATGCCCTCGGCGGTAGTGCGGATGAGCGAGCCCATGCGGCCCGTTCCCATAATGACGGCCTTAATCAAGCAGACCAGCTCCCTTCAGAGCATCGGTAAGTGCGGCGCGCGTGTCGTCTGCCATGGGGCAAAGCGGCATGCGGTAGTTTGCCTCGATCATACCCATCTGAGCGAGCGCTTCTTTAACGGGGATGGGGTTGACCTCACTAAAGAGGGCGTTGATGAGCGGCTGGCCGGCAATCTGGATATCGCGGGCGCGCGCCACGTCACCGTCCAAATAGGCGCGGCACATGTCATGCACAAGCTGCGGCTGAATGTCGGCCCACACGCTGATGGTGCCCGAGGCGCCCAAGCTCATGAGCGGTACGGTCAGCGCGTCCTCGCCCGAATACATGCGGAAGTCGTCGGACAGCAGGTGCGCGATCTTTGCGGCATAGGCGACGTTACCTGAGGCCTCCTTGATGCCCATGATGTTGGGGTGCGCGGCCAGGCGCTCCACGTTGCGCTCGCTGATGCCGCAGCCGCAGCGGCCGGGGATGTTGTACAGGATGCAGGGGATGTCCACAGCATCGGCGACGGTCTTAAAGTGCTGATAGATACCCTCTTCGTTAGACTTGTTGTAGTAGGGGGTAATGAGTAACAGACCGTCGGCTCCCAAGCCCTGGTAGGTGAGCGACTTGGTGAGCATGGTTTGCGTGGAGTTGGAGCCCGAGCCGGCGATGACGGGGACGCGTCCTGCAACCTGCTTGACCACGGCGGCGACGACGGAGTTGTCCTCGTCATCGGTCATCGTGGCGCTCTCGCCGGTGGTGCCCAGGGTGAGGATGGCGTCGGTGCCATTTTGCAGGTGGAAATCGATAAGGCGCTCGAGCGCGTCAAAGTCGACGCTGCCGTCCTTTTTAAACGGCGTGACGAGGGCGGCGATCGAACCCTCGAGGTTGCGGATATCCATGTTCTTCTCCTTCGCTTCCGCGATCTGGATGCGTTTGTTCCATTGGGCGGCGACGGCCAGGCGTTCGTCCTGGGCGCGGCGACGGGCGCTTTCGGCGCGCGACTTTGCCAGCAGCTC
>CABVBR010000111.1 GCA_902496645.1 uncultured Collinsella sp.
CACTTCAAAAAGATCAAGGCCATCGTTGATGCCGACCCTGCCCGCCGTTTTGTGGTGGTTTCCGCCTGCGGCCGCCGCTTTAAGGGCGACACTAAGGTAACCGACCTGCTCTACCTGGTTAACGCGCACGTTAAGTATCACGTGTCGTGCGAGGAACTACTCGAGGACATCGGCCAGCGCTATTTTGATATCGCTGACGAGCTGGAGCTCACCTATCCCATCCGCGAGGAGTTCGCGGCCTTTGCCGAGCGCGCCCGCTCGGGCGGTTACTCTACCGAGGAGCTCGTGAGCCGCGGCGAGTACTTCACCGCTCGCTTGATGGCCGAGTACCTGGGCCTGCCGTTCCTGGACGCCGCGACGGTTGTGGCGTTCCATCACGACGGTACGCTCAGCATGAATCGCACCTCCGAGCTGGTGCAGGAGTACGGCCAGCAGGGCGGCTTTGTTATGCCCGGTTTCTACGGCGCGACGCGAGAGGGCCAGATCAAGCTGCTCGACCGTGGCGGCGGCGATATCTCGGGCTCGATCCTGGCCAAGTGCCTGGGCGCCGATCTGTACGAGAACTGGACCGACGTTTCGGGTTTCTATTCTGCCGATCCGCGTATTGTTCCCGAGGCTCAGCCCATTGCGCGCGTTACCTACGAGGAGCTGCGCGAGCTTTCGTACATGGGCGCAAGCGTCCTGCACGAGGAGGCCGTGTTCCCCGTGCGCGAGGCGGGTATTCCGCTGGTCATCAAGAACACCAATGCGCCGCAGGACCCCGGCACCATCATTAGCGAGACGGCTGATGAGGGTGAGGCGGAGCCCATCATTACCGGCGTGACCGGCAAGCGCGGCTTTGTCGCCATCAACGTTGCCCGCGACCGCACCAAGCCTCGTGTTGGCTTTATGCGCCGTGCGCTCTCGGTCTTCGAGCGCTATGACGTTTCCGTCGAGCACATGCCCACCGGTGTCGACCGCTTTGGCGCCGTGGTGCAGGAGCAGGACGTTCACGATTCGCTGTACTCACTCGTGGGCGACATTCAGCAGGAGGTCGAGCCGCTCGAGATCGAGGTTGTCGAGGGCCTGGCGCTCATCGCTACCGTCGGCCGTAACCTGCGCGGCCGCGCAGGTATCTCGGGCCATCTGTTTGGTATGCTTGGCCAGGCCGGCGTGAGCGTGCGTATGATTTCGCAGAGCTGCGACGAGATCAACATCATTATCGGTGTCGAGGAGAAGGACTTCGACCTGGCGATTCGGACCATTTACCGTGCCTTCTCCGATGAGAACGGCATTGTGAAGGTCTCCGACCTGGAGGCTTCCGCGCCGGTCGATCCCGCTCTGGCTGCGCTCCACAAGTAGCTGCTATCTCGCTAGATTTTTGAGTCATGTCTCAAAATCTACGGCGGGGCGTTTCGTTTCGGTTTCGTTTCGACGGGGCGGGTTTCGTGCCCGCCCCGTTCTTGTATACACTGGCAACAATAATTGGCCTGCTCGGCGTGCGGGCAAAAGCCACAACCTTTAAAGGGGGAAGCATGAAACAGTACACGGTTGCTATTTTGGGCGCGACGGGAGCCGTGGGCACCCAGATGCTCGAGTGCCTCAACGAGCAGAAGTTTCCGGTCGGTAAGCTCAAGCTGCTGGCGAGCGCGCGCTCTGCGGGCAAGACCGTTGAGTTCCGCGGCGAGCAGATCGTAATCGAAGAGGCTTGCCCCGAGGCCTTTGAGGGCTGCGACATCGTACTCGGCGCTGCCGGCGACGATATCGCCAAGGAGCTGCTGCCCGAGGCCGTCAAGCGCGGCGCCGTCGTGGTCGACAACAGCCATGCTTTCCGTATGGATCCCGAGGTGCCGCTGGTCGTGCCCGAGATCAATGCCGACGATATCAAGTGGCATCACGGCCTTATCGCCAACCCCAACTGCGCGACCATCATCGGCCTGGTTCCCACGTGGCCGCTGCATCAGCTCGCCGGCGTGAAGCGCATGATCGTCTCGACGTATCAGGCGGCTTCGGGTGCCGGCGCTCCTGGCATGGCCGAGCTCGAGGCTCAGCTTGCCGCCCTGGGCCGTGGCGAGGAGATTCCCGAGCCGCGCGCATTTGCCGCCCAGCTGGCGAGCAACCTGATTCCGCAGATTGGCGGCGTCAAGGAGGAGGGCTTTACCTCCGAGGAGATGAAGCTGCAAAACGAGGGCCGCAAGATCATGCATCTGCCCGAGCTGCGCGTGAACTGCACCTGCGTGCGCGTGCCCGTGCTGCGTTCGCACTCCGAGAGCATTACGCTCGAGTTTGAGCGCGATATTACGGTCGAGGAGGCCCGTGCTGCGCTGGCTGCCGCTCCCGGCGTCAAGCTGGTTGACGATATGGCTGCCGAGGATGCACACGACCGTTTCCCCATGCCGATGGATACGTCCGACCAGGACCTGATCTGGGTCGGTCGCGTGCGCCGCGACATCTCGAACCCCGAGGCTGCGCGCGGCATCACCTTCTGGTGCTGCGGCGACCAAATCCGTAAGGGCGCGGCAACCAACGCCGTCCAGATTGCCAAGCTGCTCTGCGAGTAGTGGTGGACCTGTCCGGCGGGGGCCGGGCTTGGTTTTCAGAACGTCCTCGACCATGTGTGGCGCCTTGTCCTGCTCCTTCGGAGCCGCGGACAAGGTGCCACACTGGTCTGCGGAGTGTTCTGAAAACCAAGCCCGGCCCCCGCCTGCGGTGACGCTGCTGCAAGCGACCTGCGATGGGGCCGTTGTTGGTTGGGGCCGCTGGGCTGATGTGGGGGCACGTGGCTGTTGCGGGCCCTGATCCCGGCGGCGGCTTCGGCGCTTTGCGCCTGCCGCCTTGGGGGACTGTGGGGCGCGGCCGGCAGCTGCGGCGCGTTGCGCCTGCTGCCTGGGGTGACTGCGGGGCCGTGACGGCAGCCGCGGCGCTGTCGCGCCTGCTGCCTGGGGCGACTTTGGGGTTGGGGTGAATCGGGGTCTAATACTTTGCCGAGAAGTGAACGACCTTATTTGGGCCCCCGAAGCATTGGCATATTTTGACCGCTATTTCCTGCGGTTTTGCAGCGCGAATCCTGCGGTTTTCTGGTCTAAAGGTCTGGATACTCCGGGGCTTCGTTTTTACTCGTTCACTTCTCGGGAAAGTATTAGAGCTCAGCTGATAGAGGTACCGCTCTGGCGTCGATGCCCCGCGTCTTCTTCGCTTGATTGGGGAAAACAGCCTCGCTTAAGCAATTGCGAGCCCGCCCAGACGTATCTGCGGGGTTGTCTGCACAATTCGCGGTATTATGTTGCGGAGTTTTGAAAGGAGCCGCTGGTGGTCACGACGACGTTTGCCTCGCCTTTGGGCGAAATCTTGCTTGCCGCTGATGGCCGCGGTCTGACGGGGCTTTGGTTTGAGGGGCAGGAACATTTTGGCTCCACGCTTCTCCGGGAAGACTCCGAACATGTTGAAGGCGCCGACGCGGTTTCCGGTATTGGCGGCATGTCGTCGGTGAGTCCGGCAAATGGCGCGGCTTCTTCGGTGCTTGAGCGTTCTTGGGCGTGGCTGAATGCTTATTTTGCGGGGCAGGAGCCTCGGTTTACGCCGCCGTTGCATATGATTGGTACGGCGTTTCAGCGCGAGGTTTGGTTTGAGCTGCTTTCTATCCCGCGTGGCGAGGTCGCTACGTATGGTGAGATCGCCCAGCGTGTTGCGGCTCGACATCGTGTGCCGGGAAACGAGGCTCCTGTTGTGTCCCCACGTGCCGTGGGGGCTGCGGTTGCACGCAATCCCATTTCGATTATCGTGCCGTGCCATCGCGTGGTTGCCGCCGACGGCTCGCTTAACGGATATGCCGGCGGGCTTGATCGCAAGGAGTGGCTGCTTCGGCTTGAGGGCGCGTACGAGGAATAACGTTCGAGCACTTTGCATAGCCAAGACGCCGTTTCCGGTTGAGACCACCTGCTTGGACATCCATCTACGCCCGCTTTTGCAGGGCGTAGATCGACTTATCCATGTTGAACAGGTAAGCCACGACGCAGACAATAAAGAACTTCGGCAAGTCGCCAAAGCCGAAGACTTCGCAGCCAATAAGGATCGGCGCGAGCAGCGTATTGGTGGCGCTGCCAAAGACGGCTGCGTAGCCCAGCGCGGCGCAGAGCTCAACGGGCATGCCGAGAATTCCAGCGAGCGCGACACCCAGGCTGGCCCCGATGGAGAACAGCGGCGTGACCTCGCCACCTTGATAACCCGCGGCAAGCGTGGCGATGGTGAGTGTGAATTTGAGCGCCCAGTCCCAAGGTATGATGGCGAGCTTGCCGTCACCGTCGAGCGCCGCCGATATCAGGTTTGTTCCAAGGCCGCAGTATCGCCCCTGCCACAGCACGAACAGAATCGCTGACAGTGCAAGGCCCATAACGGCAACGCGTGTGTAAGGGCTGGGGAGCAGCCGCACTGCAAGGGTCTTAGCATGGGCAAGGCACCAGGCAAAGGCGCCACCTACCATGCCAAACGCGATACCCAACAGCGCCAGCCGCCCAAGACCGGGGAGGTCGAGCGCATACGAGGCGGTAACGGCGACCTCGAACTTCTCGAGCCCCAGGGCGCCCGAGGTCATGCTTGCGGCAAGTGAAGCCGTAAGCGCGGGAAACAGCGCGCGGTATTCCATGCGTCCGGCGACCAGCACCTCGATCGCAAAGACCGTAGCAGCGAGCGGCGTTCGAAAGAGTCCGGCAAAGCCAGCGGCCATGCCGATAAGCAAAAACGTGTTGCCGGGGTCTCGGAAAGGTAGACGTCGGCCGATCCAATACGAGACGGTGGCGCCGATCTGCACCGCTACGCCCTCGCGTCCCGCACTACCGCCAAAGAGATGCGTCCCCCACGTGCTCAGCATAATGAGCGGCACGAGACGCGGGGAGATGGCGTCTTCACGCCCGTGGCCTACGTCAAATACTAAGCTCATGCCCCGATCGGTGCCTTTGCCCCAGGTGCGGTAGGCAAATACGATGGCCAGACCCGCGAGGGCGAGAAAGGGAAGGAGCAGTGCGACGTGCGCGTCCCGGAAGGCGCCGATTGCCAGGAGCACACGACCAAAAAGGGCACAGATGGCGCCAACGATAACGCCGATAGGGATTCCGACGGCGCCCATGAGCACGAGACCGCTATAGGTGTTGACCAGGCGTTTGATTCTGCTCGAAGCGCTGCTTTCTGACATTTTGCTTTCCGACACTTGCTCTCTTGATAGAAAAAGGGCTGGAGTTGCGCATCGTTGAGAGGCTTTCCAGCTTTAGCAAAACAAACTTATAAGATGCGACGGGCCACGTCAGGATAATTACCGGACGGCCTAGGTGGCGGCTGGTTGACTGGCTTAAAACCTAGCGCGTGAAATGACGCTCCATGCTATTCGGCGCGCTTGATAGGATGACGAACCACAGTCTTAAGTTTCTCCGGTGCACTTTTGCGTGGATCGGAGAGATAGATTTCGTGATGGAAACGGGTGTCTGAGAAGTCGGGGACATAGCCCTGCTTGGTCGTGTATTCATTCATAGCGTTTACGGTCGCCGGTTCGTTGTCGTAGGGCCCGGTGTGCATGCATTGAACGCAGAGACCCTCGTCAACTTTAAGCAGCTCGACGGCAGAAAAGTCCAGTTTCTTTTTGGTCGTGGCTTCCGCGACTGCCCAGTCAAAGTCATCTCGGGTGACGAAATCGGGCAGGCGAATGCACGAGATAAAGTTGAAATCGTCCTTGCGTACATAATCGATGTCGCCGCTCGGGGAGTCTTGCCACCAGAAACCCTCGAGCGGCGGTACCACAAAGTCGAAATAGCCCTCGATACTCCTTGAGCCTTTCTTCGACATCTTGACGGTATAGGCGATGCCATAAAGTAGCGGCAGGGCGTTTTGATACTCGCCACCTTCGGTATTTGGGTCGCCCTTTCCGCGAACGGCAACGTAGCTCATAGGCGGGACAGTTACGATACTCGGCTTGCTTGCAGGTTTGTAGAGCTCCTCGCATTCCTTCTTAAAGTCGAACGCCATGTTGGCCGCCTTTCTGCGTATTGGCCTGCTTAGATAGTTGAATCATATCATAGAAACGAACAGCTGTTCGAATGATTTGGCTGACAGATTGAGATGCGTGCGTTGTGTTTGGCGGTCGGCCTGACCCCGTTGATGATTTCTCGGCCTCCCCGGCGCCTCGCCTACACCCGCCATTCCCCCATATAAAACCTGCCAAAATAAACCTGTCCCTTTTTGGTCGGTGGGAAATGGGTAATACTAAAGAGTTATCCGACCAGATGGGAATTAATCGATGGCCTATATCGAATTCAAAGACGTTATCAAGGCATACGGCGAGGGCGATGCCCGCATTCATGCGCTCGACGGCGCGAGCTTTACGGTCGAGCGCGGCGAGCTCGCCATTATCCTGGGTGCTTCGGGTGCCGGCAAGACTACGGCCCTCAACATTCTGGGCGGCATGGATACGGCAACTTCCGGCACCGTGACGGTGGACGGGCGTGACGTGAGCGCTGCCAACGAGGCACAGCTTGTGGAATACCGCCGCGCCGACGTGGGCTTTGTCTTCCAGTTCTACAATCTGGTCCCCAACCTGACGGCGCTCGAAAACGTTGAGCTTGCAGCTCAGATCTGCCCCGATTCGCTCGATGCCGAGCAAACGCTTCGCCAGGTTGGCCTGGGCGAGCGCCTGGGCAACTTTCCGGCACAGCTTTCGGGCGGCGAGCAGCAGCGCGTGTCCATCGCCCGCGCACTGGCAAAGAACCCCAAGCTGCTCCTGTGCGACGAGCCCACGGGCGCGCTCGACTATAAAACCGGCAAGCAGATCTTGCAGCTGCTGCAGGACACTTGCCGCAAGCAGGGCATTACGGTCATCATCATCACCCACAACTCCGCGCTGG
>CABVBR010000112.1 GCA_902496645.1 uncultured Collinsella sp.
CCGCTGCCCCAAGTGCAATCCGAGCCAGCCCAAGCGCAACGTTGAGTTTTGGGAAGCAAAGTTCCGGCGCAACGTCGAGCGCGACCGAGCTGCCGTGGCAGCACTCACCGAAATGGGCTGGACGCCCATAACCATCTGGGAATGCGAACTCAAAAAGGACCGCATCGATACCACCATGGAAAAGGTCATCGAGCAGGTGCGAGCCGTGACTCCGCAGCGCTAAAACGAGCCATTCACAGGTCCCGCACGCCCGCGCCACATCCGCGCCACAAACCTTAGAAAGCCCTTAAGCCCAAAACCTTACAAGAGTGTTACTCAGTATCTCTGACCTGCGGTTTCATCGTAATCGCAAACCTCATTAAGTCTTTCTTTAGCGCTTCTTTGCAACGACCGCGGCATAATACTGCCAACGCACGGGACCTAGCAGCACACCCCGTGCGCAACCTTTTGGTGGACATCGAGGAGGCCGCACGCATGCATTCTTCCAATGACGCAGCACAGCTGCCATCCCTAAAACATGCAGACCTTTTCTCCTTCCCCCCGACACAGAGAAGCGGCCTCCTCGACTCCCCCACCACAAAAGCCAAACGCTCAACCAATCAGAGCCTCAACTTGCGAGCATCGTTCGAAAAGCTCCAAGCATCCCTAGACAAGGCGTTCCCCGAACAGGCAAGAGCAATCTAAGCCCATCGCGCTTTATACTGATGCCATGCGAAACATGGATCACATAGAATTGCACCGCGGAGGACGCGAGGAAGCCTTTCCCGAGACCGCCGAAGACTGGCCCTATATTGCCGAACGCGCAGAATTCGCTCGCTATCCGGGTAATTCTGTCCCCTGGCACTGGCATTCCGAAGTCGAGCTTTTCTACATGGAGCAGGGAACAATTGACTATCACACGCGTGCGGCTCAGGAGCACATGCGCTTTGAGGAAGGGTCCGCCGGCTTTATCAACGGCGGCGTTTTGCACAGCACCCTTCAATCACCCAATTCGGCGCCAGCCATTCAAATGCTGCATATCTTTCAACCATCAATGCTCGGCGACCCCGCGGGACGCCTTCAAAAGCGCTACATCAATCCTTTACTGCAATGTCAAGGCGTCGATATGCTCAAATGGTCGCCCGCCAACCCCGACGATATGCCCTTTATCGATTTGCTGAAGAGCTCCTTCAGCCACGATCTTCAACAGCCGCAGAACGAGATGGCGCTTCGAAATTGCCTGTCAGAACTCTGGGTTCAGATTTATGCCAAAGCTAAATCACAATTCGCTTTGGACAATAGTTCTTTGATGACCAGCCGTGAAATTCGGTTCAGGGAAATTCTGGACTACATCCGCACACACTATGCAGACAGCATAGATGTTCCCCAAATTGCGTCCGCGGTCGGCATCAGCGAAAGAGATTGTTATCGCACCATCAAAGCTTGCGCGGGAACAACCCCGGCCGCGTATCTACGCGCATACCGCATCACCCGCGCCTGCACGCTCTTGACGCACACCACGCGAACGGTACAGACGATCGCTCACCAATGCGGCTTTGCAACGGCAAGCCACCTTGGGCAGGTATTCAAGGAACAAATTGGCTGCACCCCTTCTGAGTATCGAGCCATGAGGCAGAATTTCGATACTACAGGGCAGAAATAACGCTAGCGCTTCCACCTCACCTGTCCCACACTATCAGACAGATGAGAGAAAGGAATGCCATGAAACAATTCGACCATGTCGTGTTTGACGTTGATGGAACATTGGCAGATACAGAAGAAAGCGTTCTGTCATCGCTTGCCCAAATTGTCCAAGAAGAGACCGGCAAAACGCTCCCCCGAAACGAGCTTGAATTTGCCCTCGGCATACCCGGCAAGAATGCCCTTGAGAAGCTTGGAATCTACTCGCAAGCAACGTTGGATCGCTGGTGCCAAGTTGCCGCCAGCTATAAAAGCACCATCAGCGTGTTTCCAGGTTTGCTTGAAGTCATCGCAAAACTCGCCGATAGCGGTTGCAATCTTGGCATTGTCTCCTCACGTGCGCGCGACGAATACGCAGAAGAAATAGCGCCCCTTGGCTTCGATACGTATTTTGAGCACATCATCCTTGTCGAAGACACAACCGAACACAAGCCAGCACCCGCACCCATGCTCGAATATCTCCGACGTACGGGCGCGAATCCTGGCAACGTCGTCTACGTTGGCGACACCGTCTACGACGAACAATGCGCAACTTCAGCAGGGGTCAGTTTTGCCAGAGCAGCATGGGGATCACACCAAGATATCCCAAATGCCACCTACAACCTCAAAACCCCCAACGACCTGTTAACCCTAACAACCAAGTAACCCTCCCATCCCAAATTCGCAGTCCTAACGCCACAAGGGCGATTGAGCAGGACGGTTTGGGCGGGTCCCGTACTTAGTTTCCAAAATCATTCCGCAGCGCGAAGGCCCCCGTTGTCAACGCTTCGAAGAAGCGAGACAACGGGGGCCTTCATGCGCGAGGACGTTTTGGAAACTAAGTACGGGACCCGCCCAAACCGTCCGGTGGGATCAGAGTACCCTTGTTGTTACTCTGCTTTGCCCACAGAGTTGAGGTTGGTCATGCGAATCTTAACCAGCTCGGTGATCTCACGCATGCCCTCCTTGGCCGGCTTCTTGGGGTCGAAGCAGGCAGGGTTTTCGGCCATGTAGGCCATGAAGCCCTTGGTGTAGGCCTGACGCAGCTCGGTGGCGTAGTTAACCTTGCAGATGCCGTTCTTCACAGCCTCGGCAACCTGCTCATCGGGCACACCAGAGGTGCCGTGCAGAACCAGCGGCACGTCGACGGCGTCGCGGATGGCCTTGACCACGGACTGCTCGATGTGCGGATCGCTCGTGTACACGCCGTGGCTGGTGCCAACGCCAATAGCGAGAGAGGTGCAGCCAGTGCGCTCGACAAACTCCTTGGCCTCGGCAGGATCGGTGTAGGGGCTCTCGCCCTCAACCGCGGGACCGTCGTCCTCCTTGCCGCCAACCTTACCGAGCTCGGCCTCGACGGGCACGCCCATGGCGCGGCCAGCATCGGCGACGGACTTGGTCAGGGCGATGTTGTCCTCGAAGGACTCGTGCGAACCGTCGATCATGACAGAGGTGTAGCCCGTGCGGAAAGCCTGCATGCAGCGGTCATAGCCATCGCCGTGATCGAGGTGCAGAGCGACGGGCACGGAAGCGCGCTCGGCGGCAGCCTTGACCATGCCGTAGAAGTAGTCCAGACCAGCGGTCTTGATGGTGCCCGGGGTGGTCTGCATGATGACGGGGGACTTGGTCTCCTCGGCAGCGGCCAGAACGGCCATAACAAACTCGAGGTTCTCGACGTTGAACGCGCCAACGGCGTAGTGGCCGGCCTGAGCGTCCTTGAGCATCTTTTCGGTGGTAACAAGTGCCATGAGCGTTTGCTCCTCTCCCTCGCCCGCATCTGGACATCGGGCGTAGTTGTTCACAAGGCATTTTACCTTGCGTTTTGCTGCGCTCATTGTATGAAATTCAGCAGCTTTGCACGTGCGAGATATTGAGCCCATGCAGGTCAATACAGTCATTTTTGAAAAGCAAACGGAAGAAATTTGAGCCGAGTTGACATGTTCGATATTGAATTTTGAGCGTTCAGCGTCTTTCTTTTATAGAAAAGATAAGTAATCGAAAGGTGTTTTCTTACTCAAAAAGAAAATGAACGAAAATGAGGTCAACACAATTCCTGCAAATTTAGTCGAGAATGGAGCCACCATGGCCCATGCAACAACCCGTGCTTTTGCCGACGAACGCCGTACCGCCATTATGGAAATGCTCGATCATAACGCCTCGGTGCAGGTAGCAGAAATCGCCCAGACCTTTGGCGTGTCCTCCGTCACCGCCCGCGCCGACCTGGACGCGCTCGCCGAAGCAGGCAAGCTGCGCCGCACACATGGTGGTGCTGTATCGCTCCACAAACGCCTGACCGTCTCCACGCAGGATCGCCGCATCAATGTCAACGTCGCCGCCAAGCAGGCCATCGCACAAAGCGCCATCGAGCTCGTCAATGACGGCGACACGCTGCTCGTCGACTCGGGCACCACGGCGCTCGAGTTCGTCCGGCTCCTCGATCAGCGCGACGGTATCACCGTCATCACGGCAGACATTACCATTGCCGATTACATCGACGAGAGCATGCCCTCGGTCGATGTCGTCATGCTGGGCGGGGCGCTGCGCAAAGGCCATCGTTATTTGTACGGACCGCTCACCATGCAGGCGCTCCAAATGGTCCATGCCGATCTGGCCGTCATGTGCCCCGGCGCCTTTGTCTCCAGCTGCGGCTTTACGACCGACTTTCCCCAGATGGCCGAGACCAAAACGGCGATGATCGCCGCGGCCCATCAAAGCGTCGCCCTCATGGACGCCAGCAAGGTTAACGGACGCGGCATGTACCGCTTTGCCGAGCTTGCCGACGTTGACACCATCGTGATGGACCGTGACCCCGATCATGCCGTCGCCGCCTCAATCGCCGAGGCCACCGACAGCGCACGTCCAGCCCTCATCATCGCCGGCGCTTAAACAAAAACCACCACAAAGGTGCCTGTCCCCTTTGTGGTGGTTGTGATGGTTGAGCGTCAAAAGTGAACGTGTCGCTACTTGGAAAGCTCGTCGGCGAGGGCCTCGATCTGAGCGCGCGAGGCGTCGTTGAGCGAGCCCAGCACAGTCACTTTGTTCTGCGTCAGGGTGATGTCCTTCATACCCTCGAGCTCCTTGGTCATAACCTTGGCGGCAGCGGGCGCCCAGGAACCGGACTCGACAAGCGCCACGGTACGGTTCTGGTAGGCATGCTCGGCGAGCGTGTGGATAAATGTGCTCATGCACGGGAAGATCTCGCCCTGATAGGTAATGGAGGCGAGCACCAGACGGTCGTAGCGGAACGCATCCTCAACGGCCTCGGCCATGTCGTCGCGAGCCAGATCAAAGACGGAGACCTTCTGGCCGCGAGCCTCGAGCGCAGATGCGAGCTCCTCGACGGCAGCCTTCAGATGGCCATACACGCTCGCATAGGCGATCGTGATGCCCTCGTCCTCGGGCTGATAGCTCGACCAGGTGTTATAGGTGTCGAGGTAGTAGCCCAGGTTCTCGGTCAGCACGGGGCCGTGGAGCGGGCAGATAATCTGGATGTCCAGGTCGGCGGCCTTCTTGAGGACGGCCTGCACAAACTTGCCGAACTTACCGACGATGCCAAAGTAGTAGCGGCGAGCCTCGCAAGCCCAGCCCTCGGGATCCTCGATGTCGTTGGCGCCAAACTTGCCAAAGCCGTCGGCACTAAAGAGCACCTTGTCGGTGGACTCGTAGGAGAAGATCACCTCAGGCCAGTGAACGTTGGGGGCGCCGATAAAGGTCAGGCTGTGGCCACCCAGGTCGAGCACGTCGCCCTCTTTGACGACCATCTTGCGCTCGGGGTAGTCGGTGCCAAAGTAGTTGACCATCATGCGGAAGGCGCCCATGCTGGCCACAATCTGGGCCTGGGGATAGCGCTCCATAAAGGCAGCGATGCCGGCGGAGTGATCGGGCTCCATGTGATGGACGACCAGGTAGTCGGGCGTACGGCCGTCAAGCGCGGCCTCGAGGTTGCCGAGCCACTCGTCAACAAAACCGCCGTCGACTGAATCGGCGACAGCGATCTTTTCGCCCAAGATAACGTAGCTGTTGTATGCCATACCGTTCTCGGACACATCGTACTGGCCCTCGAACAGGTCAATGTCGTGATCGTCGACACCGATGTAGCGGATATCCTTGGTGATCTCCATCAGGCAAAGCCTCCTAGATAGACAAAAGAACCCGTCTATCATAACACTAGGCAGTATCCCAACTGTTATCTGCCGGCATCCATACCGATTGTTATTGAAATGCGATAAATCGCCGTTTACCTGCACAAACTATGCGCGCAGTATCGCCGTGCTATGTCGAATAATGAGCTGGCCGGGAATACGGATGGCAACGGTTTTGCCCGCCGCACCCGCCTCGGGAACCGCATGCTCAAACACCTCGCGTCCGCGCTGATGTAGATCGAATCGCACGGTCGTGAGCTCGTTGTGTGCCACAAAATCATCGAGCGAATCGTCGACGCCCACCACGCTCACGTCCTCGGGCACGCGCAAGCCGCTATCGCGCAGCGCGGCGATGGCACCGTTTGCCATTTGGTCGTTTGCCGCGTAAATCGCCGTCATGGTGCGGTCGTGCTCGGCCAGATATCTGCCGGCCTCGTAACCGCTGTTGGCAGACCAATCGCCCTCGAGCGGCGCCTGCGGCTTAATGTGCTTACGCTCGAGTGCATCCTGCCAACCGGCGCGACGAAACTGCTCGTCGACCGAGAACGACGGGCCGCCAATATAGCGAATCTGCTCGTGTCCCAGCTCAAACAGATGATCCATGAGCAACAGCGAGCAGCCGTAATGGTCGGAATCGACCGTGGTCACGCGCGGATGCGCGTACATGGTAACGATGACCGTGCCAATGCCCGGCAGTGGATCAAACGTCTCAAAATCGGGTGCCATGCGACTCATGCCGATAATGATGCCGTCCACGGGCAGCGCGGCCATACGACGCGTGGCCTCGGCAAGCGAGAATTCCTCGGTCTTGGACATCTCGACCAGCGTGATGGCGCAATTATGCTCGCGAGCAGCGCTGGCGATGCCGTCGATCATTGAGAGGTTGCCAAACTTGGTGACATCGTTGACGCACAGGCCGACCGAATGGTAACGGCCATCGCGCAGCGAGCGACCGGCATAACTCGGACGAAAGCCGAGCTCTTGCATAGCGGCCTGCACGCGCTGGCGCGTCTGCTCGTTGACGTTGGGCAAGCCG
>CABVBR010000113.1 GCA_902496645.1 uncultured Collinsella sp.
GCGGCCTCCCCCTTTTTTGCGTGTAAAGCCAGATCTATCAAACTCGCTGTGTTTTATGACCCTCGTTTGTCGCATCTTCCGTTAACGGGCTACAATAACTTAGTCTGTGCAATATGGAGGTGAACATGGCTGAAGCTGGTATCGGCGTTGATATCGTCGAGATTTCCCGCATGAAATCAATCCTTGAAAAGACGCCGTCGTTTGCTCGGCGTGTGTTTACCGAAGAAGAGTGCGCATATTGCGATGCATCATCGCGTCCTGCAGCGCACTATGCAAGTCGTTTTGCTTCTCGTGAAGCGGTTCTCAAAGCTCTTGGTACGGGCTTTAGCCAGGGTGTCGGCCGCAAGGACGTCTCGGTAACGCGCGATAAGCTCGGAAAGCCTAAGGCGTTACTTTCGGGTCGAGCGCTCGAGATTGCTCAAGAGCTTGGTGTTGTTGAGGTCGCGCTTTCCATTACGCTGACGGGGGATTTGGCCGTCGCGAATGCCATTGCCATTACCGAAGATGCTCGCCCGAAGCCTAAAGAGGAAAAGGTGAGCACCAAGGAGCGCGTTGCACAAACATTTAAAGAGGCTCGCTCGGTTTTGGATGAGCTTGAGCAGCTTCAAAATTCAGCTTTGACGGAGCACCTGGGCGATGCTTCGCAAGATACGCTAGGAGCATAGATGAAACCGGTTTTGAGTACCGAGGAAGTCGTTCGCCTCGAGGATATTATCGAACGCGAGGGAACTTCGAAGGCTGAGCTTATGGAGCTGGCGGGTGAGTTTGCTGCTAGTGAAATCCTAAAACTCAATCCTAATCGCGTCCTTGTTCTGGTCGGTTTTGGCAACAACGGTGGCGACGGTTGGGTCGCGGCAGATATCTTGAGCCATAAGGGCGTTGACGTGGACATCGTATCTCCGGTTGAGCCGGATGAGATTCCTGCCGCTCTGGCTCGTCATGTCGCCCGTCGAACCGCTGGTCGTGACGTGCACGTGTGCGTCGGCCCCTCGCGAGATGAGCTTGAGGTCCTGATCGATAAGGCGGACGTTGTTGTTGACGCTATCTTCGGCACCGGTTTCCATGGCAATCTGCGTGCGCCGTTCTCCATTTGGATCCCCACGGTCAATGAATGCGCCGATTGCGTCGTGTCTATCGATGTCCCCTCGGGCCTGAATGCCGAGACGGGTGTGGTTGATGATGATTGCATTCGTGCCGAGCGTACGGTAACGATGATTGCCCCCAAGATCGGTTTGTATAGCGCCGATGGTCCTGAGTACGCTGGTGATTTGGTCTGCGGTAATCTTTACGATCGTCTTGACGAGGTCATCGATGATGTGGACCATGCGGCCGAGATTGTCGAGCCTGGCGACTTGGTCGATTACTTCGCTCCGCTGCCAACGAATATCGATAAGTATTCTCGTGGCTCTGTGCTTATTGTCGCCGGCTCTGCGCAGTACCCCGGTGCCGCCATTATGGCAGCCAAGTCTGCTGCCCGTGCTGGTGCCGGCTATGTTGCGGTCGCAACGCCAGATGCCTGCGCTAACCTTATTCGTATGGCGCTTCCTTCGATTCCCGTCTTTGCTATTCCGTCCGATTCCCGCGGCTCCTTTGGTGCCGCTGCGCGCATGACGGTGTGCGAGATTGCAAAGAAGTACAGCTGCGTGCTGTGCGGCCCCGGTATGACGACGTCTGCTGGCGCTATGCAGGTAGTTTCGGGCCTGCTCGAGCTTGATGTGCCGCTCATCTTGGACGCCGATGCGCTCAACTGCCTCTCTAAGATTGCCATTGACGGTATCGATAGCAATCCCGAGATGTATCGTCGTGAGCAGCCGCTCGTCATGACGCCGCACTATCGCGAGCTTTCGCGCTTGGTTGCCGGTGACGAGGTCAACGATCTGGGGACTGCGATCGCGGCCGCGCAGAAGGTTGTCTGGGCTGCCGGCTCCGATAATCTCGTGGTTATCGCTAAGGGGCCGACGACGGCTATCTGCGGTGTCGAGCGTGTGCTGCTCCCGCTCTCGGGTCCGGCTTCGCTGGCGACTGCCGGTTCGGGCGATGTTCTTGCGGGCATTTTGGCTGGCACGCTGGCCACCATGCGCGACGAGATGGATCGTTGGGAACTGCTGTACTCGTATGCCGTCGCGCTCCACAGCTACGCGGGTTTTGCCGCGGCGACGGAGTTCGGCGAGAAGAGTGTCATCGCGACCGATCTGATCGACTTGATCGGCCTCGCCATGGATCTGGCGGCAAAGGATGCGCTCGAAGATCTGGGAATCATGGACGAAGGGTCGGATGACTAATCATGAATAAGGCCGATTTGACGCGCTGGTCCTGGGTTGAGATCGACCGCGGGGCACTTCGCCGTAACACGAGGGCTTACAAGAACCTGCTCGACCCGCGCCAACGTCTGTGCTGTGTGGTCAAGGCCGATGCCTATGGCCATGGTGCTGTAGAGTGCGCCAAAATCATGTACTCTGCCGGAGCAGACATGTTCGCGGTGGCGACGGTCAACGAGGGCGTTGAGCTGCGCCAGGGTGGAATTACCAAACCTATCCTGATTCTGAGCGAGCCGCCCATCGAGGCTATCCCCGTTTTGCTCGAGTTCGACATCATGCCTTCGGTCTATACGTCCGATTTTGCTCTCGCGTTTGGCGAGTGCGCCGTCGCTGCGGACAAGGTGGGCAAATATCATCTGGCCATCGAGACGGGCATGAACCGCATCGGTGTCCACTACACGCAGGTACTCGACTTTGTCCGCGGCATTAATTTCCATCGCGGTATTGAGTGCGACGGCGTGTTTACGCACTTCGCCACGGCCGATGAGCCTTCGGGTTGGGACTACAAGCTGCAGTGCCAGCGCTTTACCGAGGCCGTTCAAGCCATTAAGGACGCAGGCTTTGAGTGCGGCATCGTGCATTGCGCCAATACGCCGTCTTCGATGCTCGATTCCTCGATGCATTTTGATATGATTCGCGCCGGCATCGGTCTATATGGCCTGCAGCCCTGTGAGTTGAGCGGTCGCGTGATGCAGCTCGATCCCGTCATGAGCGTTCACGCGCGTGTGACGCGCGTGGCGCATCCTGCGATGGGCGAGGGCGTAGGTTACGGTTTTACCTATCGTGTGCCGCGCACGCGCGTCCAGATTTGCACGTTGCCGATCGGATACGCCGATGGTCTTTCGCGTACGCTTTCTAACCGTATGGATGTGCTATATCGCGGCGAGCGCGTTCGCCAGGTGGGCAACATCTGCATGGACCAATTTATGGTTGCCATTCAGTCCAACCCAGCGCACGAGATTCCCGAGGCCGAGTACGGCGACGAGATGATCATTGTCGGCCGCGACGGCGATGCCGAGATTACCATGGACGAGATGGCACGCCTGCGTGGCACGATTAACTACGAGGTCGCCTGCGGCTTTGGCATGCGTCTCGACAAGGTCTACGTGTAGGAGCCACCATGGGCGTCATGCACATCCCCGGCCACAGCCATCAGGCGCCGCGTGAGGTCGCGCTCGAGGAGATCGAGGCGGTTTTAGGCGATTGCCGCCTGTGCCAGCTTTATCAATCGCGCCATAACATCGTTTTTGGCGTGGGAAATCCCCGTGCCCGTGTGATGTTTATCGGTGAGGCGCCGGGCCGCAACGAGGATTTGCAGGGTGAACCCTTTGTGGGAGCGGCGGGCGAGGATCTCAACGGCATCCTGTCGCTGGCTGGCCTTAAGCGCGAAGACGTCTACATTGCCAACGTGCTTAAGTGCCGCCCGCCGGGAAACCGCAATCCGCGTCCCGAGGAAGTGCTGGCTTGCTCGCCGTTTTTGCGTGAGCAGATTCGAAGCATCTGGCCTGATATCATCGTGACGCTCGGCAACCCCGCGACGCACTTTGTGCTTAAGACTGAGATTGGCATTACCAAGTTGCGCGGCAGGTTCCATCAGATGGGACACTTTGTGGTGATGCCCACGTTCCATCCGGCGGCGGCCCTGCGCAATCCGGCGTGGCAGGAGCTGCTGGAGGAAGACTTTAAGATGCTGGGCGACTGTCTGGAGCGACATCCCGCGCCAGAGGCTGCCTCGGAATAATAAGGAGCATATATGTCCCTGGAGCGCCTGGGGGTAGGTACTTACAAAACGGCTTGCACTGCCGATACGGAGCATTTTGGCGAGCTGGTCGCGCCGTGCCTGGAGGACGGCGATGTGCTCATCCTGACCGGTGGCCTGGGAGTGGGCAAAACCCACTTTACCAAGGGCGTCTCACGCGGTCTGGGCGACGGGCATATGGTTACGAGCCCTACGTTCGCACTCATGGCTGTTCATGACCAAGGGCGTATTCCGCTGTTCCACTTTGACCTGTACCGCCTGGAGCATGCTTACGAGCTCGAGGATACGGGTATTTTCGATGTGCTGGGCTACGAGGGCGTCTGTCTGTTGGAGTGGGGCGAACAGTTCCAGGATGAACTGACAGACGAGTATCTTTCGGTAACGCTTAAGCGTGATGAGAGCGATAGCGACGTGCGAATGATAACGCTCGAGGCGCGCGGCGAGCGCGCAGCGGAGCTTTCCGATTTGATTGATAAGGCTGTACAAGATGAGCTTGCATAACGATTACGCGCTGGTGGTGGCGCTCGATACTTCGACCGACATGCTTGCCTGCGCGGCAAGCTGGATTGATGGGCAGACGGACGAGACGAAACTGGTGAGTGGCGACCATATGTGCCGTCGCCATGCCAACGTGGAGCTCGTGAATACCGTCGACGGCGTGCTGGACCAGGCTGGTCTGGACCGTGCTGACGTGGGCTGTTACGTCGTCGGTCGCGGTCCGGGTTCGTTTACCGGCGTGCGCATCGGCATTTCCACCGCCAAGGGTTTGGCGCGCGGTGCCAACGTGCCACTGCTGGGCGTGTCGACGCTTGATGCCTGCGCTTGGACGGCGTGGAAGGCTGGCGTGCGTGGCAAACTGGGCATTTTGGCCGACGCTATGCGCGGCGAGGTTTATCCGGCCCTATATATGTTGAACGATGAGGGCCCTGAGCGCCTGTTTGAGCGCGAGCGCGTGGCTAAGGCCGCCGTGGCGCTCGACGAGTGGCGCCAAGCCGCGGACTGGGACCAGGTTCAGCTGACTGGCGACGGTCTCGTGCGCTACGGCAAACTGCTGAGCGAGAATGAGACGGCTCGCTGCGTGGAGCGCGACCTGTGGTGGCCCTCGGGTGAGGGTCTGTTGTTGGCGCACGCTACGGGCGATGGCGATCCCGCCCGTGTTTTGCCGATCTATACGCGTCTCTCGGATGCCGAGGAAAACGAACGCAAGCGTCTTGGCCTTGCCGAGAGTGCCCAAAGCGAGATTACGGGTGTCGCCGACGAGCTCGCCGGCCGCCATCTGCAGTTCCGTCCCATGGGCGCGGCGGATGCCGAGGGCGCGAGCGCTCTGGAGGCGGCCTGCTTTGAAGGTGCCGGGCACGAGGCCTGGACGCCGGGCATGTTTTTGTCCGAGCTGGGCGAGGACGTTGCCGCTCCGCGCAGCTGGTGGGTGGCGCATGACGACGGTCAGCTGCTGGGTCTTGCCGGCGGCATGGTCGTGGACGGTGACGTGCAGATTATGGATGTCGCCGTCGATCCGGCGCACCGCCGCGAGGGTATCGCCCGCAAGCTGCTGTCGCATGTGAGCTACGATGCCCAGATGCTCGGCTGCACCACGGCATCGCTCGAGGTCGAGGACGGCAACGAGGGTGCAATTGCGCTCTATACCGCACTGGGCTTTACCGAGGCGGGCCGCCGTCGCGGGTACTACGGTGCCGGCAAGGATGCCATCGTCATGACGGCGCCGCTGCCCCTCGTGCTGCCGGTCGATAACGCTTCTCCCGAGCCGACAGCGGCCGAGCAGCGTGCATGGCCCCTGCCCACGCCCGGGCGCAGCGCTGAGGAGCGTGCCGAAATTGAGCGCCGTCGCCTGGTACTTGCCATCGAGAGCTCCTGCGATGAGACGGCCGTGGCGATTATCGACGCGGACGGCAACATGCTTGCCAACCAGGTATCGACGCAGATTGATTTCCACGCCCGCTTTGGCGGCGTAGTGCCCGAGATTGCCTCTCGCAAGCATGTCGAGGTTATCGTGAGCGTTGTGGATGCAGCGCTCGAGGATGCCGCAGCATCGCTTGGCCTTGAGGGCGGAGCCATTGCCCCCAGCGAGCTTGCCGCCGTGGGTGTGACGCAGGGTCCGGGTCTGGTGGGCGCGCTGGTGGTGGGCGTCGCCTTTGCCAAGGGCTTTGCCTATGCTGCCGGTAAACCGCTCGTGTGCGTCAATCACCTTGAGGGCCACCTGTTCGCTAACCTGCTGGCGCAGCCCGACCTCAAGCCGCCGTTTATCTTTACGCTCGTCTCGGGCGGTCATACCATGCTTGTTCACGTCAAGGCGTGGGGTGACTACGAGGTGCTCGGCGAGACGCTCGACGACGCCGTGGGCGAGGCCTTCGATAAGGTGGCTAAGGCGCTGGGTCTGGGCTATCCCGGCGGCCCCATCATCTCCAAGCTGGCCGAGACGGGTAATCCCAAGGCTATTGACTTTCCCCGTGCGCTTAACAGCAGGGGAGACTATCGTTTCTCGCTCTCGGGTCTCAAAACGGCCGTGACGCTCTACATTGAGCAGGAGACCAAAGCCGGGCGTACGATTCATCTGCCCGATCTGGCGGCTTCGTTTGAGGCGGCGGTCTTTGACGTGCAGTACAAGAAGGCCAAGAACGCGCTGCATGCCACCGGGTGCAAGGAATATTGCATTGGCGGCGGCGTCTCGGCCAATCCGCATCTGCGCGAGATGATGATCAAGAAGCTCGGGCGCCAGGGCATCCGTGTGACG
>CABVBR010000114.1 GCA_902496645.1 uncultured Collinsella sp.
ACGACGGTCTTGGCGTCTTCGATCTTGCCGTCGAGTACGGCGTCGATCAGCTCGTGCAGCGGCACCAGGTCCACGTTGACAAACTCGTCATCATCGGGGTTGGGCGCATCAAACTCGAGCTTGGTAGCCAAGTAGATGTGGATGATCTCATCGCAAAAACCACAGGACGTGACAATCGACGTCAAAAAGCGAATACGACCAGCCCTAAAGCCCGTCTCCTCATGCAGTTCGCGCTTGGCGCAATCGAGCGGGTCCTCGCCTGGATCGAGCTTGCCGGCGGGAATCTCGACCGTCACGCGGTCGATGGCGGTGCGGTACTGACGCACCAGTACGATCTTGCCACTCTCGGTCAGCGCCACAACGGCCGCCGCACCCGGATGGCGAACGATATCGCGGGCGCTGCGGCGACCGTTGGGCAGCTCAACCTCAAGACGGTGGACGTCGAGGATCTTGCCCTTCCAGGCACACTCCTCCGAAAGAATCTTCTCGTGCAGCTCGGCATCGTGCGGGTCGTCGTCGCCCAACACCAGCGCCGGCTCGTCAGCGACCTCGCCACCAGGCTCGCCCTCGGCGTGCCCATACATGCGGCTGTCCTCTTCAACGATCTGCGCATCCACGAGCTCTTCGTTCTTCTCGTCCATCCGTCTCATTCCTCTCGGACTTTAGGCATCCCAGGCGTCGCGGCCGCGCAGCGCGCGCAGGCCGATGTCGTGACGCAGGGTCTTGCCCTCAAAATCAATCTTCTCGCAGGCCTCGTAGGCAAGGTTGCGAGCGTTCTCGAACGTGTCGCCCAGAGCGGTCACGGCAAGCACGCGGCCACCATTGGTCAGCTGGCCGTCCACCACGGCAGCGCCCGCGTGGTACACGGTCACGTTCTCCATGGCCTCGGCATCCTCAATGCCAGTGATGACCTTGCCCTTCTCGTAGCTGCCGGGATAGCCCGCGCTCGTCAGGACAACGGCCACAGCCCACTCGTCACGCCAGTCGAGCTCAATCTGATCGAGCTCGCAGTTGGCGCAGGCGAGCATGACCTCGACCAGGTCGTTTTTAAGGCGCGGCAGCACGACCTGCGTCTCGGGGTCGCCAAAGCGGGCATTGAACTCCAGCACCTTGGGGCCGGCAGGCGTGAGCATAAAGCCGCCGTACAGGCAGCCGCGGTAGTCGATACCCTCGGCAGCGAGCTCGGCCACGGTCTGCTCCATGACCTTCACCATCGTGGCGTGCTCCTCATCGGTCACGATGGGCACCGGGCTGTAGACGCCCATGCCGCCGGTGTTGGGGCCCTTGTCGCCCTCGAGGGCGCGCTTGTGGTCCTGCGAGGTGGCCATGGGGCGCACGGTCTTGCCGTCGGTAAAGGCGAGCAGCGAGCACTCGGGACCAACGAGCATCTCCTCGATAACCACGGTGTTGCCGGCATCGCCAAAGGTGCCGCCAAAGCACTCGCGCACGGCCTCCTCGGCCTGCTCAAGTTCGGTCGCCACGATAACGCCCTTGCCCGCGGCAAGGCCGTCGGCCTTCACGACCAGCGGAGCGCCCTGCTCGCGCACGTAGGCGAGAGCCGAAGCCTCGTCGGTAAACGAACCATAGGCTGCCGTCGGAATGCCCGCACGCTCCATGAGCTGCTTGGAGAACAGCTTGGAACCCTCCATCTGGGCACCTTCGGCACCTGGGCCAAAGCAGGGAATACCCGCCGCGCGCACGGCGTCGGCCACGCCCGCCACGAGCGGAGCCTCGGGGCCAATTACCACGAGTCCGCATCCGTGGCTCTGCGCAAACGCCGCCACGGCCGCAGGATCGCAATCGTCGAGAACAACGTTCTCACCACAGCTCGCGGTGCCGCCGTTGCCCGGCGCGATGTAGAGCTTGCCGGCGCGCGGTGATGCTGCGAGCTTAGCTGCCAAAGCATGCTCACGGCCGCCGCTGCCCAACAACAGGATGTCGATGGTTTGAGTGTCCGCCTTCAAGGGTGCCTCCTCTATGGATGAATGGCCCGCTCCGCGCGAGCTCTTTGCAAGCAAATATACCCCTCGGCCGCCCGTCCGGGCTGCAAAGGGGTATATCGCAATAACCAAATAGTCCCGATTACTTCCAGAATCGGTTGATGATCTGCTCGCGACCAGCGCCAACGCCAATGAACGTCACGCGGGTGTGTGCCAGATCCTCGATAAACGCCACGTAGTCCTGAGCCTCCTGCGGCAGCTCGTCAAAGCTGCGGCAACCGGTGATATCGCACTTCCAGCCAGGGAGCTCCTCGTAGATGGGCTTGGCATGCTCAAAGCGCACCTGGTGTTCGGGCACGCTCGTGTAGCGCTCGCCATCGACGTCGTAGGCCACGCACACCTTGATGGTGTCGAAGGCCGAAAGCACGTCGAGCTTGGTCACGGCGATGTCGGTGAGGCCGTTGACGCGCGAGGCATAGTTGGCGATAGGGCCGTCAAACCAGCCGCAACGACGACGGCGACCGGTGGTCACGCCGTACTCATAGCCCTCCTCGGTCAGCGTGTGGCCGGCCTCGGACTCATAGGAAAGCTCGGTGGGCATGGGGCCCGAACCGACGCGGGTGATGTAGGCCTTCATGACGCCCAGCACGCGGTCGACGTTCTTCATGCCGACGCCAGAACCGGTAATGGCGCCGCCGGCGGTGCAGTTGGAAGACGTCACGTACGGATAGGTGCCGTGGTCGATGTCGAGCAGCGTCGCCTGGGCGCCCTCAAACAGCAGGTCCTTGCCCTCATCGATCATGTTGTTGAGCAGCAGGCTCGTCTCGGTGATGTAGGGGCGCAGGCGCTCGGCCATCGGCAGGTACTCGTCGCAAATCTGGTCCACGGTGTAGGTGGGCAGGTTGTAGATGAGCTCGAGCTCGGGGTTCACGCGGGCGAGAGCGGTCTCCAGCTTGTCGCGGAACAGCGTCTCGTCCAGCATGTCCTGCATGCGCAGACCAATGCGGGCCATCTTGTCCTGATAGCACGGACCGATACCGCGCTTGGTGGTACCGATGTTCTTCTTGCCGAGCTTCTGCTCAAAGGCGCCATCCAGATCGATGTGGTACGGCATGATGACATGCGCGTTGCCGCTAATCTTGAGGTTCTTGGTGGTGATGCCGTCGGCCTCGAACATGTCGATCTCCTCAAGGACAACCTTGGGATTGACGACGCAGCCGTTACCGATCACCGACACGTGGTCGGAATACATGATGCCGGAGGGCACCTGGTGCAGGCCGTACTTCTTGCCGTTGACGACGATGGTGTGGCCGGCGTTGTTGCCTCCCGAGTAGCGCACGACGGCATCGAAGTCGCCGGCGACCAGGTCGCAGATCTTACCCTTGCCCTCATCGCCCCACTGGGCACCGACCAAAACGGTTGACGGCATGTTTACTCCTTACATTCATGGACTGTCTACGCGCCACGCCGGCACGCAGAAGCACAAAACATTCCCAGTATACCCGTGCAACGGGCGCCTGTCCTACTCCTCGGCATGTGCCCCATCAAGCTCATAGAACTTGGTGGATGCCGGCAGGAACATCAGGTCGACGTCGCCGATCGGGCCCGAACGGTTCTTGGCCACGACAATACGCGTAACGCCCTCGTCGGGTCGATCGTCGCGCGAGGCTTCGGCCTCGTCGGCGGAGCGGTCCAAGAACATAACGATATCGGCGTCCTGCTCGATGGAGCCCGATTCACGAAGGTCGGAAAGCTGCGGGCGCTTGCCGGTACGGGATTCGACCTGACGCGAGAGCTGCGACAGCGCGATGAGCGGGATCTTGAGCTCCTTGGCCATGATCTTCAGACCACGCGACATCTCGGAGACCTCGACGGTACGGCTCTCGGAGCGGCGTCCCGGCGGAGGACTCACCAGCTGCAGGTAGTCCAGGATGATGATAGCTTTCTCCTTGTTGTGGAGCATGCGGCGGCTCTTGGCGCGAATCTCGGTCACTGTGGTGCCGGGCGTATCGTCAATCAGAATATCGAGCTTGGACAAGGTCTGCGTGGCCTCGTTGATATTTGCCCACTGCTCGGGGCTAATGCGGCCCATGCGGAAGTCACTGATCGAGATCATGGCGTAGGCGCAAATCAGACGCTGGGCAATTTCCTTGCCCGACATCTCCAGCGAGAAGAAGCCGACGGTATAACCGGCAGCGGCAGCGTTGAGCGCCAGATTCAGGGCGAACGACGTCTTACCCACAGCAGGGCGGGCGCCGATGATGATGAGCTGGCCCTCGCGAAAACCCATGAGCATGCGGTCGAGCGACGGGAAGCCCGTGGGCACGCCCGCAGCCTGGCCGCCTGCCTGGCACACTTCCTCGGCCTCGTTATAGGCCTCGACCATAAACTCGGTCAGCGTCTTGTAGCTCGACTTGACCTCGCGCGCCGTGACCTTGAGCAACTTGCTCTCGGCCAGCTCCACGACCTCTTTGGTATCGGTGGGAGCGTTATAGGCCAGCGCGGGCATGGTGCTGCCAGTTGACGAGCGACAGGGTCTGACCCATCAACTCCAAAATGTAGGCCTCGCCGCCCACGGCATCAAGCTTGTTGATGCTTCGCAGGTAATCGATCAGCGAGATGGAGTCGATGGGAATGCGGCTGTTGTACATATCGACCATCGCGGTATAGATGGTCTTATGAATGGGCCGGTAGAAGTCATCGGGCTGCAGCTCGACCTGGGCCTCTTCGACCACCTCGGGCGATAGCAGCATAGCGGCCAGTACATTGGCCTCTGCATCTTGGTTTTGGGGAAGACCCAACTTGGAGCCGCGGTCCTCAACCGTCAGCCCGGTCTCCCTATCGTCATATGCCATGAGCATCCTCATTCATATCGCTTGCGAGCATCCATAGTATCAGCCACGGTCCCAAAACGCGCCGCGCGCCGCCAATCATCACCGAACCAAACGGATGAACGGTCCTGTATATAGGACTTCGACGCAACGTTCACCATGACACTCACTCAGCGCAAATAAAACAAAAGGGCGCCCTGGTTTCCCAGAGCGCCCTTCTTAGAACAAGATTGTTGCGTTGCAGCAAATGCTACTCGGCAGCAGCCTCAGTCTCGACCTCGGCGGTCTCGGCCTCGGCGACCTCAGCGGCCTCCTCGACCTCAGCCTCGGCAGCAAGCTCCTCGGCGGTAACGCCGACGAGAACGACAACCTCGGCCTTGATCTCGCGGTACAGCGAGATGGCAACGGTGTGGGCACCGGCAACCTTGATGGGCTTACCGAGCTCGACGCGCTTGCGGTCGATGTCCATACCGAGCTGAGCCTTGATGGCGTCAGCGATCATAGCGGCGGTAACGGAGCCAAAGAGGATGCCCTCGTCGCCGACCTTGACGTCAACGGTGACCGTCTTGCCCTCGAAGGCAGCCTTGGTCTCGTTGGCGGTAGCCAGACGGACGGCCTCGCGCTTGGCGATGTTGTTGCGACGCTCGTCAAGCTGCTTGAGGTTGCCCTTGGTGGCGGCAACAGCGAGCTTCTTGGGGAACAGGAAGTTCTCAGCGTAACCCTGAGCGACCTCTACGACGTCACCCTCGCCGCCCTTGCCCTTGATCTCATCGAGAAGAATAACCTTCATGATGCGTCTCCCTTCTTAGCCGCGGTCGCGGTTGCCACGAGAGGAAACCACGGGGACGGTGTACGGCAGGAGAGCCATCTCGCGGGCGCGCTTGATGGCGTTGGCGATGTCATGCTGATGCTGCGTGCAAGCGCCAGTGACGCGACGGGGCTTGATCTTGCCACGGTCGGTCATGTACTTACGGAGAAGCTGAGTGTCCTTATAGTCGATGAACTCAGTGTTCTCCTTGCAGAACTGGCAGTACTTACGACGCGGCTGACGTGCAGAAAAATCATTAGCCATGTCAAAATACCTTTCGTTTGGCAACTTCGGCGAACCGAAGCCACCTCTCACTCAAAAATAGGTGAACAACCCTTAGAACGGGATGTCCTCATCATAGACGTCGACCGCGGGCGGCGTAGCCACCGGTGCGGCGGGACGTGCTGCGGGCGCGGGAGCTGCGGGGGCGTAACCGCCCTGATCGTAGCCACCCTGGCCACCACGGGAGCTCATAAACTCAATCTCATCGACGATGACCTCGAGCTTGCTCCGGCGCTGACCGTCGCGCTCCCAAGAGCTGTAGCGCAGCTTGCCCTCGATCGCGACCTTGTTTCCCTTTGCCAGGAAACGGCTCACGGCCTCGGCGCGGGTGCCGAACATGGTGCAGTCGACAAAGTTGGGATAGTCCTCCCACTCGCCAGTCTGCGCGTTGCGGCGACGATCGTTCACGGCGACGCCAAAGGACAGAACCTGGGTTCCGCCGGCGGTGGCGCGCAGCTCGGGATCGCGGGTGAGGTTACCGGTGATGTTCACTCGATTGATGCTCATAACTCACTACTTCCTCTTGGGGCACAAGCCCAGTCCAAAACGACAGTCTTACTCCTGGTCGTCGCGACGGACGATCATGTGGCGGACCACAGCGTCGGTGATGCGCAGGACGCGATCAAGCTCGGCGATCTGGGTAGGATCTGCGTGGAAGTTGATGAGGGTGTAGTCACCATCGGTGAGGTCGTTGATCTCGTAGGCGAGCTTGCGCTTGCCCCACTCGTCAACGGAGTCGACCTTGCCAGCGCCCTCAGCGATCGTGGTATCGATACGCTTCATAACAGCGAGACGAGTCTCGGGGTCGAGCGACGGGTCAACAAAGAACAGCAGTTCATAAGCCTTCATATTGTCACCTCCTCTGGGCAAATGTGGCTTCAGGTCGTGAAGGTGCGCCTGAAGCAGGAAAAGACTTGGTAATAATATCTTTCA
>CABVBR010000115.1 GCA_902496645.1 uncultured Collinsella sp.
TCGCATGGAATATCGGCCTGCTCATCCATGGTAACGATTGCCGACTCGCCAAGATCGAACTGGGCCATCGAGGCATCAAGCGCGGCAATTTCGCGCTCGCGCGTTTTCTCACTTGCCATATCCACACTCACCTGAATCAGGCTATAAGCCCGCATGAGAAGTGCGTCCCCAGCCACAAAGTCCACCTCATGGTTTTTGCTCTTCTCTTTGATCAGCAAGCGGCAGACCGATCCGACCCTCACCGCGGGAGTCCTTCTTCTTAGCGCGTTGAACACTGCGGTCTCGAGCCTCTGGCCCTGGTCCAATGCCGATGCGGGAGAGAATGCTCCAAACATCGCAGGATCGACAGCGTAGACCTTAGACGCAGACCGCATGTTATTTGCCAGTGAACGCGTGAACTCCGGCACGGAGAACAGCAGGTAGGCATCCTCATAATACTCAAGTAAGTCGCTGAGCGAATTACGACTGACGGGTATCTGCCTGCTCTTGAACTCGTTGTACACTTTGTTCACCGACAGCTCTCGTCCCGAAGATGCCATACACCGCGTCAGGAACAGAGATGCCAGGCGAGGGTTCTTGACGTCGTAACGTTCAACGACGTCCATGGCGACCGTTCGCGAAGCATATTCCTGTAGCAACTGAATCGCGTCTGCGGGCGTCTGCTCAAGTGTCGCGATGAATCCCCCTCGTTCAAGATATCCGATCAGATGATGTCGAAGCAGCGCTGCATCGCTTGGGGAAAAGGTCGCATCTGGCTCGAAAACGCTCCCCGTCTTATATCGAACGTATTCCGAAAAACTCAACGGAAAAAGCTCTCGTATAAGAGAACGACCCCTGAACTCGCTCTTAAGTTCTGAGGACAGCATCTTAGAAGAGGATCCCGTCACATAGACGGTCGCTTTCTCCGTATCGACTACACGCCGCAGAAACGCACCCCATTCGGGAATTTCCTGGATCTCGTCAAAGAAAATGTAAGCGCCCTCGGTTCGAGCAGCAGGATGCAGCGCATAGAACGTGTCAAGCACGTCCGCCAGCAGCGATGGCTCATACGGGCGCAAGCGCTCGTCCTCAAAATTAAAGTAAAGCATCCGGTCAAGCTCGACGCCCCGGCCCTGAAGCCGCTGCATCTCCTGATACAGGCGATACGTCTTTCCACAACGGCGGGCCCCCACAACCACATTTACGATGTTGTCGCGCTTTGGCTCCTGTGGGTTTCCCAGATCAAGGTCTCGCTCAAAGACCTGCGGAACCCCCTGCTGTTCAAAGTCCTTTATTTTCTGGGCGATCAAGTCGTTGAATGCCATGATTCTCCAATCTTGCTCTCTAGCTAATCAAAATTATACTGATTCTTGATTAATTAGAGAGCAAGATTGTGTGTAGCTTGATTAACACTTAAGCAAGTTTTTCACTATTATTGCTCCGAAGGATATCGAGTGGCTAAGAGGACAACCGAGCTCGAATGCGACTCCCCGAGCAGCCAATTTGGCAGTCAATTTGGGACGGGGCTTTTTTGACTACCCTCCCCCTGCAGAAAAATCCCTAACGCAGTTGCGGTGAAATAGGGACTGTTTTTGCTGGTCAAACCGCAACAGTCCCTATTTCACCGCAACTTATTGGTGGCCTTTTGGGTGGCACTTAGCGCCACGGGTCGGCTTCGAACATTGGCTCGCGCTCGGGTCGTCGGTCGCTGTAGGGGTCGTAGCCGTCGTCGTCCTCGTTCTCGGCACGGATATAGGGGTCGCGCGGCTTAGGCGCCGGCTTAGGCGCAGGCTTGGGTGCGGCATCGGTCGCCGGTGCATTCGTCTTGTTCTCGTCTTTCATCTGCATAGCTCCTTGCCATGTACTCATGTTCAACACCATCGATTGTCGCACGAAAAAGGGCGGCGGACCCAATTGGATCCGCCGCCCTTGGCGTTTAGAGACGGCTGGCAGATTTTAAGGCATGCCCCAAAAATCTACTCGGCGTCGGGGACCTCGTAGGTAGCCGCCGGCGTGTTGTCGCACACGACGGTAAAGCCGCCGTCCTTGTCGACATCGACCGTCACCTGATCGCCCTCGCGCACCGTGCCATCGATGATGGCGGCGGCGATGGCGTCCACGACCTCGCGCTGGACCAGGCGCTTGAGCGGACGGGCACCGAACACGGGGTCCAGGCCACCCACGGCGAGCATCTGCTTGGCCGCCGGGGTGATGGCAAGCGTCATGCGCTCCTTGGCCAGGCGTGCGCGAACGTCGGCAAGCTGGATGTCGACGATCTTCTCGATCTGCGCCATGCCGAGCGGATGAAACACCACGATATCGTCGATACGGTTGAGGAACTCGGGGCGGAAGGTCTGAGCCATGGCGGCGTCGACCTGATGGCGCATATCCTCCTCGTCCTTACCGGACAGATCGGCGATGGCCTTGGAGCCCACGTTGGACGTCATGATGATAATCGTGTTCTTGAAGGACACCTGGCGACCCTGGCCATCGGTCAGGCGGCCGTCATCAAGCACCTGCAGCAGCACGTTGAAGACATCCGGATGAGCCTTCTCCATCTCGTCGAGCAAAATCACGGAGTAGGGACGACGGCGCACGGCCTCGGTGAGCTGGCCGCCCTCGTCGTAGCCCACGTATCCCGGAGGCGCACCGATCAGACGCTGGACGCTGAACTTCTCCATATACTCGGACATGTCGATACGCACGAGCGCACGCTCGTCATCGAACAGGCACTCGGCAAGCGCCTTGGCGAGCTCGGTCTTGCCTACACCGGTGGGGCCCAGGAAGAAGAAGCTGCCGATGGGCTTGTCCGGATCGGAGAGGCCCGCACGGCTGCGGCGCACGGCCGCGGCAACGGCGGAGACGGCCTCGTCCTGACCGATGACGCGCTTATGCAGCTCACCCTCCAGGCCCTTGAGCTTGTCGAGCTCGCCCTGCATCATCTTGGACACGGGCACGCCGGTCCAGGCGCTCACGACCTCGGCGATCTCATCGGAGGTCACCTGCTCGTTCAGGCCCTCGCCATTCTGCTGCTTTTGCGCCTCGAGTGCGGCCTCGGACTCCTGAATCTGCTGCTGCAGGCCCGGAATCACGGAGAAGCGCAGCTCGGACGCACGGCCCAGGTCGCCGTTGCGCGTCGCGCGCTCCTCTTCGCTCTTGGCCTCGTCAAGCTGGCCCTTAAGCTCCTGCACGTGGTCGATGGCGTTCTTTTGGTTGAGCCAGCCGGCCTTTTGCACGTTGAGCTTTTCCTGGACCTCGGCGATCTCCTGGCGCAGGGCTTCCAGACGCTCCTTGGAGGCGTCATCGGTCTCCTTCATGAGCGCCTGCTCCTCAATCTGCAGCTGGGTGAGCTGACGCGTGGTGGCGTCGATCTCGACCGGCATGCTGTCGAGCTCCATGCGCAGGCGGCTTGCGGCCTCATCGACCAGGTCGATGGCCTTGTCGGGCAGGAAACGGTCGGCGATGTAGCGATCGGAGAGGTCGGCAGCCGCCACGAGCGCGCCATCGGTGATATGCACGCCGTGGAAGATCTCGTACTTCTCCTTGAGGCCACGCAGGATCGAGATGGTGTCCTCGACGGTAGGCTCGGAGACCATCACGGTCTGGAAACGACGCGCGAGCGCCGCGTCCTTCTCGATGTACTTGCGGTATTCGTCGAGCGTAGTCGCGCCGATCGCGTGCAGATCACCACGGGCAAGCGCCGGCTTCAGGATGTTGCCGGCGTCCATGGAGCCCTCGGTGGCACCCGCGCCCACGATGGTGTGGAGCTCATCGATGAACAGGATGACCTTGCCCTCGGACTTCTGTACCTCCTTGAGCACGGCCTTCAAGCGGTCCTCGAACTCGCCGCGGTACTTGGCGCCGGCGACCAGCGCGCTCATGTCGAGCTCGATGAGGTCACGGTCGCGCAGCGTGCTCGGCACGTCGCCGGCCACGATACGCTGGGCGATGCCCTCGACGATGGCCGTCTTGCCGACGCCCGGCTCGCCAATGAGCACGGGGTTGTTCTTGGTGCGGCGGGACAGGACCTGGATGGTACGACGGATCTCGTCGGTACGGCCGATGACCGGATCGAGCTTGCCGGCGCGGGCAAGGTCGCAGATGTTGCGTCCGTACTGCTCCAGCGCCTCAAACTGAGTCTTGTCCTCGGCAGACGTCACGCGGTCATCGCCACGTAGCTCCTCGTAGACCTGCTCGATGCGCTCCTTGGTCACGCCGGCGTCGCGCAGAACGCGGCCGGCCTCGCCCTTGTCCTCGGCAAGCGCCATCAGCAGATGCTCGGTCACCACAAAGCTGTCGCCCATCTTGGTGGCCTTCTTCTCGGCCTTTTCGATGACGCGAACGAGCTCGTTGGACAGGCCCATCTGCTGACCCTCGCCCGAAACCTTGGGCGCGCGGTCGATGGCATCCTGCGTGGAGCGTGCGAGCTGGGCCGGGTCGGCGCCGATACGCTCGATGATCACGGAGATATTGCGCTCGCCGGCACCGAGCAGGGCGGACAGCAGGTGAATCGGCTCCACCGCGCCGGCCTGCGCGTCAGCAGCCGTGCTCATGGCGGTCTGCAACGCCTCGCGCGACGTCATTGCTAGCTTATCGATTCTCATGGAATCACCTCTCTTGGGGCGGCCGCCCTACGGGGCGGCTTCACGTTGTTCGAGAAGTATTGTTGCCAGATTTGCGCGATCTTATACACAAATCTAAGTCTCTATATATAAGATTTTCTGAGTGATTGAGAGATAGGGAGCAGGTGCGCTCACCCGCTACGGCCTCGTCCCCTTACTATCTCAATCTGTAACATCTAGCGGCTGTTTATGGCTCCAGATGTTACAAATCAAGATGAAATGACCAGCGGCGCCCGTTTGTCTCAATCTGTAACATCTACTCGGCAAATTAGGGTCTAACTGTTACAAATCGAGACGAACGAAGACACCTGAATCGAAAATCTAAATCTGTAACACCAGGCCCACTTTTAGCGGCCAAGATGTTACAGATCGAGACAGACCGAAAACCACCACAAAGAGGACAGGCACCTTTGTGGTGGTCGCGGTCTCTACTCCTTCGCCGAACCCGTACTTCCCGATTCGACGGTCCAGGGCATCTCATCCTCGAACAACCATGTACGGGCAGACCCACTATCGCGTGCAGCCTGCGGGTCGGGCAAGCAGGTCTGTTCATAGGCATCCTGAATGCACTGACCCATAAAATCGTTGAGCTCGGTCTGGTTGCCCTCCATGACATAGGCGACATCGCCGTCCAAGATGTAGATACCCGGCCCCTCATTGCCCTCGTAGCCAGGATCGTACGAAACATCACATAACTTAGTGCCATTCGCGGTGTCCAACTCGATGGACGAGCGGCATCCGCCAACCATGTCGTTCGCTTTTGCCCGATAGGATGCATATCCATACCAGCGCTTAAAGGTTTTGCCCTTGAGCAGCTCGGACGCCCTGTCGATCAGACTAGAATCCGTGGTATAGCGCATAGCCCCAAGCTGAATAAGTGGATAATTACTAATGCCCAGCGCAGCCGGTTGCTCATCAAAATCAACGGTAATGGTCTCAGGCTTGTCGTCGCCGGTCAGAAGTTCGACAGATTGAGTCACAGGCTTGACCACCGGCTCCGTCACCGCAGCAGGTAGAAATGCCATACCGACAGCGCCCGCGCCAACCACAGCGATCGCAAGCGCCAAGACAATCAATCCAATACGGGCAAAACGGCTCACGGCAAAACACCCCACAATGCAAACCTTCGCCACCTGCACCAATGATACCGCCAGCTAACACTATTACCAAAAGAAGCCGCGCGCTCCTCACCACCACAAAGGGGACAGGCACCTTTGTGGTGGTTTTCGACGCTAACGGTCGACCATCTCGCGCCATGAGATTAAACTTGAATTGTTCTCTGAACATATCCATTTCTGCCTATCCTCAACAGATCTTTGTCTCGAGGAGCGCATATGAAGCCGTCTCATTCCACCGGTCGCAACGTCATCGCCATTCTCGCCATACCCATCGCGATGTTCTTCTTTATCGTCGTCACGCCCTTTTCCCTTGGTATCGCCTCGCCCTTCGATTTATGCGGAATGGTCGACGCTGGCTCGCGTGCCACCTCGCTCTCCTTTATCTGCCGCGGTGTTTTCTACGAAGATAGAATTCCCACCGGACTTTGGCAGTCCAAGTTACCGTTGCTCGGCCAGGTCGACGGATGCTCTCCTTATTTCTGCCTTGACCCTCAGGCGATGAATTATCTGATCGACGACCAGCCTCTTGACTCCATCACCCTCGCTTACGACTATGCTCCAAACACCGACGAGCGCCATATGAACCAAGTCCTCGACAAGCTGCTTGGGCAGTGCGGACTCACCGAGGAGGCCGGTCGAACCATCTATAGCGACCGGAAATTAAAGCGAACAGAACTCCGCCGTATCGGAAAAATCCAAGGGCGAAGCGGGGCTGCCTACTGGCAGGCCTGGGCGACACGCGACAAGAGCGAATTCGGGCACAGCACCTATACGGTCACTGTCTACACCAAAGACGGAATTAAGGACAATGTTGACGATTTCGCGTCATCCAAACTCGGCATCCCCAAAACAACCAAGCCCGCCAGCCCAGATGAAATCCTGTAGAGACGCTCATTAGAATGTCGTTCAGCGAGCACGGCAGCATCGAGCTCGCCCCCCCACCACCACGAAAGGGACAGGCCCCTTTGTGGTGGTTTTCGACAAAAAGAAGCCGCCCCGACAACAGAGGCGGCATCAAGCAAGTCTATTTATTAGCGTCCCTCAAGACCCAACGAGAACGCAGAAATGTAGCC
>CABVBR010000116.1 GCA_902496645.1 uncultured Collinsella sp.
GGTCGTGTGACCCCGCAGCAGAAGCGCGAGCTCGTGCAGGCGCTCAAGCGCCGCGGGCACACCGTGGCCATGACGGGCGACGGCGTCAACGACGTGCTGGCGCTCAAGGAGGCCGACTGCTCCGTGGCCATGGCCGCCGGCTCCGACGCCTCACGCAACGTGGCCGAGATCGTGCTTGTCGACAACGACTTTGCCTCGATGCCCGCTGTGGTGGCGGAGGGCCGTCGCTCCATCAACAACCTGCAGCGCTCTGCCGCGCTCTTTCTGACCAAGACGTTGTTCTCGATGGGTTTAGCGGCGCTCTGCATCGCGCTGCCGCCGTATCCCTTTGAGCCCATTCAGATGACGCTCATCAACTTTTTCTGCATCGGCGCGCCCGGCTTTGTGCTGGGCCTGGAGCCCAACAACGCCCGCGTGAAGGGGTCATTCTTGACCAACGTGCTTAAGCGTGCGCTGCCGGCGTCGATTGCGGTCATTTTGGCCGCAGCGCTCGATATCTTTGTGGCGCGCGTGTTTGGCTTTAGCCAGCTTACACTGTCCACAATGTGCCTGCTCACGTCGTGTGCGGCGAGCGTTAGCCTCATCTGGCGCATCTCGCAGCCGCTCACGCCCTTGCGCGTGGTGCTTTTCGTGTTTGTCGTCGCCGGTATATTGACGGGTGTCATTGGGTTCCCGGAGCTGCTGTCCATCGCCAACCTGTCGGTGAGCCAGATGGTCATCTTGGCGGTCATCGTCGTCTTTACCTGCGCGGTGTTCTTTAAGCTTGCCACGATGATGGATTCGCTTAAGCCCCGTCGCCGCCATGCGGCTACCGGCTTTGGCCGTGGCGTGCGAGTTCGTTTGGGTCGCGGCGGCGGCAAGGTGAGCTCGACGGGATCGACCGCCGAGCGCTTTGCCAAGCGCGTCGCCGCCGACATGGCGCAGCGCCGCGAAGAGCGCACCGCCCGCGAGGCCGAGGTTCGTGCACTCGAGGGCGTGGAAAAGACGCAGCCCAAGAAAAAGAAGAGCACAGGCACCAAACGCTCGCGTGTGACCAAGTCCGCCCAGGGCATTAAGGTCTCGATGCCGAGCAAAAAGAAGAAGTAACCATATCTCACTGAGCCAGACTACCCGGCGATGTTGAATTGGTGCCTTGCGCTTGTGGGGGCTTAGCGATGCTATGCTCTAACCTCGATTGTTTGAATTGCTCCGAAAAGAGGATGCCGTGATCTGCCCGCATTGCCTTAAGAACATAGAGGACGGCGCCTCGTTCTGCCCCTATTGCAACGCATACGTTGGCCCGGGTGACGGCCCCGAGCACACCGAGTTCGTGTTCTGCGACGGCTGCGGCGCCCGTCTGTCCCCGCACGATCGCACCTGTCCCAAGTGTGGACGTCCCGCGCCGGGCATCCTTTCCAAGGACGCCGCCGCATCCGATCTGGCTGCTGGTCGCACGGCCGGTTTTCCCCGCCTGACGCAGGAGCAGATCGATACTGAGGTGCCTCATGCACCGGCTTCTGCCGCCGCGGTGCTCTCCGATGCGGCCGACCCCAACGAGACCTGCGTGCTGCCGGCCTTCGATAAGGACTTTGGCATCCCTAAGGTCGACATCCCCATGCCGGTGTCCCTGCGCGACGACGCCCAGCCCAAAAAGCAAAAGCCTAGGCGCAAGGTGCACCCCGACGAGGACGCCTATCACAAGCACAAGCGCCACATCCCCAAGCCGCTCATCGTCATCGCGGTGCTCGTTGCCGTGTGCGGTGGCGCCTATTGGTTTGTAACCGCCGACCCCATGGGCGTCATGCCAGGCTTCTACGACCAGTTTGGCCAAGCCGCCCAGACTACCTTCCCGTCGCGTCAAAAGGGCGAGGCCTCCGAGGAAGAGCCCAAGCAGGAGGATACGTCCGAGGTCGTTCAGGAGGAGACCGTCCTGACCGACGACCAGCTCTACACCAGGCTCGACGGCCTGTACCAGACCATCGTTTCGTATGGGGACGAGGATCAGATCGGCGAGGTTATCGATTCGTTTAACAATGGCTATCTGCGCACGCCGCTGGCCACCCGTCAGGAGCTGTCGCAGAGCGCCTATGCCCTGCGCGACCAGATTAAGAAGACCCAGGATGAGCTCAACAACCTGAAGGTCCAGGACGATACCGTTTACGCAGAGGACATCGAGCACCTGAAGCAGCTTGCCCAGTGGATGTACGAGCGTGTCGACGTGATTTGCCAGAGCTGGGATATCTCGCTGTCCATTCCCGACGGCGAGTCGCTGAGCGCCCGTCAGAGCGAGATCCTGGCGCCCATCGCGCAGGGCGGCAATAGCGCGCTCAACCAGTACGACGCCAACGTGAGTGCCTGGAGGCCGCAGCAGCGTTCGTAATTTGTTGCCCTCCGGCGGCATAACCTGCGTGCGCAATTGATGGAAGCCCGTGCTTATTGCTACAATTCGTACAAATATGCTTTAAACGCACGAGGAAGGAACCACATGTTTGGTTTTAAGAAAGAGCTCTATACGCCCGAGTACCAGCTCGTCGGTGACGAGTGTGCGGTGATCGAGACGTCGAAGGGCACCATCAAGGTCAAGTTTGACGGTGAGGGCGCCCCCATCCATGTGGCGAACTTCTGCGAGCTTTCCACGATGGGCTTCTACGACGGCCTTAAGTTCCATCGCTATGTTCCCGGGTTTGTGATCCAGGGCGGCGACCCCAATACCCGCGATATGTCCGGCGCCGATGTCGCTGCCGGCCTTGAGGGCCCCGACGGCATGCCCGGTACCGGTGGCCCCGGCTACTGCATCAAGGGCGAATTTGCCACCAATCCGCGCAACAGCCATGTTGACGGCGCACTTGCCATGGCCCGCTCCATGGATCCCGATTCCGCGGGCTCGCAGTTCTACTTCTGCCTGGGCGCCCAGCACAACCTCGACTCCGGCTACACCGTCTTTGGTACCACGGTCGAGGGCCTCGACGTTATCTCTCAGCTGCGTGCCGGCGACGAGATCGTTCATGTCGAGATCGTTCACGAGTAAAGGGGACTTCCTTGAATAGCCAGCTGATCCAACAGGGCCGCGCCGCTTATCGCGCGGGTGATTTTTCCGCTGCCGCCCAGATGCTTGGCGCGGCAAAGACTCCCAACGAGATCATGGGTGAAGCCGACCACCTGCGCGGCAACGCCCTGATGCATCTGGGCATGTACGCCGAGGCCGCCGAGGCCTACGCCGCCGCCCTCAATGACGGCGCCTATGGCAAGCGCGGCGCCCTGCTCACCAACCGCGGCAAGGCACTCGCCGCGGTTGGCGACTGCACCACGGCTGCCCAGGCGTTCTCTGCAGCTACCCAGGACGCTTCCTACGCCACGCCTTTTAAGGCTTACCTGGGTCTGGGCAACGCGCTGTTCCAGTCGGGCGACTATGCCAACGCCGGTACCGCCTTTCGTCAGGCTGCCATCGACGGCGCCAACCCGGCTCCTGCCGCCGCCCTCGGCGATCTGGGTCGCTGCTTCATCAAGCTCGGCCGCCCCGCGGACGCCGTTGAGACCTACCGCACGGCTATCGACTTTGCCGGTCCGCGCGACGATACGCGCGCCCTCAACGCCGGCATGGGCCAGGCGCTTTCCGCCGCCGGCCGTCCCTCCGATGCGCTCGATGCCTTTAACGCCGCTACCGCCGACGGCATCTACCAGCTCACGCCCGAGCAGGCCGACGAGCTTGCCCGCGTGCACGACTCGCTCGCCGCGCTTTCGGCCCAGACGGCCATGTCCACGGCCCCGGCTCCCGCGATGGACGCTCCCGCTGTCGACCCGCTCGATCCCACGGGCGCGACCGGTCAGTTTATGCCCGACCCCTCTGACACCGGCTTCTTTACGCTGTCCGAGTCCGAGATGGTCCAGCAGGACCGCAAGCAGGCCAAGGTTCGTCGTCGCCACCGCCACACGGGTCTTAAAATCTTCCTGGTGCTGCTTCTGCTCATCGTGATCGCTGCCGGCGGTCTTGGCTATGCTTATACGCGCGGCATGGGCTACCCCTCGCAGGAGTCCGTCATCACCGACCTGTTCCAGGCTGCCGGTGACGGCGATACCGCCAAGGCCGAGTCCTGCCTGGCCTCGAGCCTGTCCGAGGACGCCAAGGCGATGATCATCTCCTCGATCCCGCAGGGCGCCACCGTCTCCATCGAGGGTATGGATCAGTCCATGACCGAGACCACCGCCAAGGTGAAGGCTTCGCTGTCCAAGGGCGGCGAGCAGGAGTACACCGTTAAGTTCGTGCGCTCCGACAACCATATCGGTTGGGCCGTTTCCTCCTTCGATATCGATTTCTCGGCTGCTGACAACCAGTAGTGACCTTATGAGATTTGGCTCTGCCCGGCGCTTCACCGCAAGTGAGGTGCCGGGCTTGCGCTAGTATGATGGGCTAGTAGTTTTCCAGCAATCATCCAACACATCAGGAGTTGCGTTGTTTTCTTTGATGGATATGTTCTTCGGTAGCTATGCGGGCGATCTCGCCATCGACCTCGGCACCGCCAATACGCTCGTCTCCGTGCGCGGCAAGGGCATCGTCATCCGCGAGCCCTCCGTTGTCGCTATCGACAAGAACGACGAGCGCATCCTGGCAGTCGGCATCGAGGCCAAGCGCATGCTCGGCCGTACGCCCGGCAACATCGTGGCCGTTCGTCCCCTTAAGGACGGCGTCATCGCCGACTTCGATGTCACCGAGGCCATGCTTCGCTACTTTATCGATAAGGCTTCCGAGAAGCGTTATCCGTGGACTCCGCGTCCGCGCGTTGTCGTCTGCGTTCCCTCCGGCGTCACGTCGGTCGAGAAGCGCGCCGTCTTTGAGGCTACGATTCAGGCCGGCGCTCGTCAGGCCTACCTGATCGAGGAGCCCATGGCGGCTGCTATCGGCGCCGACCTGCCCGTCGAGGAGCCCACGGGCTCTATGGTCATCGATATCGGCGGCGGCACCACCGAGGTCGCTGTTATCGCCATGGGCGGTATCGTCGTATCTCAGTCCATCCGCATTGCCGGCGATGAGTTTGACCAGGCGATTCTCACCCATGTTCGTGATGCCTACAACCTGGCCATCGGCGAGCGCACGGCCGAGGACATCAAGATCAAGGTCGGCTCTGCCGTGCCGCTTAAGGACGAGCTCGACGTCGAGGTCAACGGCCGCGACGTGATCACGGGTCTGCCCAAGACCGTGCGCATCGAGAGCGAGGAGATTCGTCGCGCGCTCAACAAGCCGCTCGACGAGATGGCCAAGGCCGTTAAGGACGCTCTGGACGCCACGCCGCCCGATCTTGCTTCGGACCTTATGTACTACGGCATTCTGCTGACCGGCGGCGGTGCGCTGCTGCGTGGTCTCGACGTGCGCCTGCGCGACGAGACCGGCGTTTCGGTCAACGTCAGCCCCACGGCGCTTGATAACGTCGTAAACGGCTGCGCCCGCGTGCTCGAGGCCAACGCCTTTGACGGTGGCTTCGTCCAAACCAATGCTTAATTTCCAAAAGGTGGATTCCATTTGGCACGATCTTCGGGTTTCTCTCCAAATCTGAATACCAAGCGACAATCAACGGGTATGCGCCCGTTGATTGTTTTCAGCCTGATTTCGGTGTTGCTGCTCACGTTTTATATCCGTGAGGGCGAGGCCGGGCCGATTCATGCCGTACGCTCGGGTATGACGACGATTACCTCGCCGGTGCGCTTTTTGGGGTCGGCCGTGGCGGCTCCCTTCAACGCGATCGGCAACGTGTTCTCCAACCTCACGGCTTCGCAGGAGTCGCTCGATGACCTCAAGAAGCAAAACGAGGTGCTGACCTCTAAGGTCGCAGAGCTTTCCGAGGCTCAAAAGACTGCCGAGCGCCTGGAGGGCCTGGTCGGGCTGCAATCGACCTACAACCTTAAGTCGACCGCCGCTCGTATTGTCGGCGCGTCGGGCGATGCCTGGACCTCGACCGTTACCATCGACAAGGGATCTGCCGACGGCCTTACCATCAACATGCCCGTGACGAGTTCTGCCGGTGTTATCGGCCAGATTATTGAGGTATCGGCCAAGACCTCTACCGTGCGCCTGATTGGTGACGAGAACTCGGGCGTGTCGGCTATGGTGCAGGACACGCGCGCCCAGGGTATGCTGCAGGGCCAGCCCGATGGCACCCTGCGCCTTGAGTACGTGAGCGTCGACTCCGACGTCAAAGTAGGCGACATCATCGTGACCTCGGGCATCGGTGGCGTGTTCCCCAAGGGCCTGCCGCTCGGCACTGTTTCCTCGGTGGAGAAGTCGGCCAACGACGTGTACTACACCATTGTGGTGCGCGCTCAGACCACGGCCGAGAACAACGAGGAAGTGCTGGTCATTACCTCGCTGACCGACGAACAGTCGGCCTCGGATGAGGACGTGAGCACGGCCAACAGCACGCCGCAGGGAACGTCGCGCGATGCTGCGACCAAGACGAAGGACGAGAGCTCGGATGACAGTTCCGACACGTCCGAGACGACCGATTCTGGCTCGAGCGAATAGGGGGCATGTCCATGGATCTACACGAGCAGGGGATGAGCTCCCGCACGTTTGTGATCGCCGCCATCGTGTGCGTGCTGCTGCAGGCAGGCCTGGCACCGCAGATCTCCATTGCGGGCGGTCGCGTCAACTTCATGATTATCCTGGTGTGCCTAAGCGTGTTCTCGGGCGACCCGACCCGTGCCGTCGTGTGCGGTTTTTGCAGCGGCTTG
>CABVBR010000117.1 GCA_902496645.1 uncultured Collinsella sp.
AAGAGGAGCAGGAGCAGCGGACCTGTTGCGATTGCGCTGTGGACAGAGTGCGTGGGTGCGTTGGACATGGCTGCTCCTTATCCCTCGTGCGCCGCACGGGGAGGCTGCGACGCTTGGGACGCGTCATGGTTCATGCGGGTAAGTACCAGAAGCTGACCAAAAGCTTGCCCGATTTCTAACAAATCGAGCTCAAATACAACAATCAGATAAAAGCGCAGGTAGAAGTAAATGAAAAAGGACCCTCACGGGTCCTTGTCTCCATATATTTATGAAGTTATGGAAATAAATTCATAAATTAAACAAGAACAAAGATACGTGGATCGATGTGAAGACGATAATCTCACATCGATCCACGTGCAAGTCTATGACAGGAGCTGTTCGATTGTTGCCTTTTGGTCATCACTGGCCTGTATGGCGGGATCAAAGATCGCGGTCGAGATTGGAAGACCCTTTATATTGACCGCTACTTTGATGGCAGATATAAACAAATCGCAGGCGTCGTAGACGGCCATGAGCGACGAGATGCGCTTGGCGCACTCGATGGCGGTCGCGAAGTCGCCTGCCTGGTAGGCGCCGTGCAGCCTCACAAAGAGCTCGGGCTCCACGTTGGTGAGACCACACAGAACGCCGTTGCCGCCGCTCGCGCGGTTGACCAGGTAGTACTCGTCGAAGCCGGAAAGGACCGAGAACTCGGGGTTGACCTCGCGGACGGCGCGGATGACCTTGCGTGTGTGGCTGATGGTGTCGACCGTGTCCTTGATGCCGCAGATATTCGGATGGGCGGCGGCGAGCCTGGCCACGAGCTCGGGCGACAGGTCGGTGCCGGTGCGCGCCGGAAAGTTATATAGCACGACGGGCAGGTCGGTGGCGTCTGCGATTCCACCAAAGTACTTTTCGGCAGCGTCGTCGGTGGGCCCGAAGTAGTACGGCGAGACCGCCAGAACCGCGTCGGCACCGGCCTTCTGAGCATAGCGCGTGAGTTCGAGGACGTTGTCGTAGGTGGTGTCACCCACGCCGACGAAGACCTTCATGCGGCCGGCGACCCGCTCGACGGCAAAGTCGATGACCGACTTCTTGTCCTCGAGGCTCACGCTGTAGAACTCGCCGATGCTGCCAAACAGCAGCACACCGTTGATGCCCGCGTCGGCCAGGTGGTCCAGATGCCTGCCCCACAGCTCGTAGTCGATCTTTCCATCATCGTCGGTGATGGTGATGGAGGGGCAGAAGACTCCCTCAAACATGTGTCACTCGCTTTCCGGGGTCACACCCCCACGAATCTCTGCACTGCCGAGAAGGACCTAGAGGTAGTAGGCCTTGACGGCGTTATCGTAGAAGACACCCTGCTTCTCGGTGTCGGTGAAGACGTCGGAGTCCTCGATGAAGCTATAGAGGTCCTTGTAGTCGAACTTGGTGAGGACGCAGGGGGAGTCGGTGCCCCAGATGATCTTGTCGGCGCCCAGGACGTCCTTCGCCATCGCGATGTACTCGAGCGCGGTGGGATATGGGTAGGCTTCGGGAGCGACGTTCCAGGGCAGCGCGGAGAGATCGACCCAGACGTTATCGTGGGCGAGGTACGGAAGCGCGCACTTGAGGATGTCGCCGTCCTCAAGGGACGGGGCGAGCAGGTGGCAGACGACAATGTGCAGGCCGGGGTACTTTTTGGCCAGGCGATACACGGCCTCGGGCTGGCAGCTGGACTGGTTGGGGCTGCCGATGTCGAGCACCAGGGTGGCGTCCTCGACCTGGGCGATCCTGTCGATGAGGACCGTCATCTCGGGGCCGTCGACCGCGAAATCGCGGTGGTAGCCGGAAAGGCCGCCGCCCACAGAGACCTCGAACTTGAAGACGTGGGCGTGCAGATCGTTGATGAAGTGCTCGAGGATCTGCTGGGCGCAGCGGCAGAAGGGGTCGAGCATGACCGCGGCTTTGAAGCGGTCAGGGTACTTCTCGGCGCATTCCATGGCGTACTCGTTCTGCAGGCCGTACAGGACGCCTTGCAGCAGGATGGCCTTCTCGACGTCGTGCTCGTCCATGACGTCCATGAAGGTCTCAACGAGGTACTCCTTGTCTCCCTTGCCCTCGGGGATGATACGGAACTCTTCGCCGGTGGCCCAGCGACAGTTGCCGTTGCCTAGGGGGCGCAGCTCTCCGGCCTTGCCCATGGAGCCGATGTGGTCAAAGACGTGGGCGTGTGCGTCGATCTTCTTCATTTTATTCTCCTTACGTCAAACAATGTCTAATGGATATATGGTCAGCGACGGATACGCTTTGCTGCCAGGTGGGCACCACCTCCAGTCGAGCCCGCAGGCGCGGGGCATAGAGTGGCCTTGCAATCCGGACGCTAGGCGGACTGCTCCTCGGCCTCCATCTCCTCCTCGGTCACGTCGTCGATCGGGACGAAGATCGTGAACAGGAAGGCGAGGCCAAAGGCGAGCGCCAGCGAGATGCAGAAGGGAACGAACGCGCGGCTCATGAAGACGGGCAGCGTGGTGAGCGCGGGCAAAGCGAAGGCGGTGCCGGCGCAACCGAACAGGCCTGCCACGGCGGAGCCAATGCCGCCGGCGACGCATGCGCAGACCATGGGCTTCTTGAGGCGCAGGTTCACGCCGTACATCGCGGGCTCGGTGATGCCCAACAGCGTGGTGAGCGAGGCGGAGATCGCCTGGGAGCGGAACTTTTTGTTCTTGGTCTTGAGGGCGACGGCGAGCGCGGCACCGCCCTGGGCGAAGATCGCGCCGCCGAACAGGGCCATGATGGTGTCGAAGCCGTAGACTGCGACGTTGTTCATCGCGATGGGGAACAGGGCCCAGTGCAGGCCGAGGATGACGAGGAACGGCTGGAACGCGCCGATCAGCGCGCCGGCGACGAGCGGCGAGAGGCTGTAGACGGCCTCGTAGCCCTGCGCGAGCCAGCCGCCCACGATGGTGCCGAGGGGGCCGAAGACAGCCAGGGTGAGCGGGACGATAACGATAATCGTGATAGGCGGCGTGAACAGGCCGCGGAAGGTCTCGGGGATGATCTTGTAGCAGGCCTTCTGGACCCAGCTCGCGCAGTAGATGGCAAGAAGGATGGGGATGACGGAGCTGGAGTACGTCGCCTTCGAGAGCTCGAGGCCAAACAGGTAGACGGGCGCGTCCGCCGCCATGATGGTGGTGATAGACGGATACACCAGGATGCAGCCGAGAAGGACGGCGGTCACCGTGTCAACATCGAAGCGCTTTGCCGAGGTGTAAGCAAGAAACACCGGGATGAAGTAGAACAGCGAGTCGGCCATCGCGTTGAGGATCGCATACGTGGTCGAGTCGTCGGTGACCATGCCCGAGACCTGCAGAAGCGTCAGGATGCCCTTGAGGATGCCGACGGAGACGAGCAGGTTGATGATCGGGAGGAAGAACGAGGACAGCAGATCGATGACCGCGTTGACGCCGCGCTGGAATGCGTTGGGCGTCTTTTCGGGGGCTTGCGTGGTTGTCACGGTTTCTCTCCTTTCTGGAGCGTCCTGTCAGACGCTGGCCTACATATAGTTGCAGATGTGCGGAAGGGCGGTCTCGGTATAGCCAAGGGCCTCGGCGCAGACCTTGCGGCCGTTGCAGACGGCGATGATGTCGTCGAGCATCCTGTCGCGCATCTCCTCCATGGACTCGGGGCCGTAGATCGTCGGGCTCGCGTCGAGGTCGGTGTTGTCCCTCATGGCCTCGTAGGTGCGCTTGTTGGCAGTCAGGCGATACACGGGCGCGATGGCGTTTCCGGTGGGGGTGCCAAGACCGGTCGAGAAGACCACGAGCTGGCAGCCGCCGGCGATGATACCGCCCACGCTGGAGGGGTCGTTGCCGGGGGTGTCCATCACGACGAGGCCCTCGTGCGGATTGAGCTGCGCCGCGTACGGATAGACGGCGTTGAGGGGGCTGTGGCCTCCCTTGTGCACGCAGCCGAGAGACTTCTCCTCGAGGGTCGTGAGTCCGCCAGCCATATTTCCAGGGCTGGGATTGCCCTCTCGCATCTCGGCGCCAAACATCTGGACGTACTTCTCGTAGTCGTAGACGATCTTGAGGATGTCGTCCGAAACCTGCTTGTCCTTCGCGCGGCGGGCGAGGATGTGCTCGGCGCCAAAGAGCTCGGGCGTCTCGCACAGCACGGAGGTGGCACCATGGTTGACGAGCCAGTCGGAGACCTCGCCAATCAGCGGATTGGATCCAAGGCCGCTCGAGGGGTCGGAGCCGCCGCAGTTGGTGCCGAAGATGAGCTCGGAGATGTCAGTGGGCTCTCGGACGCACCGGTCCGCCTCGGCGACCATCTTGCGGGCAAGGCGCGTGCCCTCCTCGATCGCCCTGATGGAGCCGCCGACCTTTTGGATGACCAGGGTCTCGACGGGCTTGTTGGTGCGCTCGCGAATCGCGTCGACCACGATGTCGTTCTGGCAGCCCTCGCAGCCCAGGGAGACGCAAACGACGCCGTAGATGTTCGGGTTCGCAGCGTAGCCTGCCAAGGCGGCAATAGTCACCTTCTGGTCGCAGTCGACCTGCGAGCAGCCGTTCTGGTTGTGGAAGGAGACGCAGCCCTCAACCGCGTTCGCGATCCTCTCCGTGGTGTCGGAGGCACAGATGCTCGTGGGAAGGATCAGGACGTGGTTGCGGATGCCGACACGACCGTCCGGGCGACGGTAGCCCATGAAGGTGCGCGTGCCCTCCGCGGACGAGGAGGTCTTGGTGGCGACGGAGTCGGTGTCGGCGACGACGGAGTCCTTCAGGTCGTCGGAGCTGGCGCAGTTGTGCGTATGAACATGCTGCCCGCGCTTGATGTCCGTGGTGGCCACACCGATGAACTCGCCATACTTGACGACCTTCTCACCCTTGGGGATGTCCACGAGGGCAATCTTGTGGAACAGCGGGATGTCGTCGGTCGCGGTAACGCTCGCCAGCGTGCCGTCCGGCATGGGATAGCGGGCCTCGGCGCCCGCCTCCAGTTGGTAGGTGGCGACGGCGACGTTGTCCCTCTGATCGATGACAACGGCGTTTTGGCCTTGGCTTACAACGTCTGACATGTTTCCTCCCTATGTCCACTTGAATAACGTTCGTATTTACGAACGTTATTCGTTATACGGAACAGTATAGATGAAATGCTAAAGACCTCACACGGGCCTGCCGCGAATGGTTTTGGTTGGCCGGTGAACGGTTGCTTTAAGGGGCACGCCGCTATACTTACGGGGAAAGTCTGGGCGTTAATGAACAAGGAGAGTTGCCATGCCCTCGCGATATAATCCTGCTGGCCACCGTTCTACCTTGCGGGTTCTATCAATCTTTGATGCCCTTTCGGCTACAAAGAGCGGACTTACCATGGCAGAGATATGCCGCATTGTCGGCGCTCCAAAGAGTAGTCTCTTCTCGATTCTGCACACCATGGCCGATTCAGATTACGTTAGTTATGACGAGACTACCGGTAGGTATTCGATTGGGCTTAAGACGTATCTGCTGGGCAAGGCATTCGATCGTGAGAGTGGGGGATTGTCCTCTTTTGAGACAGCCATGCGAAAGGTTGTCGCATCGTGCGGAGAGACCTGTCAGCTCGGCGTGCTCGACCACGGCCGCGTCCTCTATATTTCGCGCGTTGATTCCCCCCAGCGCATCCGTCTTTCATCGGAAATCGGTAAGACCCTTCCTGCACACTGCACGGCGATTGGAAAGGCGATTCTATCTCGATGGGATGATGAGTTGGTTCGCTCGCTGCTTCCTGTCCCATTCGAAAAAACGACTGAGCATGCGGTAAAACACATAGATGACCTGATGCGGCAGCTCGAGGAGGTCCGACGGTGCGGTTTTGCATATGATCATCAGGAGATGGCAGAAGGGGTTGAGTGCATCGCCGTTCCCATAGAAAAAGGCGGGCGTCTCTATGGTTTAAGCGTTTCGGTCCCTGCGTATCGTTTTGACACTGAGGTGCAAAACGGGGTAGAACACGTGCTTTCTGATGCAAGGGACCAGTTGGAGCGCGTTTCGTAGGCTTTTGTGCCGCGGTGCGCGATTGCATAGTGATAACACGCCGCATTCATATTGCCCCCTTGAAATGCTCGGTATATACTATTCGAGCATTTAATTTATCCCAATGCGCAATTGCGGGCATCGCCAAGTGGTAAGGCATCAGCTTCCCAAGCTGACACTCGCGGGTTCGAGTCCCGTTGCCCGCTCCAGTAATTAGCACAAGCACGGCACCATCACGGTGCCGTGCTTTTTTCAATAAAGTGCCGGGACTCGAACCCGCCAGGGTGCGAGCGTTAAATAAACGCGAAGCGTTTATAGCGAGCAGGCAAGGTCGCCGATAGGCGACCGCAGCCGGTGCGGATTTGCGAAGCAAATACGCGGATGTCCCGCTGCCCGCTCCACCGAGCACGGGAGACGCGGGGGGCGGCAAATCCAGCAAAGTCTTCCCCACCGTCTCCGTGAATCCGAGGGGATCGCCCGCAGCCGGTGCGGATTTGCGAAGCAAATACGCGGACGTCCTCATGGCCGCGCATGCGGCAAAATGTTAGGTTAATGCCTGCTGCCCATACTCGCGCCCGCGCACGGTACAATGGTTGGGTTACGACCAACGTGCCAATAACCAAAAAGGAGCCGCTATGATCGATCGCTATACCCGCCCGGAGATGGGACACATCTTCTCCCTCGAGAACAAGTACGCCATTTGGCAGGAGAT
>CABVBR010000118.1 GCA_902496645.1 uncultured Collinsella sp.
CGTAGTAGATGGGCCGATTTCGTAGCGGGCGGGTTCAGTTGACTCCCCGAGGACGTCTGGGGACGGAAGATAACGGATCAGCTTGGCTCTTGAGGGCCACGATGCCCGTCATATCAACCGGCCATTTCAAAACTATGCCGGTTTACGGGGCTAAATCGCAAACCCCCAACCATACGCAATTCCGAAATAATAAAACCGCAGGCAAACGGCTTACTCCATTTCGAAAAAAGCCGGTATGGTCTGTCTGTGCCAATCTAGCCCCGTAAACCGGCATAGTTTTGATATAACACCAAGACAGTATTGGTTCTTGCCTCGGCGCAACCACCACTACAGCCCGTACTTCACGACGACGCGGTTGATGCGGCGACACCAGGGCTTGTACAGAGCGGCCAAAAACACGCAGGTCGCGAGTCCGTGCGTGATATCGAACGGTACGGCGGTGGCAAGACGCGCTATGGCGCCTGCCCAGGTGAGCGGCTGCACAAAACCGATGATGTCATACGCGTTGATTACGACACCATACAGCAAGCCCGAGGCAAAGCCATACGCCAACAGCGCCGGCATTCGCACGGTTCCATCGGCGCGGTCAAACGCGCCCGCATGCGCCAGCGCGCCACCGATATAGCCCACCAGACCCCAGGCATACATCTGCCACGGCGTCCACATGCCCTGCCCAAAAAAGAAATTGCTGGTCAGCGCTGCCAACGCGCCGACCATAAAACCATTGCGACGGCCAAGTGTCGCACCCGCGATAATGGCGATAGCGCTCACGGGCTTAAAATCGGGAATGGGCCCAAACAGGATGCGTCCCGCCGCGGCCAGCGCCGCCAGCACTAGCGTGGGCATGATCTGGCGCAGGCCTGGACGTGATGTCTCATAGCCCGCAAAGAACAGTGCGAGCACGAGCGCCACTACAACCAGCATGGCAAGCGCCGCCTGCTCAATGCCCGCCAACAACGCCGCAGTCATCACTGCCGGCACCGCCAACAACAGCGGAATCTCCATTTTTGTGAGTAGGCGCGATGCGCGATGATCCGTCATCCCATCACGCCCTGTAAAACACGTTGTCGGCAAAGAAATCCGCCGGAGGCTCCATGCAGGCGATCTCGCCGTCGAACATCATGGCGACGTCGTCGGACACCTGCTCGGCAAAGTCTAAGTCGTGCGTGGCCATGATGACGGTACCGCCGGCATTTGCATGGTCACGCAGGGCGCGAGCGATGATGCGGCGGCTGGCCAAGTCCAAACCCTTGGTGGGCTCATCAAGCAGTAGCAGCTCCGGACCAATCAACAGCAGCTTTGCCAACGCAAGCAGCTGGCGCTGACCGCCCGAAAGATCGTACGGGTGACGCGCCTCCAAGCCCGCCAGGCCCAGGCGCGCTGTCTGCTCCCGTGCTGCGGCCTCGTTGTATCCGCAGGCCGAAGCCCATTCCATCAGCTCGTCGCGCACCGTTTCGGCGACCAGCAATGCCTTGGGATTCTGTGGCAGCAGCGCAGCCGAGGCCGCCCCGCGCACCATGCGGCCACGCTGCAGCTTAGCCGTCTTGGCCAGCACCGAGAGCATCGTCGACTTGCCGCAGCCGTTTCCGCCCACGACCGCATGCACCGCGCCGGCTGAAAACGTCACATCGAGCCCGCGCAGCACCCAGCCGCCAACGCGATCGTAGCGAAACCAGCCTTCCGACAGGGTGGTAGCCGACCCGTCGTGCATTTTTTGGAGTATTCTGCTTCCATCCGTACTCGGGAAGGCTTCCGAGCCGTTCTCGAGCGACGTTTGTGCCACAAATTCGGACGATTTGTCCAATTCCAAACTTTTTTTCGCGCTCGATACGTCCCCGGGCGGCTCCAGAGAGCCCAAATTGTCCTCACGCCTGCTGAATACTCCGTTTTTTGCACATCGGATGGTACCCCACCCCAACATGTCATCGGAAAACAGCGATTCTCGGCGTCCCAAAGAAGCCATATCCGCCACTTCGCGCACGCGACCGCCCTCAATCCGGTACGCACACGTCGCATACTCGAGCATCGGCCGCGGTTGATGCGTAGCCACAACAACCGTGCAGCCCAGCTCACGGTTCACGCGAAACAGCGCGTGCAGAAAATTCTTCTCGGCAACGGGATCGAGCTGAGACGTGGGCTCATCGAGCAACAGCACGCACGGGCGCAGTGCCAGGACGGCGGCAAGCGACAGCAGCTGTTTGCGACCACCCGAAAGCGTATCGGTATCGCGATGAAGCCAGTCCTCCAGACCAAAGAAATAGCTGGTCTCGGCCACACGACGACGCATCTCGTCACGCGCTAGCCCCAAGTTTTCCAGGCCAAACGCCATCTCGTGCCACACGGTCTCGCACACAATCTGGTTCTCGGGATCCTGGAACACGTAGCCCACGCACTCCGCAGACGCGCGCACGTCCATGTCGGCAACGTTCTCGCCCAGCACGCGCGCATCGCCGGTGCGCTCGCCCGCCGGAGCGATCTCGGGCTTGAGCAGCGACAGCAGCGTCGACTTACCCGATCCGGTACCGCCAACAAGCAGCGCAAATGCACCTTGGGGAACAGACCAGTCGAGCCCCTCGAGCACCGCAGCATCAGCCCCGGGGTAGGCAAAGCTCAGGCTCCGCACCTCAATCGCCGGCATATCCGGGCCGCACGCCGCACCCGACACCGGGCCCCTATCCAACCGAGCCATCAGCCAAACCTCTTCTCGTCAATCGCATGCAACACGCAGGGCAGCACCATCCAGGCAGCATACACGACATAGCCCAGCCACGGCGCGGGCACCGAGAGCTGCGGATAAAACGAATACTGCGTCGTCGCGGTCCACGCCACCGCCACCGCGGCGGCACCAAACACCGCAAGTCCAACCAGCGCGGCAGCATCGCCGCGCGCCAGCCGATACCGCGCATACGTCGTACGGCGCGACGCAGCACCCCACCCGCGCGAGCGCATGGCATCCGCGCGCTCAAGCGAATCTTCCATGCCCCAGCCCATCAACACGCTCGACGCCCGCAGGCGCGAGCGCACGGGGTCAGCCGGCGCGCGTCCCGGTACATCAATCGCATCCTGCACCGCCAGCACCGTGCGGCCGCGGCGCAAAAACTGTGGGATAAGCCGCATGCACATCGAGATCATGAGCGCGATCACCGGCGCGGCGTTGCCCAAAAGCGCAAGCACCTTGTCGTATTCGAGCATCGACGCCGCGGCCTCAAACCACAGCACGCTCGCCACAAACAGCCCACCCATGCACAGGCCGTACATCATGCTCTCCAAATACACCACGCGCATGCCAATATGAAACAGCTCCGTCAAGCCCGATGCACTAAACAGCGGGTTGACCAGTGCAATGATCAAAATCACCGGCAGCTGCCAGCGAAGCGCCCCCAACGTACGCGCGGCACCGCGCGTCGCAAGCCCGTACGCCAGCCCGCCCGCGAGCGACAGCGCAATCAGCACCGGTTGCATCGAGAACATGGTGAGCCCCAACGTCAGCACCATGTAGAGTGCCGGCACCGCCGGATGCGACATCGAAAATGCCGCGACGGGTTCGTTGCCCGATTCCTCCCGCATGATATCCACGGGCACCTCCCATCCCCTCGCGCAAAACGCCAACGCCGCAGCGCCGCCGCCATGCACAACCAGCGCAAACGCCACGCCGGCGGCGCAAGCCTCAACCGCCGCAAACCAATCGTTACGCGCTCATCATATGCCTGCGGTATCATATTGCGCCGTGTATCGTTTCCAAACACACGTCTCTAATAACGTAACAGGAGATCACATGGACGCAACCGCAATTATCCTCGCTGCCGGCGAGGGCACCCGCATGAAGTCGAACCACTGCAAGGTTTCGCACAAGATCCTGGGCAAGCCCATGGTTCAGTGGATCGTCGACGCCACCATCAAGGCCGGCTGCAGCCGCGTCGTGGTCGTCATCGGCAGCCACGCCGACGAGATGCGTGCCCTCATCGATGGCGCCTACGCCAACAGCGCCACCAAGGTCGAGTGCGTCGAGCAGACCGAGCGCCTGGGCACCGGCCACGCCGTCAAGGTCGCGCTCGAGGCCTGCGGCATCACGCAAGGCCCCGTCGTCGTGCTCAACGGCGACCTGCCGCTCATCACCGCCGACACCGTCGCCAAGTTCGCACAGACCGTCGCCACCGGCGAGCTCGCCTGCACCGTCATGACCATGACCCCGCCCGATCCTTTTGGCTACGGCCGCATCAAACTGGGCGCCGATGGTCAGATCGAGCGCATCATCGAGCAGAAGGACTGCACGCCCGAGCAGGCCGCCGAGCTACTCGAGTGCAACGCCGGCTGCTACGCCTTCGACGGCGCGCAGCTCGCCGCCCACATTAACGAGATCGGCAACGACAACGCGCAGTCCGAGTACTACCTGCCCGACATGCTCGAAATCCTCAAGGGTCACGGCCAGGCAGTCTCCATCTTCCACTGCGACGACTACCGCGACGGTCTGGGCGTCAACAGCCGCATCCAGCTCGCACAGCTCACCGCCATCGCGCGCGACCGCATCAACGAGCACTGGATGGCCGAGGGCGTCACGTTCATCGACCCCACGCAGGCTTGGATCGGCCCCGACGCCACCATCGGCCGCGACACCGTCGTGTGGCCGCAGACGCATCTGATCGGTCACGTCACCGTGGGCGAAGAGTGCCAGCTCGGCCCCAACAGCCGCCTCACCGACACCACCGTCGGCAGCGGATGCATCATCGATGAAACCATCGCCATCGAGGCCGTCATCGAGAACGGCGTCGACTGCGGCCCGCGCGCCTACCTGCGCCCGGGCACCCACATGCTCGACGGATCCAAGGCCGGCACGCACGTGGAGATCAAGAAGTCCACGATCGGCGAGGGCTCCAAAGTTCCGCACCTGTCCTACATCGGCGACACCACCATGGGCTCCGGCGTCAACGTGGGCGCGGGCTCCATCACCTGCAACTACGACGGCGTCCACAAGCACAAGACCGTCATCGGCAAGGATGCCTTCATCGGTTCCGACACCATGATGGTCGCGCCCGCCCAGATTGGCGACGGTGCACTCGTGGCCGCCGGCTCCGTCATCACCGAGCCGGTCCCGGCCGACGCACTCGGTCTGGGCCGCGCCCGCCAGGTAAATATTGAGGGCTGGGCCGCCGATTATCGCCGCCGTCTGCACGAGGACGACGAGGTATAACGTTTTATCAAGCACAAAAGGAGCTGTTCCATGGGGACGGCTCCTTTTTTCTATCGTGACCTGCGCGACCGGATGAGTGGTCGGTTCGTGTCCGTTGACGGTAAAGACGTTATCAGGACCCGATAAACCCCGCCGCGCGGTTACAATGCAACAAGGCATCTATATGGCATTCGATATAAAGGAGAAGGGTAATGCCGATTAATGATCCCGAGAAGTCGGAGAATATGCGCAAGTCCATCCGCGTGTATTCCGGTTCCTCCAACCGTCCCCTCGCTCAGAAGATCGCTGAGTACCTTGGGGTCGAGCTTTCGGGCCTTACGCTAAAGCAGTTCGCCAATGGTGAGATTTACGCCCGCTACGACGAGACTGTCCGCGGCGCCGACGTCTTCCTGATTCAGTCCGTGGCCGGCGGCAACGTCAACGACATGCTCATGGAGCTGCTCATCGCCACCGACGCTGCCAAGCGTGCATCCGCCCGCTCCATCACCGCCGTTATCACCCACTACGGCTATGCCCGCCAGGACCGCAAGGCCGGCCCGCGCGAGCCCATCACCGCCCGCCTCGTCGCCAACCTGCTCGAGCGCGCCGGCGTCGACCGCATCATCACCCTCGACCTGCACCAGGGTCAGATCCAGGGCTTCTTTGATATCCCGGTCAACCACCTGTCCGCACTGCCGCTGTTTGGCCAGTACTACAACGCCATGAACTTCGACACCGACAACCTGGTTGTCGTCTCCCCCGACGTGGGTCGTGCCAAGGCCGCCAAGAAGCTGTCCGACATGCTCGGCTGCGACCTGGCCATCGCCCACAAGGGCCGTCCGCGCCACAACGCCGCCGAGGTCATGGGCATCATCGGTGACATCAAGGGCAAGACCTGCGTCATCAATGACGACATGATCGACACCGCTGGCACCCTGTGCGCCAACGTCAAGGAGCTCAAGGCTATGGGCGCCGGCGACATCTACGTCTGCGCCACCCACGGCATCTTCTCCGGTCCGGCCATCGAGCGCCTGAACGACGCCCCCATCGTCGAGTGCGTCGTCACCGACGCCATTCCCGTCGAGGTCGGCGGCAAGATCAAGACCATCTCGGTCGCCGAGGAGTTCGCTCAGGCCATCTCCGCCGTTTACCACGAGGAGCCCGTCTCCACGCTCGTCGGCGGCGACTTCGCGCTGTAGTCGCATCGTCCTTGCAACCCGGCGCTTCGCCGTCGGAACAGAAGAAGCCCCCGCGCTCCCCCTTGCTTCACAAAGGTCGCGCGGGGGTTTCTTCTATTCCGACGGCTCGCTCTGTCGCGGCCGTGCTTTTGTCTGGTGGGATTTCGCTGAAACAAAGTCTCGCCTTCGGCGGGCGTGGTAGCCTTTGTCGTTGATTGAACTATTTGTTTAACGGAAGGATAAATATGGCAGCTGCACAGCCGCTTAAGATTCGCATGGTTGCCGGACTTGGCAA
>CABVBR010000119.1 GCA_902496645.1 uncultured Collinsella sp.
GCCACGCATGCATACGATGGTGTTGCCGCCGTTACCAGCACGCTTGGCGTACAGACGCGCGAGCTTCATCGAGCCCTCGTTGGCTTCGGCGCCGGAGTTGGCAAAGAACGTCTCCCATACCTGCTCGCCCGCCGTCGGAGCGCCGAGCGCAGCTGCCGTGGTCTCATCGCCGGCGGCAATGGCATCGGCCAGAACGCACGCACCATCTACGTCGTCGTTGGCAAGCTTGGACAGCAGCGCCGCGACCTGTCCACGCTGCTCGATGTAGAAGTAGTTAGACACATGCAGAAGCTTTTTGGTCTGCACCTCGAGCGCCGAGAGCACTGCAGCGTTACCGTGGCCAAGGCTGCACACACCGATTCCAGCAAGAAAGTCAAGATACTCACGGCCGTCATCGCCGGTGAGCTTCATGCCGCGGCCCTCGACAAACTCTACCGGAGAGCGACCAAAGGTATGCATAACGTAATGGGATTCGAGCGATTGTTGAGTTGCAAGTGACATGGGGTGCCTTTCGTTTGGCGCCGTACGGCGCAGGGCTATGGGTGCAGGGACGCGACGACCGCGGGTCAGCTAGACCGTCTGGAGCTTCTCGACCTCGTCGAAGTTCTCGGTCAGGCGCGCTGCAAACGTCGAAAGCGGGTGCGGATGCGTATCGAACTCGTAGGCCGTCTCGGTGGAGTGGATCACGGTACCGACGCCAGCATCGGTCAGCAGCTCCAGCAGCAGCGAGTGCGGCGTCGTGCCGTTGATGATGTGGGCTCGGAACACGCCAGCGGTAAGCGCATCGACGGCGGCGCGCAGCTTGGGAATCATGCCCTTGTCGACTTCGCCGCCGTAGAGCATCTCGTTGACCTCGTCGAGCGTCAGGTTGGAGATAAGCGAATCCTTGTCGCTAAAGTCCTTGTACAGACCGTCGACATCGGTCAAGAAGATCGCCTTGTGCGCATGAAGCGCCGCCGCAACGGCGCCGGCGGCGGTATCGGCGTTGATGTTGAAGAAGCCACCGTCCTCCCCCGCCGCGACCGTGGCGATAACGGGAATGTACTCGCTGTCGAGCAAACGCTCGATATAGTCGGTGTTGACGTGCGTGACCTTGCCTACGCGGCCGAGCTCTGGGTCGAGTGGCTCGGCGATAAGGGTACCGGCGTCGCTGCCAGACACGCCCACGGCCAGGTTGCCGTGGTGGTTGAGCGCCGCGACCAGCTCCTGATTGACCTTGCCGCCCAGTACCTCGCGCACGATATCCATGGTGGCAGGCGTAGTCACGCGCTGGCCGTTCTTAAACTCGACGGGGATGTCGTAGTGGCTGAGCGCCTCGTTGATGGCCTTGCCGCCACCGTGCACGATAACAGGGCGCATGCCGATAATCTTGAGCAGGACGATATCGCTCATCACGTCACGACGCAGCTGCTCGTCGACCATGGCGGCACCGCCGTACTTGATAACGACCGTCTTACCGGTCAGGTTCTTAATCCACGGCAGCGCCTCAAACAGCAGCTGCGCGGTTGCTTCGTTGGATTCACTCGAGCGACAATCGCGTGCGAATTTCATAGTCTGCCTCGTCTTTCGTGTAGCTATCGCGCCGCACCTCGTTGCCCGCGATTGCAGCGGGGCGCGCGGCACATCGGGAGTTTAGGAACGGTAGTCGCCGTTGATCGAGATGTACTCGTGCGTGAGGTCGCAGGTCCACACAGTCGTTGCCGCGTCGCCTGCACCTAGGTCGGCCGAGATCACGATCTCGGACGCCTCAAAACGTCGCAGAGCCTCGTCCTCGTCAAAGGGAACAGTCAGACCGTCGCGACAGACAGGCATGCCCATCATGTCGATGGAAACGTCTTCCTGGTTAAACTTCACGCCGCACTTGCCGAGCGCCATGGCAACGCGGCCCCAGTTGCAGTCGTGGCCGGCAATGCAGGTCTTGACGAGCGGCGAGTTGGCAACAGCACGGGCGGCGATATCGGCCTCCTCGTCGTTCGCGGCGCCGGTGACATTAACCGTCACGAGCTTGGATGCGCCCTCGCCATCTGCGGCGATGTTGCGCGCCAGGCTCTCGCACACCTCATGCACGGCAAAGGCCAACTCGTCAAAGGCATCGGAGCCCTCGACAATAGGCTCGGCATTTGCGGCAGCGCCGGAAGCGAGCATGATGCAGGTGTCGTTGGTCGAAGTATCGGAGTCGACCGTTACCTTGTTGAAGGTCTGCTTGACGGTGGAGAGTAACAGGGCGTGAAGCGCCGCCGGCTCGACGGGGGCATCGGTAGTGATGACTGCGATCATGGTGGCCATGTTGGGCATGATCATGCCCGAGCCTTTACACATACCGCCCACCGTATAGGCATTACCTGCGTGCCCCGCGGCCTCGCTGCGGTAACACACAGCATACTCCTTGGAGTGCGTGTCGGTCGTCATGATAGCGCGGGCGGCATCGGCGCCACCGTGGGCGGAAAGCGCCTCGTAGGCGGCAGGAACGGCAGTCTCAAACGTGTCGATCGGCAGAATCTGACCAATTACGCCCGTGGAGGCGACCAAAATCTGCTGGGGCTCGCAGCCGATGACCTGCGAGGCGATGTTGCAGGTCTCGCGCGCGCAGGCAAGGCCGGTCTCGCCCGTGGCGGCGTTCGCGTTGCCGGAGTTGATTGAAACACCGGCGATGATGCCATAGCCCTTGTCCGCACCGCCCAGGTTGGCACGACTCACCTGCACGGGCGCCGCGCAAAAGCGGTTGGTCGTAAACACGCCGGCGCCGGGACAGGGCTTATCGGGCACGACAAGCGCATAGTCCAAGCACTCGGGATTCTTCCGGAATCCCGCATGGATGCCTGCGGCCTTAAAGCCGGCCGCTGCCGTAACGCCACCCTCGACGGCGCGAATCTTGATATCAATCAGGTCGGTATTCATCGTCCCTACGACTCCTTATATCAAATAAAAAAGCGGGCATCGGCTGGCACGCCATACCGGTCGCAACTACTAGACCAGCTTGAAAGCGGCGCCCAACTCGATACCCGACTACCAAATCGTTAACAATCGAATGTGCTACACCGGGCACGCCACTGTGGGCAAGCCTCGTCGCTCGTCAAAACCAAAGACGATGTTGGCACACTGGACCGCCTGGCCCGCGGCACCCTTGCACAAATTGTCGATAGCGCCCATCGCCACCAGCACGCCCGCGCGCTTGTTGAGCGCAAGACCGATCTGGGCAGCGTTGGTACCGACGACCGAAGCCGTCTTGGGCTGCTGGCCGGCATCGAGCACGCGCACAAAGGTGCGACCGGCGTAGAACTTCTTGTAATGGTCGACGACGTCCTCAAGGGTCAGCGTGTCGAGAGCCTGCGGCGCGAGCGGTATCGTCACCGTGGAAAGCAGGCCGCGTTTGAGCGGTGCTAAGTGCGGAGTAAAGACGACGCGGTCGGTCAGGCCCAGAATTTGCTCGATTTCGGGCGTATGGCGATGCTTGCCCACGCCATAGGCCTCCAGGTTTTCGTCCGCGCTGCAAAAATGCGTACGGGCGTTGCAGGACTTACCGGCACCCGTTACACCGCTGATAGCGTCAACGATCACGGGGCCGCTCTGGGCAACCCAGCCGGCGCGCACGGCAGGAGCGGCGGCAAGGCTCGTTGCGGTGGGATAGCAACCGGCGCAGGCGACCAGTACGGGCTTGCCGTCGGCGCGGTCGGATGCAGCGGTCTCCAAATCCTGACAAAACAGCTCGGGCAGACCAAAGGCGCGGCTCTTGAGTAGCTCGGGGCTCGTGTGCTCGGCGGCATACCAGGCCGCAAAGGTGGCCGGATCGCTCAGGCGATAGTCGGCCGAGAGGTCAATGCAGGAGACTCCCGCGGCAAGCAGGGCGGGCACCTGTGCCATGGCAGCCGTGTGCGGCACGGCCAAAAAGACGGCGTCGCAGTTCTTGAGCTCGGGGTCGTCATGCGTCGTGAAGACAAGATCGCTTACGCCGGCGAAACTCGGGTACACCGCGGACAGCGGCTGGCCGGCATCGGCGTTGGACGTAATGGCAGCAAGTTCAAACTCGGGATGACCGAGGACGAGGCGAATGAGCTCGGCGCCGGCATATCCAGCCGCACCGACGATTCCAACCTTTAAAGACATATCGGACTCCTTGTCTGCAGTTATGCACCAATGCGCATCCCGCAGCCGTCGTTATGAAGTGGGTTGAAACTTTAGCACCAAAAGATGCATATATACGCAAATCTTTTACATATTCATGCATTGAAACAGTCCCGACACATTCGCTCGAAGGAATTGACAAATGAATACGGGCCCCATATTGCCCAGTGCACCTTACGGTGACGTTGCAATGTGGGGCCCGCTACATGCGAGAATTTGAATTGTCGAAGCTTGCTGAGAGACTCGTTTAGAGCTCGACCGGCACCCATTCGTCATGGTTGCAGATAAAGGCCTCGGGTTCCTCCACGCTAAAGAAGACGAGCATGGGATCGTCTGCGCCCTCGTAGCGCTCGCCTAGGCGCTCCAGGTGCTTCCAGCCTGCCTCGCGCATATCGGGAGCGGCTTGGTCATCCAGACCCGCACGCCCGCGCAAGATGAGCCAGCCATGGCCCGGCCACCAACTCGTGGCCTCAAAGCGTTGATTTTGCAACAGCTCCTGCCACACATCTTTGGTGCGCGCTGTCACAAACCACAGCTTGCCATCCTGGATCTGCGCAAACGAAAACGGACGCACATGCGGCTGCCCATCCACGCTTGTCGCCAGATACCACGCCGGCACCGACGTCAGATACTCCAACACCGTATTCAATCCGTCCATGTGTCCTCCTGGCACTAGTCTTTTTGGGTCGGGGCTGCTTTAGCTACCCTAGGGTTAAAGCTCCAGGCGCTCCTCGCCGCCGTCGATATCACAGAAGCGGGCGGCGATATTGCGCACCGAGAAAAACGCAAGGCGACCGTCGTTGGCACTATCGTGTTGCTCGCCGATGCCCACCATGTGCTTAAAGCCGGCTTGGCGCACCCGGTCGCTCACGACCGCGTCGTCCTCGAGCGCGGCCTCGCCAGTCAGCACAATCCAACACTCCCCCGGTTTCCAACCCGAAACCTCAAACTTGGGGTTCGCGCTAAGCTCGGCCCACACGTCCTTATCGCGCGAGGTGCAAAACCACAGTTTGCCATCATCGACCATGGCAAACGAGAACGGCCTCACGCGCGGCTGATGTCCGTCCGTCACGTCGATCGTGGCGAGATACCACGCCGGAATACGCCTAAGATACGAACAGGCGCGCTCGAGCTGCGCCGTGCGGTCGTTGTCGGCCATAGGGACCCCTTTCCTGCGCTCAAACGCGCCTAAACAAGTTGAAGATTGATGACGATGACGCAGATGAGCAGCAACGCCGTCACCACCGCCGCCAACGCATCGCCGCGGCCAAATGCAAGCGCATGCAGACGCGTGCGGCCCTGCTCGCCATGATAGCAACGGGCATCCATGGCGGCAGACAGCGTTTCGGCATGACGAAACACGCCCGTGAACAGCGGAATCGCCACGCTGCCGAGCATACGCACGCCGCCGAGCGGGCCTCCCGTCACGCGCGCACCGCGGCTCGCCTGCGCATCGGCCGTCTGCTTCATCTCGGTGGCAAACTGCGGCATAAAGCGCAGCGCGATACCCATAATCATGCCGAGCTCGTGCGCAGGAAGTCCCACACGCGCAAACGGCGCAAGCAGGCGCTCAAAGCCCGCGGTGAGGTCGAGCGTCGGTGTGGTGAGCGTAATGGCGCTCATACCGGCCATCATCAAGGTCAGGCGGCACGCCATAAAGGCAGCGGAATGCAGCGAGCCCTCGCTTATCTGCAAAAAGCCGAGCTGCCACAGGATGCGCCCGCTCTGGTCGGAAAACAGGTTGAGCACCGCGACCACCGCGACGATCGCCAGCAGCGGCGCCATCGATGACAGGACGCGACGAGCCGGCACCCGAGACACGGTATAGATCAGGACAACGAAGATTGCGACCGGGACCAGTCCGCGGAAGCTACTGACCGTGAGCGTCGTGATCAGAAACACAAAGCCCAAGAGCAACTTAGTTCGCGGGTCCAGACGGTGGATTGCACTATCGCTGGGATAGTAGCTGCCAAACGAAAACGCCTCCATTAGCAGCCCTCCTCTCGCGCGACCGTCTTGGATTTAGCAATGTCCGCGACGTTAGAAGGACCGTCTGAGCGACCGATCAGCAGGTCCACCAACTCGTCTGCCAGCGACTCAACCGTATAGAGGCCGTCAAAGCGCAGCGGCACGCCCGCCTCCGTAAGCGCCAGCGCCATACGCTGGGCGGCGGGAACGCCCAAGCCGATCGACTTAAGCTCATCGGCATGCGCAAACACCTGCACGGGGGTTCCCTCGGCAAACACCGCACCTTCGTTCATTACGACGATACGGTCGCAGCAATTGGCCAGGTCATCCATACTATGCGAAACCATGACAACGGTCAGGCCATCGCGGTGAAGTCGATCGATAAGCTCAAGGAAATCCCTGCGCGCAGCCGGATCGAGCCCCGCCATGGGCTCATCGAGCACCAGGACTTCGGGCTCCATGGCGAGCACGCCGGCGAATGCCACACGCCGTTGCTGACCGCCCGAAAGCTCAAAGGGA
>CABVBR010000120.1 GCA_902496645.1 uncultured Collinsella sp.
CCAGATCATCGAGCGCGGCGAAGGCCCCGACGGTGACGAGGAAGAGAAGATCGACTTGGTCGCCGGTACGTCTGCAGAGCATATTGCCGCCGGCACGACCGCCGAGGAAGAGGACGCCCGCCTGGAGGCTCAGATCGCCGCGGACGCTGCGGATGAGAACCTCATGCCCGAGACACAGGACGAGGACGACGCCGCTGATACCGACGAGGACGACCACGCTTCCAAGCACAAGAAGACGATGATCGCCGTCTTCGTGGTCGCCGTCATGATCGCTGCCGTGGTGGGCTTCTTTATCGGCAACGGTGGCTTTGGCGGCAAGGGCGTTGGCTCGGCGACCCTCACCGAGGACCAGCTCGATTCGACCGTGGCAAGCTACAGCTACAACGGCAAGAAGAGCGATATCACTGCGCGCGAGGCCATCGAGAGCCAGTACAGCCTCGATACCGTCAAGGACGACGACGGCAGCTACGCCGCCCCGTCTGCCGACGTTATCCTGTCCTACGTGCGCAACCAGATTCTGCTCGACGCTGCCGAGGACGAGGGCATTACCGTCTCCTCCAAGGAGATGAAGCAGTACGCCGAGGATTCCATCGGCACCTCCGACTACAAGACCATGGCCACGCAGTATGGCGTGTCCAAGGACCAGGCCAAGCAGATCGTCCGCCAGTCCGCGACGCTGCAGAAGCTCTACAAGAAGAAGGTGGGCGACACCTCCGCAAGTATGCCGACCGCTCCGACTGAGCCTGCCGACGGCAACGAGGAGACCGCGAGCAAGGATTACGCCGACTACATCATTAACCTTGCCGGCGATGAGTGGGATAGCTCTAAGGGCACTTGGAAGGACGAGGGCAGCACCTACGCCAAAGCCTTCGCCGACGATGCCTTTACCGCCGATAGCGCCACCTACAAGCAGGCCATGACCGCCTACTACACCGCCTATCAGCAGTATTCGTCCCAGGCCTCGAGCGCCAGCTCCAAGTGGACCGAGTACGCCAACGGCCTGTACGCCAAGGCCAACATCAGCATCTACGGCCTGTTTGCGTAAGGTTTGCCTGCACTACTGCGCGTTAACCGATCTACCTGATTAAGCCCGCTAGAACGGCAACGTTCTAGCGGGCTTTTTGCGTTGAGGGCGTGATTGGCGGCTTAATTATGGCTATTCATCCTTAAGTCCAAAAAGGCTATCGGCTTCATCGTCGGATATATATTCCAGTACATCGCCCGGTTGGCAGTCGAGTGCCCGGCATATCGCGTCAAGAGTTGAAAAACGTATGGCAGAAACCTTGCCCGTCTTAATGCGTGACATATTGACCTGGGAGATGCCCACACGTTCCGCAAGCTCTTTGGATGAGATCTTGCGTTCGGCGAGCATGCGGTCAAGCCGCAGAATAATCATGGATTCCCCCTAGAGCAACTCGTCATCTTGTTTTTGCAGGAAATACCCGTAGCGGAAGATACTGTCAATCAGGCAAATTATCAGGCCTGCAAAGAGCATGGAGGGCTCGAATAGCTGGCCGGCGAACGCATCCGTAAAGCTGCCGCCAAATCCTGAGAGTATCATTCCCGTGATTACGGCACCAAGAAGCCTCACGGCAACGCCGCCGATAAGGAATAAATGTCCTACTCGACGAAGTGTGTGGTTACATTCAAGGTCAAAGGGCCTGCCTTCCTTTTCAATGTTGAAGAAAAGCCTGCGCACGCTTATCGCGATGGTGAGTGCGAGGCATGTCATCAAGAGGCTCCCTATGGCAGTGTGACCATCGTGTGCGACGAGCATAAGTGGGGTCTGCGCATCGGTACCGACGATAGCAAGGCACGGCCCTTCGCCGCCTTGAAGTTCTACGGATTGGAGACACGACCCTTGGGAGAGGCTAGGCAATATGAGTAGAAGGTCAATCGCAATGACTGCGAGGAGTCCCAGAGCGAGCGCGGTGGTAGTGCAGATCGTGGCCCATTTGCAGATGCGAGCGAGCTTCCTCAGTTTGGCTATCATCTGTTCGCGGCTGATGGTTTCATTCGATATAGATGTGTTTCGATGGACCATAACCCCTCCAATCGGCGTTTTGGATGATACTTGTATCATATCAGAATTAACGATAAACGATAAATAATTACGGATACTGAGTAAGTAATGATTGTAAGACGATTGGCGAGGGCTATTAGCTCATTTTGGGTGCCGAAGTTTGGCGCGCGGTGGATGGAGACGAGTATCAAAACTTCCCGTGATCGTGCAAGCACTCCATTGCGTCTCCCTAATTCATCTGGGAAAACGGCTGTAAACGATTGCAAATGACCGGTGAACGGTCGAAAACTACCGTTCACCGATAATTTCAAAACTGGTTCTAACTGGTATTAAGTCAAAAAGACCAATTCACAAATCTTCATAATGACCTGCAATTTTTCTACACGCTATTTTTAGCCGCCCTGCGTTGTTTAGACGCAAAGAAAGTTCCGATCTTTCGCCCAATCATTTCGAAACGGTTTCAAAACCGCAGGTAGAAGTGTTAACGAGCGGTAAACGGTCGATTTTTTGCCGTGAGCGGTGCAAAAACGTTTTACTGTATGAATCAACGAAAGCGACCTCTTCTGTGATGATATAGTGACAACAACACGTCACGTGGTTACTACCAGTTGAGAGACCACTGGTCTTCAAAGAACGCTTTCAAAGAAGCTTTAAGGGCACCCGCCCGCTGGCTTCCGAAAACCATCGAACTCAGATCGTACACACCTTCGGAAGGGAAATTTGAATGGTTGGCTTTATTCTTACCGGTCATGGACAGTTCGCACCCGGCCTTGCAAGCGCTATCGCTATGGTCGCTGGCGACCAGCCCGCTTTTACCGTCGTTCCTTTCGAGGGCGACCAGGCTGCCTCCTACGGTGAGGATCTCCGCGCTGCCATTACCGCTATGCGCGAGGAGTGCGATGGCGTGCTCGTCTTTACCGACCTGCTTGGCGGTACCCCCTTCAATCAGTCGATGATGATCGCCCAGGATGTCGACAACGTCGAGATTCTGACCGGCACCAACCTCCCCATGGTTATTGAGCTCCTGTTCCTCCGCGGCAATGCCACGCTCGCCGAGCTTGGCGAGCAGGCCGTGACCGTTGGCCAGACGGGCATCACCGCCCAGACGGTCGCCTCTGTCGCTGGTGCCGAGGAAGAGGATATCTTCGGCGACGAGGACGGCATCTAATGGCCGATTTCGGAGCCAGCGTACTGAGCTCCTCGGTCGCTCTTTTGGGTCTGCTCGTCATCATGGGTGTGATTTACACCATCTGGTCTCAGATCAACATGAAGAAGAAGCAGAAGTACTTCAAAGAGCTGCACACCGAGCTCAAGCCGGGTCAGGAGGTCCTTTTCGCCGGCGGTATCTACGGAACCGTCAAGGGCATCGAAGGCGATAAGGTCCAAATCAAAGTCCGATCCGGTGCCGTCGTAGATGTTTCGCGTTACGCGATTCAGGAGATCAAGTAACTGTCGTCAGCAATCAACGAAAGGAAGCTGATTAACATGGCAGAACCCAACATTCTTCTTACCCGCATCGATAACCGACTGGTTCATGGTCAGGTTGCAACCCAGTGGAACTCCACCCTGGGCTCCAACCTCATCCTCGTCGCCAACGATGACGTGTCGACCAACACCATGCGCCAGAACCTCATGAAGATGGCCGCTCCCACCGGCGTCGCTACGCGTTTCTTCTCCCTGCAGAAGACCATCGACGTCATTGGCAAGGCGAGCCCGCGCCAGAAGATCTTCATCGTGGCCGAAACACCGGAAGACGTGCTTACGCTCGTCAAGGGCGGTGTGCCTATAAAGAAGGTAAACATCGGCAACATGCACATGTCGGAAGGAAAGCGCCAAGTCGCCACCTCCGTCGCAGTTAACGACGAGGATGTCGCTGCGTTTAAAGAGCTGCAGGAATTGGGGGTGGAGTTGGAGATCAGGCGCGTTCCGAGCACGCCTGTTGAGGATACGAGCAAGCTCTTCTCGTAATCCTCGTGATCCACGTTGTCAGGAGTGAAACCCTGACATTCTGTACGTGAATTCAAGTGCGTACATACATTTTGAAAGGAGGAGCAAGATGGAATACTCGATCATCCAGGTCGCTCTGGTCTTCGTCGTCACGTTCATCGCGGCAATCGACCAGTTCAACTTCCTCGAGTCTCTCTATCAGCCCATCGTCACCGGCGCCGTCATCGGTCTTATCCTTGGCGACCTCAACACCGGTCTTCTCGTGGGTGGTACCTATCAGCTCATGACGATCGGCAACATGCCGATCGGAGGCGCTCAGCCGCCTAACGCCGTTATCGGCGGCATCATGGCAGCCATTCTCGCAATCGCCACGGGCCTCGAGCCCAACGCGGCTGTCGGCCTTGCCATCCCGTTCGCTCTGCTTGGTCAGCTCGGCGTTACCCTCGTCTTCACCCTTATGTCGCCGCTCATGTCCTCCGCGGACAACATGGCTCACAACGCTGACACCAAGGGTATCGAGCGTCTGAACTACTTCGCCATGGCTCTGCTCGGCCTGATCTTCGCTGTCGTCGTCACCCTGTTCTTCATCGCTGGCGCCACCATCGGTCAGACCATCGCTTCCGCCATCCCGACCTGGCTGCAGACCGGTCTCTCCGCTGCAGGCGGCATGATGCGCTTCGTCGGCTTCGCCGTCCTGCTCAAGGTTATGATGAACCGCGATATGTGGGGCTTCTTCCTCATGGGCTTCGGCCTCGCGCTCATCACCGTTGCCAACGATTCTCTGGCAACCCCTGCTCTGCTCATCCTCGCTCTCATCGGCTTCGGCATCGCCTTCTGGGACTTCCAGCAGCAGACCGAGCTGAAGGGTGCAGCTGTTTCTGACGGAGGTGACTTCGAAGATGGCATCTAATGAGTATGTGATCCCGGAGCACTACGAGGATCTCACTCCTGCTCCGCAGCTCGACCAGAAGACCCTCAACAAGATGGCTTGGCGCTCCTGCTTCCTGCAGGCATCGTTCAACTACGAGCGTATGCAGGCCGCTGGCTGGCTCTACTCCATCATCCCCGGTCTGGAGAAGATCCACACCAACAAGAACGACCTCGCGGCTTCCATGAGCCACAACCTGGAGTTCTTCAACACCCACCCGTTCCTCGTCACCTTCGTTATGGGCATCGTGCTTTCGCTCGAGCAGAACAAGGTTGACATCCCCACGATCCGCGCCGTCCGCGTCGCCGCAATGGGCCCGCTCGGTGGTATCGGTGACGCCCTGTTCTGGCTGACGCTCGTGCCTATCACGGCCGGCATCACCTCCAACATGGCCATCAACGGCAACGCCGCTGCGCCGATCATCTTCCTGGTGATCTTCAACGCCGTCCAGTTCGCCCTGCGTTTCTGGCTCATGAACTGGTCCTACAAGCTTGGCACCAGCGCTATTGACGCTCTGACCGCCAACATGCAGGCCTTCACGCGTGCCGCTTCCATTATGGGCGTCTTCGTCGTCGGTTGCCTGGTCGTCACCATGGGTGGCACCCAGATCAACCTCCAGATCCCCAACGGCACCACTCGTGGCCTGTCCGCCACTACCGTGATCGTCTCCGAGAAGGAGGCCGAGAACTTCACCGGTATGGAGGGCATCGACACCGAGACCGCCGAGGCCGGCACCATCGCCATGACCGATGAGGACGGCAACGCCCTCACCGCTTCCGATGCTGACGGCAACGCTGTCGAGTGCGGCGTCGTCGACCTGGGCAACGGCATGGAGTCCGTCACCTACGGCACCGTTACCGAGGATCCGGTCAACTTCTCTGTTGCCGACACCCTCAACACCATCGTCCCGAAGCTCGTCCCGCTTATGCTTACGCTGCTGCTTTACTACATGTTCGCTAAGCACAGCTGGACCCCGACCAAGGGCATTCTCCTGCTCTTTGTCCTGGGCATCCTGGGCGCTGGCCCGCTTGGTCTCTGGCCGAGCATCTGGTAAGGCTCTAGCTTGAGGGGTGTGTCCCTACGCGGCTCACACCCCGACCCCTTAAGCCATGTGTATGTTAAAAGCCGCGTGCTCGAAAGAGCGCGCGGCTTTTGTTTTCTTGTTGATTCGGGTGTGGCAGACAGATAATGCTAAACACCCAAGGTAGTAGCCGAGTTTGAGAAAATGGGAGGATAGGATGGCGATCGGAGCGCGTAAGCAACCGCTGTACGATCAGCTGGTCGATATTCTGACCGAAAAGATCGACCATGAATATCGCGCCGGTGACATGATTCCTTCCGAGCGCGAACTATCGGAGCGCTATGGTCTCTCGCGCACTACGGTACGC
>CABVBR010000121.1 GCA_902496645.1 uncultured Collinsella sp.
GTTCTCGCTCGTCATGGCGTTTTTGCCCAAGAACACGTCCTATAGCGTGTTTGCGGGACTCAACCTGGTCTCGGTCGCGGCCGTCCTGGTGCTGTCGCTTATGACCGCCGGCGACGTCCTCGTGAGCGGCAACGCCGCCAACGCCCTTGGCCTGTGGTTCCACCTCGATTCGCTGGGCTCCATCTTTGTGCTGCTCATCGGCTTTATCGGTTTTCTCACGGGGCTGTTCTCGCTGCCCTACGTCAAGGCCGACATCGAGGAGGGCGCCATGCCCGCCGAGCGCGCTAAGCAGTACTACGCGCTGTTTAGCCTGTTTGTGTTCACCATGCTGCTCGCATGCCTGTCCAACAACATGATCCTCACCTGGGCCGCCGTGGAGGCAACTACGCTGTCCACCGTGTTCCTCGTGGGTATCTACAAGAACAAGACGGCCCTCGAGGCCTCTTGGAAGTACGCGATGGTCTGCACCGCCGGCGTGGCCTTTGGCCTCTTTGGCACGCTGCTGATCTACGCCAACGCCGCCGACGTGATTCCCAATGCCCACGAGGCCGCTTTTCTTTCGTCTGTTCTGCCCTATGCCGACCAGTTCGACCCGACGCTCATGCGCCTCGCCTTCGCGTTTATCGTGATCGGCTTTGGCACCAAGGCCGGCCTGTTCCCCATGCACACCTGGCTGCCCGACGCCCACTCCCAGGCCCCGAGCCCTGTCTCGGCCCTGCTCTCGGGCGTGCTGCTTAAGTGCGCCATGCTCGTGATCATGCGCTTCTACGGCTTTACTATCCAGGCCGTGGGCGCCGAGTATCCGCAACTTTTGCTGCTGATCGTCGGCACGCTGTCCATTTTGGTGGCGGCACTTTCGATGTTTCGCCAGGACGACCTCAAGCGCCGCTTTGCGTACTCGTCTGTGGAGAACGTGGGCGTTATCGCCCTGTGCCTGGGTATCGGTGGCCCGCTGGGTATCGCCGCGGCCCTGCTGCACTGCGTGTTCCACGGCTTTACCAAGACGCTTGCCTTCTGCGTGTCCGGCAACATCCAGCACGCCTTTGGCACGCGTAGCCTGGCCAAGATCCAGGGCGTCGTCGAGGTTGCCCCCGCAACCGCCGCGCTCGCCGTCCTGGCGCTGCTCGGTCTTGGTGCCTTCCCGCCCTTTGGCATGTTTATCTCCGAGTTCCTGACTTTTGTCGCCGGTGTTACCGCCGGTCCCATGTGGCTGGTCGTCGTGGTCGCCCTCGGTCTTACCGTGGCCATCTCCGCGCTCACCCGCATCGCACTCAAGTCGGTGTTCGGCCATGCGCCCCAGGGCATGGGCAAGCATGAGGCCCCGGCGCTCATGCTTATCCCCGAAATCATCCTGGCTGTCATGATCTTGTGGTTTGGCATCGCCACCCCGCTGCCCCTCGTGCACGGTGTGGAGACCGCGACCGGCATCGTACTCGAGCAGAGCACCGAGGAACTTCACGCGACGCCGATGTACCGCGCTGTGTTCGGTACCGAGACCGCTCAGAGCGAGGTGGAGTAACGAATGATTGAAACTGAGAACAAGGTGTATGCCCGTCGCTGCGAGAGCCATGTCGAGGCCCTGCGCCGCGCCGTTCCGGGCTGCATCGAGAAGGTCGAGTGGCAGTGCGAGGACCAGCTGACGATTACCGTCAAGCAGGACAAGCTGCCCGAGGCCGTCCACTACCTGTATTACGAGCGCTACGGCTGGATTCCCGTGATTATCGGCAACGACGAGCGCAGTCTGTGCGGCCGTTACGCCGTGTACTACGTCATCTCCATGGAGGGGGAGGACCCCGGCTGGGTGACCGTCCGCACCGAGGTCGATCCCGCCAAGATGACGTTCCCGTCCGTGACGCCGTTCGTCCCCGCCTGCGTGTGGGGCGAGCGCGAGCTGCGCGATATGTTCGGCCTGATCCCCGAGGGTCTGCCCGATCGTCGCCGCCTGGTGCTGCCCGATGACTGGCCCAGTGGCCTGTACCCGCTGCGCAAGGACTCCATGGACTACCGCTTCCGTCCCGCTCCCGCGAGCGACATGGAAAACTACGAGTTCTTGGCCGACACCAAGGGCAAGGAGACCACGCTCGTTCCCATGGGACCGCTGCACATCACCTCCGACGAGCCCGGCCACTTCCGCCTGTTCGTCGAGGGCGAGACGATCGTCGACGCCGACTACCGTCTGTTCTACGTGCACCGCGGCATGGAGAAGGTCGCCGAGACGCGCCTGAACTATGACGCCGTGACGTTCCTCGCCGACCGCATCTGCGGAATCTGCGGCTGCGCCCACTCGGTGGCCTATGCCGAGGCCGTTGAGCGCGCCCAGGGCATTCATGTCCCGCCGCGCGCCCAGTACATCCGCGCCATCATGCTCGAGGTCGAGCGCCTGCACTCGCATCTGCTCAACATTGGCCTGGCATCGCACTACACGGGCTTCGACTCCGGCTTCCAGCAGTTCTTCCGCGTCCGCGAGAAGTCCATGGACCTGGCCGAGAAGCTCTCCGGTCACCGCAAGACCTACGGCCTCAACGTGATCGGCGGCGTGCGTCGCGACATTTTGGCCGAGCAGAAGCTTTCCACGCTCACGACCATCCACCAGTTGCGCTCCGAGGTTCAGGAGCTCGTCGACATGCTGCTCTCCACGCCCAATTTTATCGAGCGTACGAGCGGTATCGGCATTCTGGACCGCAAGATTGCACGTGACTTCTCGCCGGTCGGCCCGCTCATGCGTGGCTCGGGCTATGCCCGCGACGTGCGCTTTGACCATCCCTTCGACGGCTACGCCGATCCGGACGTCCAAAAGATGCACGCCGCCACGGCCGACACCTGCGATGCCTTCGGCCGTACCGCCGTTCGCATCCAGGAGGTCTACGATTCGATCGACATGATCGAGACCATGCTCGAGAACTGCCCGTCGGGCCCCATCCTCACCACGGATTGGGAGTACACCCCGCACAAGTACGCCATCGGCGCCACCGAGGCGCCGCGCGGCGAGGACGTGCACTGGGCCATGCTCGGCAATAACCAGAAGTGCTACCGCTGGCGCGCCAAGGCCGCCACGTACAGCAACTGGCCGGTCCTGCGCTACATGTTCCGCGGCAACACCGTGGGTGACGCGGCGCTGATCGTCGGATCGCTCGACCCGTGCTACTCCTGCACCGACCGCGTGACGGTGACCGATGTCGCCGCCAAGCGCGACCACGTGCTCGACAAGGAGCAGTTCGAGAACGTCTGGCGCGACAAGTCGCCGCTTGCGGGCGAGGGCACCATGGCCGCTCCGCTCGATGAGGAGGCGCTCTAATATGCTGAAGCTTTGGAAGGTTAACGCCAAGGCCGGCGACGCGACGGTCAAGTACCCGTTTGCGCCGTTTCCCACCAACAAGGACATGCGCGGCAAGCCCGAGCATAATGCTGAGCTCTGCATCGCCTGCGGTGCCTGCGGCGTGGCGTGCCCGGCCGATGCCATTCGCATGGACACCGACCTTGCGGCCGATACCATCACCTGGTCGATCGACTACGGTCGCTGCATCTTTTGCGGCCGCTGCGAGGAAGCCTGCCCCATGGAGGCCATCAAGCTCACCGAGGAGTTTGAGCTGGCCGTCATGAGCAAGGACGACCTCACCAGCAAGAGCGTCTATACGCTCGAGCACTGCTCGCGCTGCGGCAAGCCGTTCGCCCCGCACAAGGAGATCGACTACGCCAAGCGCCTGCTGCAGGCGGCCGGTAGCATGGAGGCCGAGCAGGCCGCCCGCACTGTCGGGATGTGCCAGGAGTGCAAGCGCGAGCTCGACGCCCTGCGCGCCGCCTCGGCCGTAAAGACCGGCAACGCGCACGGCATGGCTGCCAACGAGACGCTTGCGTCCGGTGAGCCCCAGGGCCCCGGCATGGAGTATCTGGGCGGCCACGGCGTAAACCCGGAGTATATCGACCGCGAGCTCAACCCCGATGCGCCCGAGATTCCCGCCGGTCCGGCGCCGGTCGAGGGCATCATCATGGATTTTGATACGAAGGAGGAGTAACCATGGCCGAACCCACGCTTTTGCCCGAGCGGCTTCAGTACCGCCCGACCAAGATCGAGCTCGACGAGAGCATCGAGAAGGCCAAGGCGACCCTTCTTAAGAAGATTAAGCGCTCGGTGTACGTCTACCGTGTCGACTGCGGCGGCTGCAACGGCTGCGAGATCGAGATCTTCGGTTCCATCACGCCCGTCTTCGACGTCGAGCGCTTTGGCATCAAGGTCGTGCCCTCGCCCCGTCACGCCGATGTGCTGCTGTACACCGGCGCCGTGACGCGTGCCATGCGCATGCCGGCCCTGCGCGCCTTTGAGGCCGCACCCGATCCCAAGATCGTGGTGTCCTATGGCGCGTGCGGCTGCACCGGCGGCATCTTCTACGACAACTACTGCGTGTGGGGCGGCACGGACAAGATCCTGCCGGTCGACGTGTATATCCCCGGCTGCCCGCCCAGCCCCGCGCAGACCATCTACGGTTTTGCCATGGCGCTCGGTCTGCTGGACCAAAAGCTCCATGCCGAGACCACGGTGGAGGCCGAGGGCGAGCAGGCCGACATCCTGCACCCCGGCGTGCCGTACAAGCTGCGCGTTGCCATTGAGCGCGAGGCTCGCGCCATGAGCGGCTACCGTTACGGCCGCGACCTGGCCAACGAGTTTATGGATACGCTCGAGGGCGCGCCCAAGGGCGATATCCGCGGTGCCATGGCGCTGCTCATCGACAAGCAGGACGATCCCCGCCGCGTCGAGGTCTACTCGGCGCTGCAGGATCTGGTGCTGGCTGGAGGTCGCTAGATGGAGCTCACGGACCGCTCTGGTTACTTTGCGGGCCCCGGCATGCTCGGCGGCTCTTTTGGCGATGCCTCGCGCGCAAGCGACGAGGCCGCCGAGGGCGTCGCCGACCCCTGCCTGACCCGCGAGCCCGACCAGGTGGTCTTCTACGAGCTCACACGTAAGTTTGTCGAGACCGAGGAAGACGTTCCCCAGGAGGCCTGCGACGTGCTGTACTACACGCTCGCCGTGGGCCACCACACCGGCGTGCTCGATTGCTTTGAGCCGCGCCTGTCCGTGCCGGTGGACGTCTTCTATTCGCTGGTTGATGCACTGCCGGAGGGGGAGGCCAAGACAAAGTTTGAGGCCATCCGCTCCTTTGGCGAGTGCCAGCTCGATAAGGCCGCGGTGCCGTCCCTGCTCGAGGCGTGCGACACGCTGCTCAGCGAGCGCGGCTTCCGCGGGTCGGCCAAGGCCGGTATCTCGGTGTTCGACGACGACTTTGGCCTGCATGCCCAGCAGGTCGCGTTTCTGATGAAGTTCCGCGACCTGGTTGAGCGCGTGCGCGACGTGTCGGGCGTGTATCTGACGGGGAGGTTGCAGTAATGGGCCGCGTTGTCGATGGCCGTGTGAACGGTGCGCCCTTTGCGGGCATTGTGCTCACGGCGGGTAGCGTGCTGCGCGCCGACGATGCCGCCGGCCCCGTTCTCTCCAAAAAGATGGAGGACGCGCCTCTTGCCGGCTGGTACACCATCGACGGCGGCCAGACGCCCGAGGACGACATCATCGAGGTCAAGCGCGAGCGTCCGCCGCGCCTGGTTTTGGTCGATGCCGCCGATATGGCGCTGCCCGTCGGCTCCATCCGTCTGCTCGATAAGACCGACGTCGCGCGCAAGTCGATGTTCACCACACATTCGCTTCCGCTCTCGATTCTGATCGAAGAGATTGAGCAATCATGCGATGATATCGTCTTCATAGGGATTCAGCCGGGCGACACGGAGTTCTACAACCCCATGTCCCCGGAGGTCTTTGACGCCGTCGACGCCGTGTACGACGCCGTGGCCGCCAACGACTTTTCCCACTTTGTCCGCTTGGGGCAGGAGCTGTAGGAGCGCCCGTCCCTGCTGATTAGGAAAGAAGTGATTGACATGGCAGATACCAAGGTGGAGTATCCCGCTCCCGATTGCCTGGCACCCGCCGCGATTGAGGCAAAGACCGAGGCCGCCGGCGTGACCAAGGCCAACCTGCCGGTCGCGAAGGCCTTTGTCTTGGCCATGTTCGCCGGTGCGTTCATCGCCTTCGGAGGCCTGTTCTTTACCGTGTTTTTGAGCGATAGCACGCTCGGCTGGGGTGCCCAGCGCTTTGTGGGCGGCCTGTGCTTCTGCCTGGGCCTGGTGCTCGTGCTGGTGTGCGGCGCCGAGCTGTTTACCGGTAATTCGCTTATG
>CABVBR010000122.1 GCA_902496645.1 uncultured Collinsella sp.
CTTGCGCAGGACTGTAGAGCAGCAAACTTAACCGCCCCGCCGGGCGGGCGAGCGTACAGGAATGACATCTGTCCAACAATTCGTGCGAAACATAATGAAAAACCGTTTGATGTGAGTTAATATAAACAACGTCGTGAATCTGACTCCTGCCGCATGCATGACAGGGGTTAAACACAAAAAAGGAGTCAATTATGGTTTCTGAGAAGGCTACCCTCGTCAATCCGCAGGGTCTTCACATGCGTCCGGCCGGCCTCTTCGCCTCCACCATGGGCAAGTACGCCTGCGACGTGACTGTCGTCACCCCCGAGAAGGAGGTCAACGGCAAGTCCCCGATGGCCCTCATGGCTGCTGGTATCCCTTGCGGTACCGAGGTCGAGGTCAAGTGCGACGGCGCCGACGAGGCCGAGGCTCTGGCTGCTGCCATCGAGCTCATCAAGAGCGGTCTTGGCGAGTAGAACTCAAACGGGTCGCATGTTGAACAATTAAGTTCATACTTGGGGGCGCAGTGACCTGTATCAAGGTAGCTGCGCTCTTTTGTCATGGATATGGCAAAACGCTTTATCACATGACACGGAGAGAGGAATGGGAATGTATCAGGGAGTCAACGCATCCGAGGGTATCGGTATCGGCACCGTCATGGTCGCCGTCGATCCCGACTTGACGTTTGAACCGCACGAGGTCGCTGATTCGGCAGCAGAGAAGGAGCGCTATCAGACCGCTCTTTCGGTTTTCTGCGAGAAGACCCAGGCTCAGGCCGACCACATGAAGGAGACGGTGGGCGAGGCCGAGGCCGAGATCATGAGCGGACACATTGTCCTGGCTCAGGACCCGGGCATGACCGACGCCATCAACGCCGCCATCGACGGTGGCACCTGCGCCGAGCAGGCACTCATGGACACCTCGACCATGTTCGAGAACATGTTCCTGTCCATGGACGACGAGATGTTCCGTCTGCGCGCGGCCGACATCGCCGACATCCGCACCGGTATTCTGGCCGAGCTGCTGGGCAAGGAGGTCGTCGACCTCTCCGTCCTGCCCGAGAACACCGTCGTTGTCGTGCACGACCTTACGCCGTCCATGACCGCCACGATCGATAAGGCCCACGTTGCCGGTATCGTCACCGAGACCGGTGGCCGCACGTCGCACTCCGCGATCATCGCGCGCGCCCTCGAGATCCCGGCCGTCCTTTCGGTTGCCAACAGCTGCACCGCACTGCGCAACGGCATGACCGTCGTCGTCGACGGTGGCAAGGGTGTTGTCGAGGCCGATCCCGACGAGGAGACGCTCGCTGTCTACACTGCCAAGGCCGAGGCCTTCGCTGCCGAGAAGGCAGCCCTCGAGGCCTTCCGCGGCAAGCCGTCCGTGACTGCCGACGGCATCAAGAAGATCATCGCCTGCAACATCGGTAACCCCGATGACGTGCCCAACGCGCTCGATCACGATGCCGAGGCCATTGGTCTGTTCCGCTCCGAGTTCCTGTTCATGGACTCCGCTGAGCTTCCTTCCGAGGAAGAGCAGTTCAACGCCTACCGCAAGGTCGCCAGCGCGCTCAAGGGCGCTCCGGTCATCATCCGTACGCTCGACGTGGGCGGCGACAAGGAGATCCCGTACCTGCACATGGTCAAGGAAGACAACCCCTTCATGGGCTTCCGTGCCGTGCGTTACTGCCTGGCCAACCCCGATCAGTACAAGGTCCAGCTCCGCGCCCTGCTGCGCGCCAGCGCCTTTGGTGACGTCAAGATCATGATCCCGCTCGTCACCTGCGTCGAGGAGGTCGTGGCCGTCAAGGAGCTCGTCGAGCAGTGCAAGGCCGAGCTGACCGAAGAGGGCCGCATCTCTGCTCGCTGACCGCCTGGCCGAGGTGGCCGACTTCTTCTCCATCGGCACCAACGACCTGATCGGCTACACCATGTGCGCCGACCGTGGCAACGACACCATCTCCAACCTGTACCAGGTGTACTATCCCGCCGTGCTCCGCTCGCTCAAGAACATCATCGAGAGCGGCGTGAAGGCCGGCATCATGGTCGGTATGTGCGGCGAGGCCGCTGCCGATCCGCTGCTTGAGCCGCTGCTGATCAGCTGGGGCCTGGAGGAGTTCTCGATGAGCGCTCCGTCCATCCTGCGCGCCCGCAAGACCATCAGCCAGTGGACCAAGGCCGAGTGCGACGAGCTCGCCGAGAAGGCGCTCGCCTGCAACACCGCTGCTGAGGTCAAGGCACTGCTCGAGTCCGCAGCTCGCTAATTTGGTATCAGAGGTAACCGCGTGGTTGGAATGGGCCGGCCACGCGGCCCTCACATATACAGGGGGTACTGTAAATGTTCTACACGCTAACCGCTAACCCGGCTGTCGACATGACGGTTTCGAGCTCTCCGCTCGAGCCCGACGAGAACGTCCGCACCGGCTCGGCCAGCTACACGGCTAACGGCAAGGGCCTCGACGTGTCCTTCGCCTTTAAGAAGATGGGCGTCGACACCGTCGCGCTCGGCTTCTTCGCCGGCTTCACGGGCAAGTTTATCGTCGAGGAGGTCATGAACCTGGGTTGCCTGTGCCGCCCGGTCTGGACCGACGGTATCACGCGCATCAACACCTACGTCAACGATGGCCAGCACGAGTACGGCATCCTCAACCCCGGTGCTCCTATTACGCCGCAGCACCAGGAGGAGCTCTACAACATCCTGGACACCGCGGGCGACCTTGAGTGCCTGATCGTCTCCGGTTCCGTGCCTCCCAAAGCTACGCCTGACTTCCTGGCAAAGGTCATGGAGCACGCTCAGGCCCGTGGCGCCGACGTCGTCCTGGACCTGTCCTCCGATAAGCTCAAGGAGCTCGCTCACAAGAAGCCGCTGCTCATCAAGCCGAACCATCACGAGATGAAGGCCATCTTCGGCGTGCCGGTCGACACCGACGACGAGGTCCGCGTTGCCATGAAGATGGCCCACGACGCTGGCGTTCAGAACGTGCTGCTCACCCGTGGTAGCCGTGGCGACGCCTACTTCTCCAACGGCGAGGACATTTGGTATGCCAAGCGTGAGTTCAACATCAAGCTGGTCTCTTCCGTCTGCGCCGGCGACTGCACCCTCGCTGCGTTCCTGCACAAGTGGTACAGGGATCGCGACAACGTCGAGGAGGCCATGAAGCTTGCTATGGCCACCGGCGCCAACGTCGCTGAGTCCGTCGGCATCGGCGACTTCGGTCACGTTGACGAGTACAGCAAGCGCGTTGCTGTCCGTAAGCTCGATCGCAAGTAAGCGAAACGCGACATATTCGTGCGCATGCGGCGTCCCGGTTTTGATCGGGGCGCCGTTTTTTTGTCCCACCCGAACCTCGGCGCCGCACTTCACGCGTTCCACACCGTTCGCCGAGTTGTTGTAGCCTTTTGCCGAAGTGTGGAATATACTTTCATTAACACGTTGCTTCGTGAAAGGAACATTCATGATTTACACGCTCACTGCAAATCCCGCCATTGACTACAACATCTCCTGTGATGGCCTGTCCGCCAATACCGTTACGCGCACCCGTAACGCGGTCTACACCCCCAACGGCAAGGGTCTCAACGTCTCGTTTACGCTCGACCACTACGGCGTCGACACCACGATCTTGGGCTTCTTCGCCGGCTTCTCGGGCGAGTTCATCGTTAAGGGCGCCGAGGCCCTGGGAGTGCCCGTCAAGCCTGTGTGGACTGACGGCATCACGCGTGTCAACGTGTTCCTCAACGCCGGTCCCGACACCGAGTACAACATGGTCAATGCCGGTGCCGCCATCAACGCTGCCAACGAGCAGGAGATGTTTGAGCTCATCGATTCACTTGACGACATGACCTGCCTGGTCATTAGCGGCTCGCTGCCCCCCAACACCTCCGAGGGCTTCCTTGCCGAGGTCCTGCGTCGCGTGAAGGCGAAAGGCGCCGAGTTCGTGCTCGATATCTCGAGCCATCAGCTGGCCGACCTCATTGCTATGGAGCCGTTGCTCATTAAGCCCAACGACGACGAGCTACTCGACATCTTTGGCATTAAGGTAAGCGGTGGCGACGACGAGTCCGTCAAGGGCGCTATGGCCGAGCTTCATGCCAAGGGCGCTAAGAACGTGCTGTTGACCCTGGGTGGTGCCGGCGCGTACTTTTCCAACGGCGAGCACATCTGGTTTGCCAACCGTACCTTTGAGGTCAAGCTGCTGTCGACGGTTTGCGCCGGCGACTCCTCGCTCGCTGCGTTCCTGTCCGTGTGGCACGACGCCCCCGAGCGCGTCGAGGACGCCCTGCGCCTTTCGATGGCCACCGGCGCCAACGTGGTCGAGTGCCCGGGTCTGGGCGACTTTGCCAAGGTCGATGAGTATCAGAAGGGTATCGCAATCCGTAAGGTTTGCTAGCTCCGACACCTTGCCTGAATAGTTCGATTATTTCGCATCCGTCTCAGACCAGGACGGATGCGTTTTTGTTTATCGGACTTGCGAGTGCAGTGGAGGCTGTTTCTTGCTAGACTTCTTGCAGACGCAATCGATAGCCAATTTGATAGTCGCAGGAGGCCATAGGCATGTGCAATGTTTCGCTCAACGGTACGCAGCCATCAGATGCCTCCATCCGTGTCCTGCGCGCGCTCGAGGCAGCCGGTCTTGAGGCTTGGTACGTAGGCGGTTGGGTACGTGATGCCCTGATGGGGCGCCCCAGCCACGATGTTGACATGTGTTGCAGCGGCCTGTGGCAGGAGTCCAAAGCGGCGCTCGAGGCAGCGGATATCGCCGTGGTTGAGTCGGGCATTAAATTTGGCGGCATCACGGCCATTTGCGATGGCGAACGCATTGAGGTCACCACCTACCGCCTGGACGGCTTTTACACCGATGGTCGTCATCCCCAGAGTGTGGAGCGTGCGGCGTCGCTTGAGGACGATCTGGCGCGTCGCGACTTTACCGTTAACGCTATGGCCTGGCATCCCGAGCGCGGTCTTGTCGACCGCTATGACGGCCAGGGCGACCTGGGCCGTAAGCTCATCCGCGCTGTTGGAGATCCCAAGCGTCGTTTTAACGAGGACGCGCTTCGCATGCTGCGCGCCGTGCGCTTTGCCTGCCGTCTGGATTTTATGATCGAGCCTGGGACCAAACAGGCGCTTGCCGAGTGCGCGCCGCTTCTCGATGCCGTGGCGCGAGAGCGCGTGGGTATTGAGCTTGAAGGCATCCTTTCGACCGGCCACGGGGGAGACGCCATGCTGCGCTACCCCGAGCTTGTTTGCGCCGCCGTGCCCGAGCTCGCGCCCGCCCGCGGCTTTGACCAGCGCAGTGTCTATCATGCCTTTAACGTCTACGAGCATATCGCCCGCGTGCTGACGGTGGCAGGGGAGCTGGCGCTGTGCGATGGCGTCGCGCCCTCGTCGAGCCTTATGTGGGCGGCGTTTTTGCACGACGTTTCCAAGCCCGATTGCTTTACGGTCGATCACGCCGGCAGCGGACACTTCTACGGTCATCCCGAGCTCGGCGCCAAGAAGGCGCGTGTCATCATGGATCGTCTGGCGCTTTCGCACGATTTGGTTCGCGATGTGTGCCTGCTGATCAAATACCATGACAAGCCGCTGCGTCCCGAGCGATCTTGCCTGCTCAATATGATGCGCGCGCTTTCGGGCGAGGGTGTCGACACGCCGCGTCTGATGGACGAGCTCATGGACCTTAAGCGTGCCGACACGCTCGGCAAGGCGCCCTCGTGCTTCTATTACGTCGAGACGATCGAGGAGATGCGCGCGCTGGCACGCGAGTTGCTGGCGGCGGGGGAGGCCTATACGCTCAAGATGCTTGCCATCAATGGTGGCGACTTGATTCGCGCCGGCGTCAAGCCAGGGCCGGAACTGGGGCAGCTGCTCAACGCCGCCCTCGACGCAGTGATCGAGGATAACATCCCCAACGAACGTGAAGCCCTCCTGGCTCACCTGCACCTGGGGTAGTTAATTTGGGACGGGGCTTTTTTAGCTACCACTGCTTTCAATCGGTCGAACCGCTCGTGATTTTGGCATGGGTAGCTAAATAAGCCCCGTCCCAAATTAACTACCCGGCTGACCAGCACTTTCCATAACCTGCCGACAATTTTTCGGCAATTTGGAATTTCTTCTTGCGCTTGCGTTTTTTGTCCCGTAATATATTTCCTCGCAGCACGGCAGTGCAGATGTCATGTGGCCCGTTCGTCTAGCGGTTTAGGACGCCGCCCTCTCAAGGCGGAGATCACCAG
>CABVBR010000123.1 GCA_902496645.1 uncultured Collinsella sp.
CTACCGATAAACGTAGCTTTAGCGTTACGCTGCTCTAGAGGTTCCGCCGTTCTAACGAACGGCGGACCAGTCGACGCTGCGCGCCACCCAGAGCGACAATTTGTCATTCAAAAGGCAAGGCATGACCAGAAGGTCTATGCCTTGCCTTTTTCATGCCAACTTGTTCGCTCTGGGTGGCGCTCGCTGGCATTGCCAAAACATCGACGCTCCCAATGGCTACCGTGTGTCTATTAATTTTTCGAGCATGTGCTGCGCTGCTGGTCGCTGGCGTATATCCTGTTAAGTCGTCAGCATACGATTCAACAGGGAAGGCAGATTATGCATTCTCCCCATCAACGCGACGCGCATCCACAGCCGGTATGCAGCCGTCGCATCTTTTTGGGTAGCGCTCTCGCTGCGAGCGCTTCCGTCGTCGCCGGTGCGCTCGCCGGCTGTCAGCGCCCGTCCACGCTCAAAGTGGTTCAGCCCACGACGGGCGGCGGTGGTTCAGCCCACGACGGGCGGCGGTCGCGACGACCTGTCCGATTCCGTGATCGGCAAGGACAAGATCCGCATTGGCATGGAGGCGGCCTACGCCCCGTACAACTGGCAGGTTTCCGAAGCCAGTGAGTTCACCATCCCCATCGACAACGTGCAGGGCGCCTATGCCGATGGCTACGACGTGCAGATCGCCAAGATCGTCTGCAAAGCCCTCGGTGGCGAGCCCGTTGCCGTCAAGCAGAGCTTCTCGGGCCTTATCGATTCGCTCAACAACGGCCAGATCGACCTCATCATCGCCGGCATGAGCGCCACGCCCGAGCGCGAGGAGTCGGTCGGCTTCTCCGACCCGTACTTCATTGGCTACTTTGGCCTGTTCGTAAAAGAGGGTTCCCCCTACCAAAACGCCACCAAGCTCAGCGACTTTAGCGGTGCCACGGTACTCGGCCAAAAGGACACCATGCTCGATACCGTCATCGACGAGATCCCGGGCGTTGTCCACAAGAACCCGGTCGATTCGGTTCCCACGGTGTTTTCGAACCTGCTGCAGGGCACGTGCGATGCCGTGACCTACAACACCGAGAACGAGAAGGGCTATATGGCCCAAAATCCCGGTATCGTCCCCATCCATTTTGCCGAGGGCGAGGGCTTTAAGCAGGAGGTCGCGGCAAACGTCGGCTGCCGCAAGGGCTCGGACAAGCTGCTTAAGCTCATCGACAAGACGCTCAAGGGCGTCAGCCAGGAGGAGCGCGACCAAATGTGGGACGCGTGCCTTGACCGTCAGCCGGCATAGGGAGGCAGCATGAAAACCATCAATCGTCTGGCCTCCTTTATCAAGGCCGACCACCGTTATGTGTACCTGGGCACGAGCGTTGTCGCGGCGCTCGGCCTGGCGTTTAGCCAACGCAATCCTACGCCGCTGAGCTTCTTGGCGCCTACGGGCGTGTTCCAAGACTGCCTCTGGGCAATCCTTTGGGCCTGGCTCGTCGTGTCGGCGGCGGCGCTGGTCACCAAACTCATGCACGGCGGCGGCGCTGGTCACCAAACTTATGCACTGGAACGACTATCGCGAAACGTCGCCGTTCGCATCCGAGCGTTTCCGTCGTGGCGCACGCTTAGGCAGCTGCGTCGTGGTCGCCATCGCGGCGATCTTCTTTATCGACCGTTGCGTCATGTCGTTTATCGACCTGGTGCAGGTGAGCATTGTCTCGGACTCCAACCCCAGCGACTTTTTGTCGAGCCTGGTCTACATGACCTACAAGAGCGGCGACTTCTTTATCCGCGGCATCGAGATCACCATTGCACTTGCGACCTTCGGTACCGTCATCGCCTTTTTCCTGGCGCTGCTTTTTGTGTTCCTGCGCATTCAGACCTTCGATCGCGTGGACAACGACCTGGTGCGCTTCTTTAAGAGCATCGGCCGCGGCTTTGCGACCATCTACTCCACCATCGTGCGCGGCACGCCCATGATGGTCCAGGGCCTGCTCATCTATTACGCGGGCTTCACCGTTTTGCGCGGCATGGGCTTCGAGACCGCCCAGGCCAACCAGATTTGGAGTACCTTCACCGCCGGCCTCGTCACCATCTCGCTCAACTCCACCGCCTACATGATGGAGGTCCTGCGCGGCGGCATCGAGTCCATCGATCCCGGCCAGGCCGAGGCGGCGCGCTCGCTGGGCCTGTCGCAGTGGCAAGCCATGCGCAAAGTCGTGTTCCCCCAGGGCATTAAAAACGCGATTCCGGCGCTCACCAACGAGCTCATCATCAACATCAAGGATTCGTCGGTGCTTTCGGTCATCGGCGTGTTCGACCTCATGTACGCCACCACCACTGTCGCCGGCGTGTACTACCGCCAGATGGAGGTCTACTGCGTGGCGCTCGTGGTCTACCTGATCCTGACGCTCGTGGCGAGCCGCCTGCTCGAGGCCTTTGGTAAAAAGCTCGGCGCCGAGGCTCCGGCAACGCTGCCCAGCTCCAACTAGGCTCAAGACGAGGAGAATCATCATGGCAGATACCGCCACTACCGGCACCGCGGCCGCCGCACAGACCAATGAGCCGCTTATCCGCGTCGAGGGCCTGCGCAAGAGCTTCGGCTCGCTCGAGGTGCTCAAGGGCATCGACCTGTCCGTCAATCCCGGCGAGGTCGTCACCATTATCGGCGCCTCGGGCTCGGGCAAGTCGACCTTCCTGCGCTGCCTCAACCTGCTCGAGACCCCGGACGCGGGCCAAATCTGGTTCCACGGCCAGGACCTTACGGCCGAGCGCTGCAATATCAATAAACTCCGCGAGGACATCGGCATGGTGTTCCAGGGCTTTAACCTGTTCAACAACATGGACGTGCTCGACAACTGCACGCTCGCGCCCGTCACGCTCAAAAAGATGAGCAAGGCCGAGGCCGAGAAGGTCGCGATGGAGCATCTGACGAGCGTGGGGCTCGAAAAGTTCGCGCACGCCGCTGTGGGTCGCCTGTCCGGTGGCCAAAAGCAGCGCGTGGCCATCGCGCGCGCCCTGTGCATGAATCCGCAGATCATGCTGTTCGACGAGCCGACTTCCGCACTCGACCCCGAGATCGTGGGAGAGGTGCTCGAGGTCATGCGCAAGCTTGCGGCCGACGGCATGACCATGGTCGTCGTCACGCACGAGATGGCCTTTGCCCGCACGGTGTCCGACCGCGTGGTCTTTATGGACAAGGGCGTGGTGCTCGAGGACGCCGCGCCGGCCGAGCTCTTCGGCAACCCCAAACACCAGCGCACTCGCGAGTTCCTCTCTCGTTATCTCGAGGACAAATAACCGACCGCAAACGCTTGCGTTGCAGGGCCGCTCCCGTGGGGCGGCCTTTGTCGTCACAATCGAAAGGATGTCATGGCCGAGGTTTGGCGCTTCTTTGCGCATGAGGACGATTTTGCCGATATAGACGAGGCGGGCGCGTGCGAGCGCTTGGGCCGCGTGCTGTCGTTTCCGACCATCTCGAGCATGGATGCCGAGGCGGTGGACTGGCAACCTTTCGACGACCTGCGCGCGTATATGCAGCAGGCCTGGCCGCGCGTGTTCGCGGCGGGCGAGGTCGAGCTTATCGACCATTCGCTATTGGTGGCGCTTGCCGGCAGCGATCCGGCTCTTAAGCCCATTATGCTCATGGGCCACATGGACGTGGTCCCCGTGGTGCCGGGTACCGAGGCCGACTGGACGCACGACCCCTTTAGCGGGCACGTGGACGACACCTACATCTGGGGCCGTGGAGCGATCGACATGAAGGACCAGGTCGCAGGCATTCTCGAGGCTGTCGAGTATGCGCTGGCGCACGGTTGGCAGCATGAGCGCACGCTGCTGCTGGCCTTTGGCCAGGACGAGGAGACGACGCAGTACGGCGCAGGCGCCATCGGCCGCGTGCTCGAGGAGCGCGGCATTGAGCTTGAGTACCTGATCGACGAGGGCGACTACCGCATCGTTCCGGCTGCCGAGTACAGCGCGGGCGAGGGCTGGCTTATGTACGCCGACCTCGCGGAGAAGGGCTATGCCGACATTGTGCTCAAGACAAAGAGCGCGGGTGGACATTCTTCCAATCCCTACGGCGGCACGTCGCTCGAGGTGCTCAGCCGTGCCATCACCGCAATCTGCGATATCGAGTGGCCGACGCGCGTGACCGATTTACTTGCCGCCCAGCTCGTCGAGTTGGGGCTCTACACGGCCGATGAAATTGCCGCCAACGGGGATGCCATTGTCTGCGATTGCCTCGCCAGCAAGAAGCTCTATCCGCTGGTGACGACCACCTGCGCGCCCACGCAGATCGAGGGTGGCAGCACCGGCGCCAACGTAATGCCGCAGGATATGTGGGCCAACATTAACTCCCGCATGCTCGAGGGCACGAGCGTGGCCGACGTTGTGGCGCGCTGCCGTGAGGCGGTTGCCGGGGCGGACCTTGCCGGTCGTGTCGAAGTGGAGCTGGGCCCCGGCAGCTCCGAACCCTCGCCGTCCCCGCGCATCGGTGGTCCCGGCCTCGAGGCGGTTCGCTCCATCGCCGCCCGCTATTTCCGTGATCCAAAGGGGACGGAGGAAAGCGGATCATTCGAGCCAGTGGCAATTGTGCCCTCGACCGTGATCGGTGCGACCGACGCTGCCAACTACCAGCGCATTTGCCCTGAGTGCATTCGCTTCTCAGCCTTTGTGGTTGATGACGACGAGTGTGATCGCGGCGTCCACGGCACCAACGAGCGCATCACCCGCCGCGCCTACCTCCAGGGCATCCGCTTCCTCGTCGCTCTACTCCAAACGCTCTAGCCAAAAAGCAAGCCCTTGGTGCAATGGGGTCAGGTTTGTTTGCACCAATCATTCCGTGCGGGTTATATGCAGGTTTGCCTGGGCACGCTATCATGTTTGGGTTAGACAGCAACTATGTACCCCATACGCGAAGGGATGCGCATGTATCTGAAGATCGACATGTTCTAGCCGGGCTTACCCCCGCAGTGGCGCCGCGCGCCCCATCAACTCTGCCGATTTTCACCTTCACGCATATAAAGGAGTCCCGCCATGCGCGATAAGCTCGAAAAGATTATCAAGGCCTACGAGGAGCTCGAGAAGAAGCTCTCCGACCCGGCCGTCGCCTCCGATATCAAGGAGTTTACGCGTCTCAACAAGGAGTACGCGCACCAGTCCGACCTCATTGCCGCCTCGCGCGAGTACATCGGCGCGCTCGATGACATCGAGGCTGCCAAGGAAATGCTGCACGATACCACCGATGCCGATGAGAAGGAGATGCTCCAGATGGACATCTCCGAGAACGAGGCAAAGCTTCCCCAGCTCGAGGAAGACATCAAGTACATGCTCATTCCGAGCGACCCCAATGACGACAAGAACACCATCGTCGAGATCCGCTCCGCCGCCGGTGGCGACGAGGCAGCCATCTTTGCCGGCGATCTGTACAAGATGTACCAGCGCTTCTGCGAGTCGCGCGGCTGGAAGACCACCGTGCTCGACTCCAGCCCCAGCGAGGCCGGCGGCTTTAAGTCCATCGAGTTCAAGGTCGAGGGCGACCGCGTCTACTCCGTCATGAAGTTCGAGTCCGGCGTGCACCGTGTCCAGCGCGTTCCCAAGACCGAGTCCCAGGGCCGTATCCAGACCTCCACGGCAACCGTCGCCGTGCTTCCCGAGGCCGAGGAGATCGACGTCCAGATCAACCAGTCCGACCTGCGCATCGATACCTACTGTGCCTCCGGCCCTGGCGGTCAGTGCGTTAACACCACCTACTCCGCCGTGCGCATCACCCACCTGCCCACCAACACCGTGGTGCAGTCGCAGGAGCAGCGTTCTCAGATCCAGAACCGCGAGGTCTGCATGCAGATGCTGCGTGCCCGTCTGTACGAGATGGAACTCGAGAAGCAGCAGGCCGAGCTCGGCGCCGAGCGCCAGAGCCAGATTGGCCACGGCAACCGTTCCGAGAAGATCCGTACGTACAACCAGCCCCAGGACCGCGTGACCGATCACCGTATCGGTTTCAACTCCACCTACAACGGCGTCCTTCTGGGCGATCAGCTCGGCACTGTCATCGAGGCACTTGCCGCCGCCGAGCGAGCCGAGAAGCTGGCACAGGCTGTTTAGGTTCCGCCGTTCT
>CABVBR010000124.1 GCA_902496645.1 uncultured Collinsella sp.
CCCGCCGCACCTTAATGGCACGGCGGGCGATTTTCTACGCATGCTTCATCGTGTGGGACGGGGTGCGCGTGCGGCTTGCGCGGGATGCGCGGCGCCCGTGGCTTGCGGCCGGCTCGGCGATGGATGCGTTACTGGATGCGAGTTCGGCAGTAGGGGCAGACCTTCCAGTGCGCGTCGAGCGGGCGATGGCAGCTGGGGCACACGTTGCGAACCTGAGTGTCACACACGGGGCAGACCACAAAGTCCTTCTCGATGGGGGCGCCGCACTGCGGGCAGGTGCCGTACTGGGCAAGCTGGCGCTCGCGCAGCGCCATATCCAGCTCCTGCTCCTCGCGGTCGGCCGCGTAGGAGTGCGGGCGCAGGACCAGATAGGCGATAAGGCCCACAAACGGGATGAGGGCGATGATGCCCCAGGCCACGTAGGCGCTGGCGCCGCGGCGGCGGGCGTCGATGAACACATAGACGACCGACAGCACGTACAGGGCGATGATAAAGCCAACAAAGGCATAGATGACGCCCATAAGCTGCGGCGACATGAGCTCGTTGATGTATTTGGACATTGAGGTGTACCTTTCGGAATAATTACAGTCCGGTCAAGTTTACCACGGGGTTTGTTTATATGGGACCACGGCAGGGTACGGGCCCGGCGCGGACACAAACATCTCAATCTGTAACAGTTAGGACCAGAATTTCCTTCTTCCTGTTACAGATCGAGACAGAGGAAGACGTCCAATCCCAATATCTCAATCCGTAACAGTAACTCGGCAAAACAGACCCCAGATGTTACAGATCGAGACAAAAGAATCCCTCCTCGACTTCAATCTCAATCTGTAACAGTTAGGACCGAAATTCCTCGCTTTCTGTTACAAATCGAGACAAACGTGGGACCCGCCTGGCAAACGTCTCAATCTGTAACATCTAGGAACCAAATCCTCTGTTTACTGTTACAGAACGAGACAAAATTCCGACATCTGAGCCGGCAGACGAAGTTGTTGACGCTACTGGGTCTCCCCTCGCCTGCCGTTGGCGGGTGTTGCGGGGCTGTTCGCCGCATTGCCGCCGCACTGGGGGTGTGCAGACCGTAGGATAGTCTTATTGACAGCCTGTCAACTCGTCTGGGAGGCACTGTGACAGAAACGTTTGATATCGCGATTGTGGGCGCGGGCATCACTGGATGTGCCATCGCGCGGCAGCTCGCGCACTATGACCTGTCCACTTGCGTGGTCGAAGCGGCCAACGACATCGCGCTGGGAGCATCGAAGGCAAACGGCGGCCTGGTGCACGCCGGTTACGATCCGGCGCCGGGCACGGTAAAAGCGCAGGTCAATGCCCGCGGCTGTGAGCTGTACGGTACGTGGTCAGAGGAGTTGGGCTTTTTGTTCCGCCGCACCGGTTCGATGGTGCTGGGCTTTAACGACGAGGACCGCGCGCATCTGGAGAAGCTGCAGAGCAACGGCCTGGCCAACGGCGTGCCCGAGCTGTCGATCATTGGCCCCGACCGCATCCACGAGCTGGAGCCGCGCGCGAGTGCCGAGGCAACGTGCGCACTGTGGTGCCCCTCGACCGGTTTTGTCGATCCGTTTGAGGTCGCCATTGCCGCGCTGGAGAACGCCGTCGCCAACGGGGTGACGTTTATGCGCTCCGCACCGGTGGAAGCGATTGAGGTTGCTGGCAGCGAGACTACCGACGGGGCTGCACGCTTTACGCTGGTGACGCCTGCCGGCGATGTGCGCTGCCGCTATCTGATCAACACAGCGGGCAACGGTGCCGCGGACATCTCGCATATGGCCGGCGCCGAGGAGTTCCAGATGGTCTGGCGCCAGGGCAACATAGTGGTACTGGACAAGGAGCCGCGCACGCTGATGCCGCTCTACCCCGTTCCGACGCCAGTGTCCAAGGGCGTTATCGTCACGGGCACCGTGCACGGGAACACCGTGATTACAGCAACCGCTGCCGTGCGCGAGCCCGGGGACACACAGACCTATGCAAGCGATGTGGACGCGCTGCTGACCGGCGCGCGCAAGCTGGTGCCCGATCTGGACACGCGTCGCGTGGTACGCGCATTTGCCGGCGGGCGACCGGTCATTCAGGGAACGAACGACTTCTTTATTGGGCAGTCCGCTGTGGTGCCGGGGCTGTTCCAGGCGGCGGGCATTCAATCGCCGGGCGTGGCGAGCGCGCCGGCCATTGCCGAGCGCATGGAGCAGGTGCTGCGCGATGCTGGCGTGGAGCTGCGCGAGCGGGACGATTGGGACCCGATTCGCCGCGCGCCGGACGACTTTGACCGTGCACCGCTTGCACGCAAGGAAGAGCTGATCGAGTCTAACCCCGCGTGGGGACAAATTGTCTGCCGCTGCGAGACGGTGCCCGAGGCCGAGATTGTGGCCGCGATTCGGCGCCGCCCGGGCGCGGTTTCGGTCGAGGGCGTCAAGCGCCGCTGCCGCGCCGGCATGGGTCGGTGCCAGAGCGGCTTTTGCCAAAGCCGCGTGGTGGCGATCCTGGCGCGCGAGCTGGGTTGCGATCCCAGCGAGGTGCTCTTGGAGGATGCTGGCTCCTGGCTCGTTGAGGGACCTTTGAAGGGGGTGCGCTAGATGGCGACGGATATCGAGATGGACGCGGTGTCGGGCGCGGGCCGCGGCGGCGGCGATGCTGTGCAGACGCAGGCGTTCGACGTGGTCGTTATCGGCGGCGGACCTGCCGGCATGGCAGCCGCGCTTGCCGCGCACAAGACCGGCGCACGCGTGGCCATCGTGGAGCGCGAGCAGCACCTGGGCGGCATCCTCCGCCAGTGCATCCACCCCGGCTTTGGCCTTTCACACTTTAAGCAGGAGCTCACCGGCCCCGAGTACGCGCAGCGCTTTATCGACCAGGTGCACGAGACCGATATCGCGCTGTTCTTGGACAGCATGGTGCTTGGGATTGATGGGGGTTCGAGTGCAGACGGAGCCGCGGAAGACGCCGCCATCCACACCGTCACGCTCATGAGCCCCGCTAGCATGCTGCAGCTCACCGGGCGTGCAGTCGTCCTTGCCATGGGGTGCCGCGAGCGCACCCGCAGCGAGATCAAGATTCCCGGTAGCCGCCCCGCTGGCGTTTTTACGGCAGGCTTGGCGCAGCGATACATCAACATCGAAAACCTCAAGCCCGGCTCGCGCGCCGTCATTTTGGGCTCGGGCGACATCGGGCTGATCATGGCGCGCCGCTGCACGCTCGAGGGAATTTCGGTCGAGGGCGTGTACGAGCTCATGCCGTACGCCAACGGTCTGCGTCGCAATGTGAAGAACTGCCTGGACGACTTTGGCATTCCGCTGCATCTGTCGACCACCGTCACGCGCGTAATCGGACATGACCGCGTGGAGGCCGTCGAGGTGAGCCAGGTCGACGAACACCTGGCGCCCATTCCGGGGACGGAGCGCATCGTTCCGTGCGACACGCTGCTGCTTTCGGTGGGATTGATTCCCGAGAACGAGCTATCGGTGGCCGCGGGCGTGGAGCTGGACCCACGTACGCGCGGCGCCGTGGTCGACCAGAGTCTGCAGACGAGCGTGCCGGGCATATTTGCCTGCGGCAACGTGCTGCACGTGCACGACCTTGCCGATAATGTGACAAGTGAGTCCGAGCGGGCCGGTGCGGCTGCGGCGGCGTGGGCGCTGGGTGTCGAGGCCGAGGCGGACGCTACGATCGCGGGCTGCAAGCTCACGGTCTCCCCTGCCGGCATCGCAGGCTACGCACTGCCGGGCCGCATTACGACGGTGGCACTCACCAAGCTCAACTTCCGCGTGCACCGGCCGGTTGATGCCGCCCGCGTGCGTATCCTCGCAGGCGGTGAGGAACTGTTCGCCGGCAAGGTGCGAGCATTTAAGCCGAGCGTTATGGAGAGCTTCCCGCTGCCGGCAAAGGTCATCCAACAAGCGCTCGACCTTGGTGCCAGCGAAATTGTCCTGTCCGTCGATCCTGTTGAGGAGGCATAGACCATGAGCAACAACGTGATCGAGACGTTGCAGTTCAACTGCACCACTTGCCCATCCGAGTGCCTCCTGACCGTAGAGGTAGAGCGCGATGCCAATGGTGCCGTGGTGGAGGTGCGCTCCGTAACCGGCAACAGCTGCCCGCGCGGTGATAAGTTCGCACATCAGGAACTCACCTGCCCCATGCGCGTGCTCACCACCACGGTGGCGGTATCCGGCGGCGACGAGACGCTATTGCCCGTGCGCACGGCCGAAGCTATCCCGCTGGCACTCCACGCCCAAACGATGGACCTCATCCGCGGCCTCGTCGTCAACGCCCCTATCCACATGGGGGACGTAGTCCTCCCCAACCTCTTAGACACCAACATCGACCTAGTCGCCAGCATGGACATCGACCCTGCCTAGGTAGCTCATATGGGACGGGCCTCTTTTAGCTGCCCCGCCCCCTTCCCTTCGGTAGCAAAAGCGCCCGCTCGGCTGCTATCGGATTTGTACCATTTCAAAACTACCCCGGTTTACGGGGCTAAATCGAAAACCTCTATCCATACCGGCAAATTCCCAATTTCGATAAGCCGTCTACCTGCGGTTTTACTCAAGCCATTTCAGTCATGGTCGGCCAAGTCCAATCCAGCCCCGTAATCCGCCATACTTTTGAAACTAGCTCATATGGGACGGGGCTCTTTTGGCTACTTTAGCCTGCCGTCCCAGAAAAATCATGCCAAGGAGTGTCCCAAGGTGCCGGCATAAAAGGAACGTCCCCATGTGCCGGGCTTGGGCTACCATGGTGGCACCCTAGCGAAAGGATGTTTCATGGCACATGTCGATGACCAGCGTGTGGCGCGCGTGCTCGATGCGCTCGAGGCTCAGCACCCCGGCGCGCAGCTGCTCGTAAATGACCCGTGGTCGATCTATTACCTGACTGGCTTTTATGCCGATATGTTCGAGCGTTTTTGCGGCGTGTTACTCGCACGCGGTGGCGAGCCCGTGATCCTAGTCAACGCGCTGCACCAGCTGCCCGAGTACGACAATGCCCGCGTTGCCTATCACACCGATACCGACGTCGTGGCCGACGCCATCGCGCGCGAGGTCGATCCGACCAAGCCGCTCGGCATCGACACCGTCATGCGCTCTGGCTTTTTAATGCCCCTCATGGAGCGTCATGCTGCCAGCGAGTTTTTCCTGGGCGACTTTGCCGTTACCGCCGCGCGCACCTACAAGGATGCCGCCGAGCAGGATCTCATGCGCGTATCCTCGGCTGCCAACGACGCCGTAATGGCCGATGCGATCAAGCTCGTGCACGAGGGCGTGACAGAGCGCGAGATTGCCGACCAGATGCTCGGCCTCTACCGCAAGCATGACTGCGAGGGCTTTAGCTTTCCGCCCATCGTGAGCTTTGGCGCCAACGCCGGCGACCCGCATCACGAGCCCGACGACACCGTGCTCAAGCGCGGCGACGTGGTGTTGTTCGACATTGGCGGGCGTCGTCGCAACTATTGCTCGGACATGACGCGCACGTTCTTTTGGGGCGAGCCCGACGAGGAGACGGCGCGCATCTACGACATCGTGCGCCGCGCGAACGAGGCCGCAGAGGCGCTCATCGCACCGGGCGTGCGCATGTGCGACCTGGACCGTGCCGCACGCGACGTGATTGAGGACGCTGGCTACGGCAAGTACTTCACGCACCGCCTGGGACACTCGATCGGTCTGCAGGACCACGAGCCGGGCGATGTTTCACTCGTCAACGAGCAGGTGATTGAGCCGGGCATGACCTTCTCCATCGAGCCGGGCATCTATCTCCCCGGCCGCACCGGCGTCCGTATCGAAGACCTGGCCCTAGTCACCGAGACCGGCGTCGAGATCCTCAATGCCTACCCCCACGATCCGACCCGCCTAGACTAGCCAATGTGGCAAAGGGACAGTCCCTTTGTCACATTCCGCTGAAGCTGCGCCACGAAAACGGCCTATCTACTACGTTTAACCCGCATGGGTCGACCATGCGGGTCTTTTTTGAAAATCGGCAAGCCTTCTACCTGCACTGATAATTGTTCTCGGGGGAAGCGGGCACTGCGGGGCGCGGCAACG
>CABVBR010000125.1 GCA_902496645.1 uncultured Collinsella sp.
CCCCTGCCCCGATTGCGGTGGCAGCGGGCGAACCCGTGTGACCTCCGAGCAGACGATTGAGTTTCCTGCCGGCACGCACGATGGCGACGAGGTCCGCATTAGCGGCATGGGCCATGCTGGCACTAACGGTGCCGCGGGCGGCGACCTGGTCGGCCGCGCCCATGTTGAGGCCGAGCGCTTGGAAGGCAAAGCTCGTACTGGCTTTTACCTGATGGGCATTGTGGCGCCGTTTTTGGTGCTGTCGGCCATCTCGGGCGTGTTCTCGGCCTTTGCCGTCATGTGCTTTATTCCGTTTACCATGGGCCTGTTCATGGTGCTTTCGGACGGTGTGCTTCATCGCAGCCTGCTGTGGTGGAAGCGCGGTGCGATGCAGTTTGCCAACGGTTTTGCCAACGGCTTCATGTTCGCGCTCGTGTCGGTTTGGTTCGCGAGCTGCTCGCATCGGGCCATGCTTTCGCCGTATCAAATGCAATAACATCAAACCCTTTGTTTGCGGTCGGCCCAGCTTGGGTATAGGACGCACTGTGACAATAATGAAAGTCGGAAGGATTCGGTCGTGTCGGAAAATAGGGATTACTACGAGGTGCTTGGCGTCGACAGGGATGCCGACGCGCGGACGATTAAGCGTGCGTTTTTAAAGAAGGCCCGTACCGTACATCCGGATGTTTCGGACGATCCCGAGGCCGAGGCCAAGTTCAAGGAGCTCAACGAGGCCTATTCCGTTCTTTCCGATGAGCAGAAGCGTGCTAACTACGACCGTTACGGCACTGCCGACGGCCCTGGTGGTTCGGGCTACGTCGATATCAACGATATCTTTGGTGGCATGGGCATGGACGACTTGTTCTCGTCGTTCTTTGGCGGCGGTGCCGGCGGTGGCGCCCGCAGCCGTCGTGAGCGTCGTCGCGGACGTGATATGGCCATCTCGCTTTCGGTGACGCTCGAGGAGGCGGCGCTCGGTTGCAAAAAGACGATCAGCTATGATCGCCTTGCTCCTTGCGAGGACTGCAACGGTACCGGTAGGGCCGAGGGTGCACAGGAAAAGCAGTGCAGTCGCTGCCACGGTACGGGCTACGTCACGACGGTTCAGCGATCGTTTTTGGGCCAGGTTCAGTCTTCCTCGCCTTGCCCCGACTGCCATGGCGAGGGCACGGTTATCGACCATCCCTGCGAGACCTGCGACGGTCAGGGCCGCACGCCTTCGCACGAAAAGATCGACATCGATATTCCCGCCGGCGTTTCGACCGGTCGCCAGCTGCGTGTGAGCGGCTTTGGCGAGGCCGGCCTTCGCGGCGAGCCTTCGGGCGACTTGATTGTCAACGTGCGCGTTGCCGACCATGAGCGCTTTAAGCGCAACAGTGACGACCTGTACCTGGTGAGCGATATCTCGATTGCGCAGGCTGCGCTCGGCTGCGAGATCGAGGTCGAGGGCATTATGCCCGACGAGGTCGTTAAGGTGACGGTTCCCGCCGGCGCCCAGTACGGCGACACCGTGAGCGTCAATAATTACGGCATGCCGCGCATTGGCGGTGGCGGTTCGCGTGGCCGCCTGATCGTGCAACTGCGCGTGGTCGTTCCCAGCAATCTTTCCAATAAGCAACGCGAGCTGCTCCGTGCTTTTGCCGACGAGATGGGCGATGACGTCGCTTCCGGTAAGAAGTCGGTGACCGACCGTATTAAGAGTGCCCTCGACGATATCCTCGATTAAGGAGCCCGCGTGCTCGCACCCCATATTTCCGTCGTCAACCTCGGCTGCCGTGTCAACCGGGTTGAGTCTGACCGTATCACTGCCGATCTTATGCGCCTGGGCTTTGCTATTGTGGAGCCCCAGGATGCCGATTTGATCGTCATTAACACCTGTGCCGTTACGGGCGAGGCCGAGGCCAAGACCCGTAAGGCCGTCCGTCATGCGCTGGCCCATCCAAACGAGCCCTATGTGGTCGTGACCGGATGCGTGGTCAATTTGCATCCCGAGGAGCTGTTGGAGCTTTCGGATCGCGTGATCGCCGAGCCGTCCAAGATCGATGTCGCCGAACGTGTCTGCGAGGTGCTGGGCGTTGAGTCCGATAGCGTTCCCGCCTGCAGCGATGGCGAGGTGGTCGATGCGCTCGGTCGCTCTCGCCTGGGCGTGAAGATCCAGGACGGCTGCAACCATCGCTGCACCTATTGCATTGTGTGGAAGGCGCGCGGCCCCGAGCGCTCCGTGCCCGTCGAGTCCGTGCTCGAGCAAGTTCGCGAGGCCCAGGAGGCCGGCGTGCCCGAGGTGGTGCTGACCGGTGTGAACCTGGGTGCCTACGATGGCAAGAGCGCGACCGACGAGCATGTCGAAATCGATGAGCTGCTCGAGGCCATCATGGAGCGCACGACTATTGCGCATGTGCGCATTTCCTCGGTCGAGCCCATGGATATCTCTGAGCGCCTGCTTAAGGTTATGGCGCGCTATCCGCAGCGTATCGCCCCGTTTTTGCACCTGCCCGTGCAGTCCGGCTGTACGGCGACCCTGCATCGCATGGGTCGTCCCTATAGTGCGGAGGCCTTTGAGGACACGGTGCGTATGATTCGCGCCAACTTGCCCCAGGCGTCTCTTTCGTGCGATGTCATCGTCGGTTTTCCTGGTGAGACGGACGAGGAGTTCGAGGAGTCGCTGGCGCTGTGCCGCCGTGTGGGTTTCTCGCGTATGCACGTGTTCCGCTATAGCAAGCGTCCCGGTACCCTTGCTGCCGACATGCCCGACCAGGTGCCGCCCGAGGTTATGGCCGAGCGCAGCCGTCGTATGCGAGACACGGCGCAGGAGCTCGCTATTGCCGATGCTCGTCGTCGCGTGGGCACTGTCGAGCGTGCCGTGCTCGAGTATGGTGACAGCCTGACGCTCGGTTCGTTCCATCATGCCCGTCTTGACGATACCTGTGGACTTACAGCCCCGTGCCTGCTCGATGTTGCTATCATCGGAGTCGATGATTCCGGCTTGGTCCATGCACACAGGGAGGTTCATGGAAGCCTCGAAGATTAGACTTACCGTTCCCGAGGGAATTGATCCCTCGTGCGTTTTGGGCGCCGGCGACGGCGTCCTTCGTGCACTCGAGAGCTTGGTTCGCGCCCATGTGGTCGCCCGTGGCGATAGCATCGCCGTGAGCGGTGACCCGGACGAGGTCGAACTCGTGGCTCGCTTTTTCGAACATGCTTTTCGCGAGGCGGCGGCCGGTCGTACCCTGTCTGCCGACGATGTCTCTCGCTGCCTGGCCGTCTTGCGCGATGGTGAGCACGAGGCTACGTCGCTTCGCGATGACGTGCTGCTTTCGTATCGCGGTCGCGTCATTCGCCCCAAGACGCTCGGGCAAAAGCGCTATGTGGATGCCATTCGCTCGCATACCATCACCTTTGGCTTGGGTCCTGCCGGTACCGGTAAGACCTATCTGGCCATGGCGCTCGCCGTTGCCGCGCTCAAGCGCCATGAGGTGGGCCGTTTGATCTTGACGCGTCCTGTTGTCGAGGCGGGGGAGAACCTGGGCTTTTTGCCTGGCACCCTCGAGGAAAAGATCGATCCGTACATGCGTCCGCTCTACGACGCCCTTTTTGACATGATGGATCGCGAGCGCACCGATGAGCTTATGGAGCGCGGCGTGATCGAGATCGCCCCGCTTGCCTATATGCGCGGTCGTACGCTGAGCGATGCTTTCGTGGTGCTCGACGAGGCGCAAAATACTACGCCCGAGCAGATGAAGATGTTCCTGACACGCCTTGGATTCAACTCCAAGTTCGTGATTACCGGCGACCTCAGCCAGCGCGACCTGGTGGGTCGTCGTGGTGGCTTGGCGGATGTTGAGAAGATTTTGGGCCGTGTCGACGATGTGGCGTTTGCACACCTGGAGCGCGCCGACGTGGTGCGCCATGCCCTAGTGGGTCGTATCGTTGAGGCATATGATGCTTATGATGACGTGCGCGAGCAGCGCTCGCGCGACCGAAAGGAGTCCCGTTGAGTGTATTGATCAGCAACGATGCCGAGCTCGATACGCTGCTCGACGCGCAGGAGGTGGAGCACATCTGCGAGGTTGTGCTTGCCGCCGAGGGCGTTGAACGTGAAGTCGAGATTTCCCTTTCGTATGTCGACGAGGACGAGATGCACGAGCTCAACCACGAGTGGCGTGGCATCGACCGCACCACCGATGTGCTCTCGTTTGAATGCGACTCGGCCTTTGACGAGGATATTCCCGCCGACGAGACGCTCGAGCTCGGCGATATCATCTTGGCCCCGCAGGTCATTGCCCGTCAGGCCCCCGGCTTTGGCAATAGCCCTGCCGACGAGTGCCGCCTGATGCTCGTACACGGCATGCTACACCTGCTGGGGTATGACCATATCGAGGACGACGAGGCCGAGGTCATGGAGGCCCGCGAGGACGCTATCCTGCGCGATCTGGCGCTCGAGCGCGGCGAGGACCCCAAACTCGTTCACGTCGGCCCCATCACCAATCATGCCCACGACTAGGAGCCGCTTATGATTCCCGGATCGAACAAGGACCATCCGTCCTTTTTAAAGTCGTTCTCCTACGCCATGGAGGGCTTCGTCACCGCCGTCAAGACCGAGCGCAACATTAAGGTTATGCTCGTAGCGGGCGTGTGCACCATCATTGCCGGCTGCATCGTGGGGCTCGACATTGCCGAGTGGGCCACGATTATCATCTGCTGCGGCCTGGTGATTCACGGCGAGCTGTGCAATACCGCCATGGAGGCCATTGTCGATCTGGCGACCCAGGAGCTCCATCCGCTGGCAAAACGCGCCAAGGACATCGCCGCCGCCTCGGTATACGTACTTTCAATCACCGCCGCGATTGTGGGCTTGCTGGTATTTGCCCACGCGCTCGGCTTTATTTAGAAAGGGATTCCCATGTCCGACAATATGCAGCCTACCGATGAAATTTTGGACGACGAGTCCCCGGATGCTAAGGCGACCGAGGCCTATGAGGAAGTCGAGGAGTTCGACCCGTTTGAGGGCATGAGCGACGAGGAACTCGACGCCCTGTGCGACGAGGACGACAGCCTCGCGGGCTTTGGCGACGTTGAGCCCGGTTTCCGCAGTGGCTTCGTGGCCTTGGTCGGCCGCCCCAACGCCGGCAAGTCCACGCTGCTCAACGCCTGCTATGGCAAAAAGGTTGCCATCACCTCGCCGGTGGCCCAAACGACCCGCCGCCGTATGCGCGCCGTCGTCAACCGCCCCGGCTACCAGCTGGTCTTTGTCGATACCCCGGGTATTCACAAGCCCAAGGACGGTCTAGGGTCCGAGCTCAATAAAAGTGCGCTGTTCGAGCTGAACGATGTCGATGTTGTCGCGTTTTTGATTGATGCCACCAAACCGATCGGCAGGGGAGACGCCTGGGTTGCCGAGCGCGTCAGATGCGCCCGTTGCAAGAAGGTCCTGGTGCTCACCAAGGCCGATGAGGCCGACCCCGCACAGGTCATGGAGCAGCTTAAGGCTGCCCACGAGCTTATGGAATATGACGACGAGATTGTGACGTCGTCGGTTAAGAACTTCAACGTCGATGCCTTTATAGAGACCGTTGCGCACTTTTTGCCCGAGGGTCCGCGTTGGTTCCCCGAGGACATGGGTACCGACGCTTCCGATGAGACGCTCGTTGCCGAGTTTGTGCGCGAGAAGGTCTTGCGCCGCACCCGTGATGAGATCCCGCACTCCGTGGGCGTGATTTGCGATGCGCTTGAGCAGACCAAGAAGGTGCTGCGCGTGCACGCCACCATTTACGTCGAGCGCGAGGGCCAAAAGGGCATCATCATCGGCAAGGGCGGCGAGATGATCAAACATATCGGCATCGACGCCCGTCGCGACCTTGAGCGCATCTTTGGCACCCAGGTCTTTTTGGAGCTGGACGTGAAGGTCAAGGCCGGCTGGCGTGACGACGAGGCCCAGATTCGCCGCTTTGGCTACAACGCCGAGGACTAAGGACGCGCGGCGCGCATGGCAGGCTCCCGGACATATCGCACGAAAGTGCTCGTGCTCGATAAGACTAAGCTCAAAGA
>CABVBR010000126.1 GCA_902496645.1 uncultured Collinsella sp.
CCCGCGGCTTCCTCGCCCCCACGTTTCCCGTTCGTTTCGCGCCCGTTGCCGCGCCGTTTCCAAGATTGCGGCACCGTTTCCATTCGACAACGCAGCGTTTAACAACGCCGTATCTGCTCTACACCAGTTACCTCTCGGCCGCATTATGGGCGCCGACAACGTCCACGCGATCAAGGGAGAGCGAATGTACGATACGGGGTCGACAACGTTTATGCTCATCTGCACCATGCTCGTGTTTTTAATGACACCGGGCCTGGCGTTTTTCTATGGCGGCCTGTCCAGGCGCAAAAATGTCATCAACACCATGCTCATGTGCTTTGGCGCCATTGGCCTGGTCGGTGTGCTGTGGATTGTTGCCGGTTGGTCGCTGGCCTACGGCGGTGACGGCTCGAGTCCGTTTATTGGAGGCGTTGACCAGCTGCTGTGCCTGCCGGTGCTCAATCAGGTGCTGCAGGCGGTTGAGGGCACCGCGTCGGACGGCGCCGTTTACCCGGAGATCATCAACATCGCTTTCCAGATGGCGTTTGCCATGATCACTGCCGCTATCGTCACGGGTAGCCTGGCCGGTCGCGTTAAGTTTGGTGCTATGACGGCCTTCCTGGGCATTTGGCTGCTCGTGGTCTATGCGCCACTCGCCCACATGGTCTGGGGCGGCGAGGGTTCCTTTATCGGCGACATTATCGGCGCGCTCGACTTTGCCGGCGGCGACGTGGTACACATTTCGTCCGGCCTGACGGGCCTGATCCTTTGCTTAATGCTCGGCCGCCGTCGTGGCTTTGGCATGGTGAGCTACCGTCCGCATAACGTGCCGTTTGTGGCGCTGGGCGCCGGGCTGCTTTGGTTTGGCTGGTTAGGCTTTAACGGCGGCAGCGAGTTTAAGGCCGATGCCGTGGCGGCACTCGCCATCCTCAACACCGTGACGGCCAGCGCAGCGGGCATGGTCTCGTGGCTTGCTGTCGAGCGCGTGCACACCGGTCGCCCCACGCTGGTGGGTGCCAGCACCGGTCTGGTCGCGGGCCTCGTGGTGGTCACGCCCGGTGCGGGCTTTGTCGAGCCGTGGGCAGCGCTGGTTATGGGTTTGATTGTATCGCCCGTCTGTTACTTGGCCATTAGCCATCTCAAGACCAAGTTTGGCTACGACGATGCGCTCGACGCGTTTGGCTGCCACGGCATTGGCGGCATCTTGGGCGGCGTGCTCACGGGCCTGTTCTGCGTGCCGGAGCTCTCGTGGACCGGTAAGGGCGGCCTGTTCTACACGGGCGATGTCTCGCTGCTCATCTCGCAGATCTTGGGCATTGTCGTGACGGTCGCTATTGTGCTGGTGCTCGATTTGGTGATCGCCGCGGTGGTCAAGGCGCTGTTCCATGGCAGCCTGCGTGTGGACGAGGCCGACGAGGCGCTGGGCCTGGATGCGAGTCAGCACGGCGAGAGCGCGTATCCTTCGTTTAGTGGTCTGGACTAGCGGTTTCTAACGTTCTGTCAGACCAACTCTTTAAGAGAGGAATTCATTATGAAAAAGATCACGGCTATCGTGCGCCAGGAAAAGCTTGAGGTTCTCAAAGACGCGCTGTTTGCTGCTGATGTTCGTGGTATGACTATCAACCAAGTGCAGGGCTGCGGCGCTCAGCATGGCTGGAAGGAATACGTGCGCGGCAACGAGTTGCTTGTCAACACGATCCCTAAGGTGCAGTTCACGCTCATTTGTGCCGACGAGCACGTCGACGGAATTGTCGACATCATCTGCAATGCTGCTCGCACCGGTGCCGTTGGAGACGGCAAGATTTGGGTCGAGCCGGTCGAGGAAGTCATCCGCATCCGTACCGGCGAACACGGCCCCGCCGCGGTGTAGAATCGACCGTCTACCATCCGCAACGTTAAAATGCTGCAATGAGGCACAAGACTTGCGTTGTGGATGGACGGATTATGGGTCGTAATAAATATCCCGAGGAGACGGTCGCGAAGATTCTCGACGCGGCGCTGGAGTTATTCTGCGTACAGGGTTATGAGGGGGCGAGCATTCAAGACATCGTCGACCGCCTCGATGGCATGACCAAGGGTGCTGTCTATCATCACTTTAAGAGCAAAGAGGAGATTTTCAACGCCGCATTTGATCGGGCAACGGCTCCGATTGCTGAGCGCCGTCGCGCGACACTCGTTGCTGGCAATATGACGGGAGCTCAAAAGCTCAAACGACTTTATGCGCCCGAGTCCGTCGTTCCGCAAATCGAGCTATGGGCTCGCATGCATCCTGCGGCAGATCCGGTAAAAAGCTCGCGGCTGCTGGCGATGCAGTACCAAGGTTCGTTTGACGAGTCGGCCGATGGCAATCTCTTGCCAGTAATCGAGGAGGGCATCGCCGACGGCTCCATTGCGTGCGAATGCCCGCGCGAAGCAGCGGAGGCCGTATCGTTGTTAGCGAATCTTTGGCTGCTGCCATTGTTCCGTCCGCTCGAGCCCAAGGAGCGAATGCTTGCTCGCGCACAATGTTTGGCGCAGATGGCGGCCGCGGTGGGGCTTGATTTGGGTAATGAAGTGCTCCAGACAACGGCCCAGATTTGGGACGTATGGAACCGTGCCGGGTGGTAATATAGATACCAACGGTATGTAATTGATTTGTGAGGGTAGCCACGGCTGCCCTTTTCAAGTCATTAAATACATACTGACAGTATGTATTTGGGGGCAGGCTTATGGCTGGGATGCGAAGAATTAGCGTTTCATTGGCGCCAAAAACAGTGCGATCTATCAGGCTATTTGGTCTTCTTGTTGCACAGCTGTGTGCGTATTCGATGCTGTCGGCACTGTGCTTTGCGTGTCCGCTTTACTTGTTCGATTGCAGCGGTTCCTCAACGTTATATGGCGCCGTCGCGGCGATAGCGTTCATACCGGGCGTGCTCGCGACTCCGGTTGGCGGGATTTTGGCGGATCGGGGAAGACATCGCGGGGTTCTTGTGGTGCTCGGCATTGTTCTGATGGCTGCATCACTGCTGTTTATCCCCATGAAACGTTCGCTGCCTCTTGCGGTTGTCGTGGCAGCAATGCTTTGCGTTCAATATGGCATCCAATCGCTGCTGAAACCGATGCTTCAAATTGAGGCGGTGCGCATGACGGGCCAAGAAAAGGTTGAGCGTGCCACTGCGTTGGTCTCGCAGATAATCATGATGAGCAATATCTTGGGGCCTGTAGTCGGGACGGCAGTCTATGGGTGCTTTGGTATCGATACTCTATGCGAAACCGCGGCGTTGACGTTTACGATGTCAGCCCTGCTGTTCGGGGGCGCACTCAAGCAAAATGCCTCATCTGAAACGATGGGAGACGGCGCGACTCGTACGACACGCCGAAACGATTTTCGGGAGTTGATTCGGTACCTGTCTCAAAACTCATCATTGCTCGTTGTGTTTTTGATTGCGGCTATTTTGAACCTTGCGTTAGTTGGGTTAACGATTGGTGCTCCCGTTATTGTTGCAAAGCATCTCGGAATGCAGTCATCCTTTGTTGGGATTATTGAGGTGGCTATGGGCTTAGGTGGTCTTGTCGGCAGTGGTTTGGTCGGTATTTGGCCGCATCGTTTTTCCTTCAAGGGCATATGTCGATATGTTGCGATGATCTGTTTAGGAGTCGTACCGATTATTGTCACGCTACTGAGCGGTCCTAACGAATTTGCGTTTGTCGCGCTTGCGGCCGGCTCGGCATGGGTCATGGCGTGGGCAAGCGTTACATCGGTTGAAGTCGTTTCATTCGTTCAGCGGTCAGCGCCAAAGGAACTCTGCGGAAAAGTGCTGGCACTCGTTTACATGGCGCTTTCCTGCGCAACGCCTATTGGCCAATTGGTTTACGGGCTCGCATATGATCGATGGACTCCGGCGATTGTATTCGCAGGAATGTTGGCGGTGCTGACGTTGATTACAGCGCTGTTTTATCGGCTGAAAAGTCGCTTATGGCGAATGTCTTAAGGCACTGGGGCACCGTGAATTTGTGGAGGCAGTGGCACGTCGCGCCGGGACGCCATTGTTTGGGCACGCCCGTTCTCGTCTACAATATCGTGCAGACGAAGGAGAGGCATGCCCATGATCAAGATGTTTGCGAGTGACTTAGACGGAACGCTGCTGAACGCCCTGCACGAGGCCGACGGAACCATCCGCCGCGCCATTCGCGAGCTGACCGAGGCTGGCCTGCATGTGGTTCCCGCGACCGGACGCTCGACGCTGCCGATCGGCGAGCATGGCTTTACGGGCCTGGCGCTTGACGCCTGCTGCTCCAATGGATCAATCGTGCGCGACAGTCATGGCGAGGTGCTCAAAACCTGGACCATCGATCCGCAGGTTACCGAGGAGCTGCTCAAGGCATTCCCGGACATTTGCTTCGACTGCTCCACGCCCGATGGCATGTTCTCGAGCGGTTCGTTCGAGATGCATCAGGCGGGCTTTAAAAAGGACAGCCCCATCAAGCGTATTGTGATGCGCGGCATGCGTGCACGTGGCGGGTATCACGAGGAGCAGTATTTCGACCAGTCGATCGGTGACATCCTGCGCCACGATGTGTGCAAGATCAACTGCCGCGTGACCTCGCCCGAGCTGGAGCGCGACCTTAAGGCATATTTGGCCGAGCGATCGGACCGCGTGGTCAACGCGCCGTTCGATCCGGTGATGTTCGAGATCACGGACGTGGCGTGCAACAAGGGCGAGAGCGTGGCCTGGCTGGCGGGCTACTACGGTATTGCCGAGGATGAGGTCGCGGTCTACGGCGACGGCGGCAACGACATCGCCATGCTCAAGCGTTTCCGCCACAGCTACGCGACCAAAAACGCAAGCGATGCAGCCAAGGCCGCCGCGAGCGCGACCATCGGCAGCTGCATGGTCCACGCCGTCCCCAAACACATGCTCGCCACCATGCGCAAGCAAAACTCCCGCACCGTCATCGAATAATGTGACAAAAGGACTGCCCCTTTGTCACATCCAAAATATTGCCTTTACGTGTTGGTGCACACGGTGTGCAATAATACTCGCACTGTGCAATAGCGCACAGGCTGAGTAACAAGGAGGACGCTTGTCCCAGCTCGAGAAATGCGATCGCCGGTCCCTTCGCTCGCAGCGTGCCCTTCGCCAGGCACTTGCCAGCGAGCTTGCCGAAAGCGGCGACCTTTCGCGCATTAATGTCGCGTCGCTCACCGAGCGCGCCGGCCTTACGCGCCGCACGTTCTATTCGCACTACCGCGATATCCCCGACTTTATCAATCAGATCGAGGACGGCTTGTTGGCCGAGATCCGTGAGCGCATTGAGCTCATCACCGCGGCTCAACTGCCCGATCTTTACCGCAACATCGATGAGCTCGAGCCGGCGCCCGGTTCGGTTGAGCTGCTGCGTTATCTTGCGGCCAACCGCGACTTAATCGGTGCGCTGCTGGGTCCGGGCGGCGACCAGGCCTTCATTAAAAGAATCATCGACACCGCTCGTGAGGCTGTGGTGCCGCGTGCGCAGACGGGCATTTTGGGCCTGGCGCTGGGCACGTTCTTTGACTATTACGTTACCTACGTCGTGAGTGCCGAGGTCGGCATGATTCAGCGCTGGTTTGAGCGTGGGCTCACCGAATCGCCCGAGGCCATGGCGCGCATTATGACGGTGCTCGCTTTTGTGCGCCCTGGTGACCTGTATGGCCAACCCATTGATATCAACGTGCCGGAATACGGCATGAAGCTATTGAATCTGCAGCTCGAGGACGCGGTCGACACCGCCGCAACCGTCGAGTCCAACAACTAAGAGGAGAAACAGATGAGCAAACTCGTCGAAGGCATTAAGGACCGCATGGTCGCTGCCGCGCGCGAGGCCGTGCCCGCCGTGGCGGACGCCGCACAGAAGGCCGCG
>CABVBR010000127.1 GCA_902496645.1 uncultured Collinsella sp.
ATAGCGCACTTTGCCACAGAAAAGTGCGAGACTTCGGTATGCGGTATCAAGCAATCGTTATTCGGGTCTTTGGGAATCCGCGTGATTAAATGCACGGCAATGGGTACATAGCCAGTACAGTAAGTCCCCGAGGCAGATTGGAGCCACGTATGGATATCAAGGTTTCTGGACGCAAGACGACGGTAACCGATGCTCTGCGTGCGCATGTGGATGAGAAGATCGGCGAGGCGCTCAAGGTTTTCGATATCGAGCCCATGACGGTCGACGTTGTACTTCGCTATGAGAAGAACCCCTCGAACCCCAACCCGGCAATCGTCGAGGTTACGGTTCGCGCCCGCGGTTCGGTGATTCGCGTTGCCGAGCATGGTGCAGATATGTACGCCGCCATCGATCTCTCCGCCGATAAGGTCACCCGCCAGCTGCGCAAGTTCAAGACCAAGGTTGTGGACAACCGCCAGGGCGGTGCCAGCGCAGCGGATGTTGCACCGGTCGAGCGTGTCGAGGATCTGGCCGACCTGCTGCTGCCCGAGGAGGACGACGACCTGCTCGTCCGCGAGAAGGTCATCGACGTCACCCCGATGACTGAGGAGCAGGCGCTGGTGCAGACCGATCTGCTCGGTCACGACTTCTACGTGTTCGAGAACGCGACGACTGGCCTCATCAATGTGGTGTATCACCGTAAGAATGGTGGATATGGCATCATCAAGCCCCGTATCGAAACGCTTGACGAGTAAAATACGTTAACTTGCATGAGTTAACGGTTGGCGGCCATCCCATGCGGGTGGCCGCCTTTTTACGTAAGGAGTCGCTTTGATGGACAAGGCTGCATCCGCTGGCCATTCTGACCGCTGCCGCATCGTCGTCGATACCTGCTGCGACTTTAGCCCCGAGGTCGCCGCGAACCTCGATGTCGATATCTTGGGCTTCCCCTTCATTATCGATGGCGAGGAGCGCACGGACGACATCTGGTCGAGCATCACGCCCAAGGAGTTCTACGACCGCATGCGCGCCGGCGCCCGCGTGTCCACCTCGGCTGTGTCGCTTGGTCGCTATATCGAGTTCTTTACCGAGTGCGCCAAAGAGGGTACACCCACGGTCTACCTGTGCTTTACCTCGGCGCTGTCGTCGAGCTACAACTCCGCGTGCCAGGCGGCAGATGCCGTGCGCGCCGAGTATCCCGACTTTGAGCTGTACGTGGTGGATAACGCCCTGCCCTGCGCGACCGGTGAGCTGCTGGCGCTCGAGGCCGTCCGTCAGCGCTCGGCGGGACTCACCGCCAAGCAGCTGGTCGAATGGGCAAACGAGGCCAAGACCTACGTCCACGGCTACTTTACGCTCGAGAGCTTTGACGCGCTGGCGGCCGGCGGCCGCATTCCGCCCGCGGCGGCGCAGCTCACGGCTAAGCTCGACGTCAAGCCCGAGCTTTCCTACGACTTGGCCGGCTCGCTGTCGCTGATCGGCGTCAACCGCGGCCGCAAGAAGGCGCTCAAGTCCATCCTCAAGTCGTTCCGCGAGAACTACGTGCCCGATCGCACCATGCCCATCGCCATCATGACGGCCGACGCCGAGAAGGACGGTGATTGGCTCGAGGCCGCTATCCGCAAGGAGGAAGGCTGCGCCGACGTCACCATCATCCGTAGTTCCGTCGGTCCCACCATCGGCTCGCACGTGGGTCCCGGCATGGTGGCCTGCGCGTTTTGGGGCAAGAACCGCGCCGAGAAAGCCTCGCTTTCCGATCGCATTGCGCGTCGCGTACGTGGCGAGTAGGCAGGCGCTACGCCCACAAGCGCCCTCAAGTCACGGCCCAAACGCTGGCGCCGAGTATTCAACCTGGTAACAACACCCAACCCAAAAGGAAAGGTTTCATGGCAAACAAGCTCTCCGTCGCATTCATCGGCACCGGAATCATGGGTGCCCCCATCGCCGGTCACATCCTGGACGCCGGCTATCCCGTCACGGTCAACAACCGCACCAAGTCCAAGGCCGCCGCGCTTATCGCCGGCCGAGGCCGCGGCAGGCGCCGATGTCGTCTTTACCATGGTGGGCTATCCCTCCGAGGTCGAGGAGCTCTACCTGGCGGGCGACGGCCTGCTGGCCTGCACCAAGCCGGGCGCGGTGCTGATCGACCTCACCACGAGCTCGCCCGAGCTCGCGCGTGACATCGCCGAGGCCGCCCAGGTCTCCGGCCGCATGGCGTTTGACTGCCCCGTCACCGGCGGCGAGTCGGGCGCGATCGCCGGCACGCTCACGGCTATCGTGGGTGCCACCGAGAACGATATCGCCCCGGTCCGCGACATCCTGGCTACCTTCGCGGCAAACATCTGCTGCTTCGATGGCGCCGGCAAGGGCCAGGCGGCCAAGCTCGCCAACCAGGTGTCGCTGGGCGCCTGCATGGTCGGCATGGCCGATGCTATGGCATTTGCCGAGCTCAACGGCCTCGATCTTGAGAAGACCCGCGAGATGATCCTGGGCGGTACCGGCAAGTCCGGCGCCATGGAGAGTCTGGCGCCCAAGGCGCTCGACGGCGACTACAAGCCCGGCTTTATGGTCGAGCACTTCATTAAGGATCTGCGCCTGGCGCTCGCTTACGCCGACGACCGCGAGCTCGCGCTGCCCGGTGCCGACGTGGCCTTTACGCTCTACGACATGCTCGACGCCATCGGTGGCGCCAAGCTGGGCACCCAGGCCATCACGGTGCTCTACAAGGAGGAAGCCGACGCCATTGCCGCCGGTCTGGACTGGTCGCAGTATCGCCCCGAGGAGCACGGCGCTCACGAGGACGGCTGCGGTTGCGGTGAGCACGGCGACGACCACGAGTGCGGCTGCGGCCACCACCACGGCGAGGACCACGAGTGCTGCGGCGGCCACGGCCACGATGACGGCCACGAGTGCTGCTGTGGCCATCATCACGAGGAGTAGCGCCCATGAGCTGGACGTTCGTGGTACTCGCGCTGGCGCTCTTTCTCTTTGCGATCTACATTGGCTTCTTGTGCGGCCAGTGGGCCTGCGAAAAGCGCGTGATCACCAAGCGCGACTACTGGATCGCCAACTTTGCGGGTGCGGCGGCAGTCATCCTGCTGACCTGGGTGTTCTCGCTGTTCCCGTTGGTGCAGTTTGCGCCGATCGGCTGGCTCGGCGGCTTTATCGCCGGCCTTAAGATGAGCTTTGGCGAGTCCGTGGGCCCGTGGCGCAAGCATGACGAGGTCTTTAACGTCAACAAGGCCCATCGCACCGCCGCCGATGCGGGCGACGCCGAGGAGCGCCGTCGTGCGCGTCGCAATGGCGCTGCCGACCGACAGCTCATCTCGGTCACCGATGACAGCAAGGGTGCTGGCAAGCACGCTAAGAAATAAGAAGAGGTAACTATGGCAGAAAACAAAGACGAACAGCTTACCGATGAGGAGCTGGCACAGCTTCAGCTGGCAGAGGAGAACGAGAACGCCGTCGACCGCCTGGTCCAGGAGCTCGGCTGCCCCACGCGCCGCATCCGCCAGTTTGCCGCCCGCGTGCTACACCTGCTGGCCGAGCGCGATCCGCAGCGCGTCGTGCCCTGCGTGCCCGCGCTGATCGAGGCGCTCGACCGCCCCGAGGCTCAGACCCGCTGGGAGGCCCTCGATGCCCTGACGGCGCTCGCCACCACCTGCCCCGAGCAGATGGGCGACGCCTTTGAGGGCGCCGAGACCGCACTGTTCGACGAGATCTCCTCCACACTGCGCTATGCCGCCTTCCGCCTGCTGTGCGTGTGGGGCGCCACGAGCGTCGAGCGTTCGCGCGAGGCTTGGCCCATCCTGGACGAGGCCATCCAGTGCTACCACGGCGACCTCGAGTATCGCGACATGCTCGGTTGCCTGTACGAGTTTGGCCAGGGCGAGATCGACGCCGAGGTTGCCGAGAAGCTCGCGCTGCGCCTGAAGTTCGACGCCGAGAACGGCAAGGGCAGCTATCTCAAGGCCCGCTCGAGCGAGATTTGCGAAATGCTTGTTAAACGTTTTGGCCTGGATCTCTCCAAAAAGAAGAAGCGTGCTAGCGTTAAAAAATCTGACGACGCCGAAGACGAGGAGTAACAGATTATGGCGCACGATGTAGTCCTGATTCCCGGTGACGGTATCGGTCCCGAGATTACGCAGGCCATGCGCCGCGTGGTCGAGGCCACCGGTGTCCAGATCAACTGGAACGTCCAGGAGGCCGGTGCCGGCGTCATGGATGAGTTTGGCACGCCGCTGCCCCAGCACGTGCTCGACGCGGTCGCCGAGACTAAGGTTGCCATCAAGGGTCCCATTACCACGCCGGTCGGCACGGGCTTCCGCAGCGTCAACGTTGCCCTGCGCAAGCACTTTGACCTGTACGCCTGCGTGCGCCCCTGCCTGTCGCAGCCGGGCGACGGCTCTCGCTTCCGCGACGTCGACCTGGTCATCGTGCGCGAGAACACCGAGGACCTCTACGCCGGCATCGAGTTCGATGAGGGCGCTGCCGAGGTCGAGGAGCTCTCGCAGCTCGTCGAGCGTTCGGGCCAAAAGACCTTTGCCGCCGATTCCGCCATCTCGATCAAGCCGATCTCCATCGCCAAGAGCCGCCGCATTGTGGAGTACGCCTTTGAGTATGCCCGCCGCTGCGGCCGCAAAAAGGTGACGGCCGTGCACAAGGCCAACATCATGAAGGCGACCGATGGCCTGTTCCTGCGCGTTGCGCGCGAGGTGGCCGCGAACTATCCCGATATCGAGTTCAACGACAAGATCGTCGACGCCACCTGCATGGGTCTGGTTCAGAACCCCAACGACTTCGATGTCCTGGTACTGCCCAACCTGTACGGCGACATCGTCAGCGACCTGTGCGCCGGTCTGGTGGGCGGCCTTGGCATGGCCCCCGGCTCCAACATCGGTGCCGACTGCGCCATTTTCGAGGCCACGCATGGCTCCGCGCCCGATATCGCCGGCCAGGATATCGCCAACCCCACGGCCGAGATCCTCTCTGCTGCGATGATGCTCGATCACCTGGGCGAGAACGACGCTGCCAATCGCATTCGTGCCGCCGTGTCTGCCACGCTCGACGAGGGCGAGCAGGTTACCGGTGACGTGCGTCGTGCCCAGACCGGCTCTGTTGAGGGCGCTGTGGGCACGCAGGCCTTCGCCGATGCCGTTATCGCGCACCTTGCCTAAAGCAAATGGCCCGCAAACGCCTAAATAGTACTTAAGTGTTTGCGTATAACCTAAGAAACAATACGCCCGGCGCTCCGTCGGGCGTATTCTATTGAGGACTTTGTTTCCCATCAAGGAGTAACTGACTATGGGTCTGATTCAAAAGAAGGACGAGAAGGACGAGATCGACGGCATCCAGATCATCGAGCGCGGCGAAGGCCCCGACGGTGATGAGGACGAGAAGATCGACCTGGTCGCCGGCACGTCTGCCGAACATATCGCCGCTGGCACGACCGCCGAGGAGGAGGACGCTCGCCTGGAGGCAAAGATCGCCGCGGACGCCGCCGACGAGAACCTCATGCCTGAGGAGCAGGACGAGAACGACGACTCCGACGAAGACGACCATGCGTCCAAGCACAAGAAGACGATGATCGCCGCCTTCGTGGTCGCCGTCGTGATCGCTGCCGTGGTCGGCTTCTTTATCGGCAACGGTGGTTTTGGCGGCAAGGGCGTCGGCTCGGCGACCCTGTCCGAGGACCAGCTCGATTCGACCGTGGCAAGCTATAGCTACAACGGCAAGAAGAGCGACATCACCGCGCGTGAGGCCATCGAGAGCCAGTACAGTCTCGACACCGTCAAGGACGACGACGGCAACTACACCGCTCCGTCTGCCGACGTTATCCTGTCCTACGTGCGCAACCAGATTCTGTTGGAC
>CABVBR010000128.1 GCA_902496645.1 uncultured Collinsella sp.
GGGAACGATCGCATCGTTGCTTCGTTTGCCATCCGCTTCCGAGTGGTAGCGCCCCGCTTCGATGCCGGAGTCGACATAAAGTCCCTGACACGGTAGGCCGTGGGCCCTCAACCATGCACCCATAGACGTGGATTCGTCCACACGTGTAAGGCGCACGTGCCTGAGATCGTCGGCACTCGTCCCGCCCAGCACCGATGTCTCGAACCCATCAGAAGATGTCCCCAGGCGCGCCGCCGGCGTCGTGACGGAAAAGAAGAGTGACTCTGGATCGCCCGGCAACGCCACACGGCTACCGCCCTCAAAATCGATAACATAGGCTTCGAGGCCCGCATCGTACTCCACGGGGCAAAAATGGCAATTTAGCACGGCACAGATTTCGGACGAGACGGCGTGCGAAGCAGCGACCGGATCATCAAGATAGGTAAAAAGCTCATCGCGCAGCACGTTGAGCGAACGACCAAGTTCTGCCGTGCGGCGCGAACGCAAGCTCGACGCCATGCCGACCATCTGAATAGACAGGTAATCGCAGATGACCTCGAGCACGTTAAGGTCATAGGCAAGTGGCGCCTGTGGTCGTTTCCAACCGACCTCCAACACACCGAGCACCTGCGTGCCGTAAAACACGGGAAGACAGATCTCGCTGCGATACGGGGGCATATCCTGCACGCGCAGCAAGTGCTTGGAACGATTGTCCAAATCCATGAACATACCCGAAGCAACCCGGTCGCCCTCAAGGTCCTGCTGAATCGACAGGCGGCAGGCACGCGACTCGCGAAGAACATACGTCGGAATGCCAGCGCCATACGGCAAAAACTCAGGCAGGTAGCTGTCGTACAGCTCGGCAGGTAGCTATCATGCAGCTCCTTGGAAACACCGCGAAGCTTAAAGCCGCCGCTCTCAGAAAAATAAATCGCAGCTCCAGAGGCATCGAGCGTTCCGACGAGCTGATTCAAAACGATATCGAGCAAGCTGGGGAGCTCATTGGAGCCCACGGTACTCATAATGACCGAAAGGGTACCCGAAAGGCGTTTATTCGCCACCCTAAGCTCCGAAAGCGCACGTTTGAGCTGACGATCGTGGGAATACTGCTCTTCGATACTGTGAAGCGCCACCAGGACACGTGGTACGCGGCGCCCAAAGATGCGTGGAGGCGTTACGGAGCCCGCACGAACCAAGACGGGAATAAAAGAGCCGTCACTCAGCTTGAGCATCAGTTCGTTCTCGGAGCCATCAGTTTCAAATGGTAGACGATGTTCCGTCGCACGTTCAAAAGCGGACGAATACAGGACGTCTTTAACATCTCCACCGATGACGTCGGCGCGTTCCTCGCACATCAAACCAAGTAAGCGATTATTCACATGCAGAATGGTTCCGTCGAGCTCACAAATGATGACAGCATCGCTCGTGATCTCGACCAGTTGGGCAACGTCTGCCCACTCGTTGCGCTCAAGCGTTTCCATCGTGGACCTCACCGTCTATCGGTAACAAAAAAGCCTCCGAAGAGGCTTCTCAAATGCGATGGTGTCGGAGGCGGGACTTGAACCCGCATGACCAAAAAGCGGTCACTAGCACCTCAAGCTAGCGCGTCTGCCAATTCCGCCACTCCGACATGCTATGTTGTTGATTCGCGGTTCGTTTTCTTGGACCCGCGCGTTCAACGAGGAAGATAATAACCTATGATTCGAGAACTGCGCAAGCACTTTTTTGAAAAAAGTTTACGAATTTGTAAATGCGCAGGTAGACGGACCTGTTCGGGCCGGAATGAGGTTGCTTTCCAACGCGTCCTCGGGCATGCGGCATTATTTTGATCCGCGCTTCGCGCTACAAAATAATGCCGCCCCCTGCGGAATGCGTTGGAAAGCAACCTCATTCCGGCCCTAGGAGTAGGTACTCCGGGCACAGTTCTCAAACATGTTCTGGAGGCTGATGTAAATTTAGTGGCTCGGCTTTGCCGAGCCCTTATATAACGAGGCCGGAGCTAGAGCTCCGGCCTCACACAATTTCAAATTAGATTAAGTGAGCGATCAGGGAATCGCACCCCCCCCTGCAGTGGTAACACAGGGCCCGTGTTGGACTTAGTTTTCAGAACATTCCGCAGACCAGGAAACCCCCTTATCCGCAGCTCCGAAGGAGCAGGATAAGAGGGCTTCCATGGTCGAGGACGTTCTGAAAGGCAACTCCAGAGCGGGCCCGGACAGTTCACCGACTACAGGTCGATGTGCGATTCCTTGATCGGGAACGGCTCGGCGAAGTGGCAGGCGCAGCAGTGGCCCGGGGCAACTTCCTTAAACTCGGGAAGCTTCTCGGAGCAGATGCCCTGCGCGATCGGGCAGCGCGTGTGGAAACGGCAGCCGGTCGGCGGATCCAGCGGTGACGGCGGATCGCCGGCGAGGATGATGCGCTTGCGGGTCTTCTGGATATCAGGATCGGGCACCGGCACGGCAGACAGCAGCGACTGCGTGTACGGATGGTGAGGCTCGCTGTAGAGCGTCTTCCAGTCCGAAACCTCGACCATCTTGCCCAGATACATAACGGCAACGCGGTCGGAGATGTGCTGCACGACAGAGAGGTCGTGAGCGATGAAGAGGTAGGCCGTACCGAACTTATCCTGAAGCTCCTTCAGCAGGTTCAAAACCTGGGCCTGAATGGAAACGTCAAGTGCAGAGACAGGCTCGTCGCAGATGATCAGCTTGGGCTTCAGAGCGAACGCGCGGGCAATGCCGACACGCTGACGCTGACCGCCGGAGAACTCGTGCGGATAGCGGTTGATGTGCTCGGGGTTCAGACCGACGACGTCCAGCAGCTCGCGGACACGCTCAATACGCTCCTCCTTGGTGCTCACGCCGTGAATGGTCATGGGCTCGGAGACGATCTCGCCGATGGTCATACGAGGGTTCAGCGAAGCATAGGGATCCTGGAAGATAAACTGCATCTCGCGACGCATGTCCTTGATCTCATGCTTGCTCATCTCGGCAACATCTTTGCCCTGGAAGAACACCTTACCGGCGGTCGGCTTGGTCAAGCGCATGATGGTGCGACCCGTCGTGGACTTACCGCAACCAGACTCACCAACCAGACCAAAGGTCTCGCCAGGATAAATCTCAAAAGAGATGTCATTTACAGCAGAGACGACACGCTTGGAAAAACGCTTGGCGAACATGCCGGACTCAGCGGGGAACTCCTTAGAGAGGTGCTCGACCTTCAGCAACGGAGTACGCTCGTTGGTATCTGCCATTACGCCTCGCCTCCCTTCTTGGAATCCTTGCGCGTACGGGACGTCTCAGGAGCGTTCTTGAGAAACTCGGGGTCACCGGAGTAGTGGCACGCAGAGTAATGACCAGACTCGGTGACAACGCGCTCGGGGCGCTGCTTGCGGCACTTATCGGTCGCATAGGGACAACGAGGCGAGAACACGCAGCCCTCGGGCAGGTTCATGAGCGAAGGCGGGTTGCCGTGAATCGGCGTAAGCGGCTTCTTCTCTTCGATGGCCTGCTCCGGGATGGAGCGGATAAGGCCCCAGGTGTAGGGGTGGCGGCTCTCGTAGAAGATTTCCTCAGCAGTACCGAACTCGACGGGACGGCCGGCGTACATAACCATGATCTTGTCGGCCATGTCGGCGACGACGCCCAGGTCATGGGTAATCATGATGATGGCGTTGCCGTTCTTCTCCTGCTGGCGTTGCCGTTCTTCTCCTGCATTTCCTGCATGAGCTCGATAATCTGAGCCTGAATGGTAACGTCCAGAGCCGTCGTGGGCTCGTCGGCAATCAGAATATCGGGATCGCAGGCAAGAGCCATGGCAATCATGACGCGCTGACGCATACCGCCAGAGAACTGGTGCGGATACTCATTGACGCGCTTCTCGGGCTCGGGAATACCAACGAGGTCCAAAAGCTCGGTGGCACGCTTGAGCGCCTCCTGCTTGGAGTAGCCACGGTGCAGACGAAGGCCCTCGCCCACCTGCTTGCCGATCTTATAAACCGGGTTCAAGGAGGTCATAGGATCCTGGAAGATCATCGCGATATCGTTGCCGCGAATGTGCTGCATCTCTTCCTCGGTCATCTCGAGGATGGAGCGGCCGCGATAGCGAACGTCACCGCCCTCGATCTTTCCCGGAGGCATCGAGATAAGGCCCATGATGGTCATGGCGGTCACGGACTTACCGGAGCCGGATTCACCGACGACTCCCAGGGTCTCGCCGCGATCGAGCGTGTAGGAGACACCGTCGACAGCGCGAACGACGCCATCCTCGGTGTGGAAATACATCTTAAGGTCATCGACCTCGAGCAGATGCTGGCCCTCGGGAACCGGCTGGTCCTTCAGGTCCACATAGTTCTTGTTCTTCTTCATCCTTATGCGTCCTTCATCTTGACGTCGAGGGCGTCGCGCAGACCGTCACCCAGCAGGGTGAAGGCGAGCACCGTCGAGAGAATTGCCAGACCGGGCATGATCATCATCCAGGGAGCGGTCAGAAGATACTGCTGACCGTCCTGAATCATGGAGCCCCACGAAGGCGTAGGCGGAATAACGCCCATGCCGAGGAAGGACAGAGCGGACTCGGTCAGAATGGCGCCACCAATGTTCATGGTTGCGTAGACCACGATAGAGGCGACGGAGTTCGGAAAGATGTGACGCACGACGATACGAGCATCGGATGCACCCATCGCGCGCGCAGCGTCAACATAGTCGTTTTCCTTGACCGTCAAGATTGCAGAGCGGAAGACGCGCGCAATCGAAGGCCAGCCGAGAATACCGATGGCGATAAAGACATTCTGAAGACCACGGCCGATAACGGCGATCATGGCGACGACGAACAGCACGTACGGGAACGCTAGGAAGATATCCGCAAAGCGCATGATGATCGTATCCCAGATGCCGCCGTAGAAACCGGCCAGAGCACCCATGACCAGACCGATCACCGTGGAGATGGCGGTGGCCATAATGCCGACGGACAGCGAAACGCGTGCACCGTAGATAACGCGGACGAGAATGTCGCGACCAAGGGCGTCGGTACCAAACGGATGCTCGGCACACGGAGCCAGCAACGAAGTCTCGGCCATGGTAGTCGAGTCGGAAGCCGTCGGCGACCCGAGCCAGGGCTTAGCCCACAGGTCGGCGGTCAGGGCAACCACAACGACGATGATGATCCAGCAAACACCGATAACGGCGAGCTTGTTCTTACGAAGACGCTTAAAAGCGTCGCCCCACAGCGTGCGGGACTTAGCGGGAGCAGATGCGGCCTTGGTGGCGGTAGCCTGCCCCTGAGACTGAGAATCAGTTTCCTGCATGAGACGTACCTCCCTTAGGCCTTATCCGACGGACCGCCAAGGCGGATGCGCGGGTCGAGGAATGCATAGCTAATGTCGACGAGCAGGTTGATCACCATAACGACGACAACGATGAGCGTAACGCCGCCCATAACGATGGGCCAGTCACGCATGCTGATGGCGCGGTAGACCTCAGAGCCGATACCGGGCCAGTTAAAGACCGTCTCGGTCAGGATGGCGCCCGAAAGCATGCCGCCAAAGTCGACACCAATATAGGTAACGACGGGGATGAGTGCATTCTTAAGCGCATGCTTGACGATGATCGCGCGATTGGAGAGACCCTTAGCCTTTGCCGTGCGGATGTAATCCTGGTTCATGACGTCGAGCAGCTGCGAGCGCATGATGCGGGCAGCATAGGCGGTCGAAACCGAAGCCAGCGTAATGGTCGGAAGCACATAGTGCATCCAATCCTGATACTGAGAGCTGGAACCGCCGGCACCCGAGATCGGCATGGAGA
>CABVBR010000129.1 GCA_902496645.1 uncultured Collinsella sp.
TGATGTCCTCGCGAATGGTATTGATAAAGCTCACCGGCCGCCCTCCCTTAGCGCCATGGCAATGCGATTCAATAAAGTATAGCGATTCGCTAGGGATTAGGAAGAACAATCTTGGCGGCTTTGCGCGACAGGTGTCAGTTATGCAAACTTGCTGGTAATGGAGTCATGCTTTTGTGGGGTTGCGCACGAGGGGGCGCCGCAACCGTATACTGGTCAACTTGGACGTATCCGCGCCCACAACTGAGAGGTTTTACTTCATGGGTTTCATCAATTTTATCGCCGAGCTGCTTAAGGATCCGCGCACCGCAATCGCCAGCTGGATCGCCGCCGGCCCGCTTATGGCCTACGGCTGCGTGTTCCTGATTATCTTTATCGAGACGGGTGTCGTGTTCTTCCCGTTCCTTCCCGGCGATTCGCTGCTGTTCGCCTCGGGCTTCTTCGCCCACAACGGTGGCTTTAACATCGTGGCACTTTTGGCCACTGCATGGGCTGCCGCCATCCTGGGCGACCAGTGCAACTTCATGATCGGCCACTTCTTCGGTCGCAAGATCATTGCCTCGGGCAAGGTAAAGGCCATGACGCCCGAGCGCATCAAAAAGTCCGAGGACTTCCTGGACAAGTGGGGTCACCTGGCCATCTTCCTCGGCCGCTTCTTCCCGTTCATCCGCACCTTTGTGCCCTTTATCGCCGGCATGGGCGGCATGCACTGGCGCAACTTTGTCATCTTTAACGTGCTGGGTGGCATTACCTGGTCGACGGTCTTTACGCTGCTGGGCTACTTCTTTGGCGGCATTCCCTTTGTGCAGGAGCACTTTGAGCTGCTGATCATCGGCATCGTCGCCGTGTCGATCATCCCGACTGTGGTCGGCCTGGTCAAGTCCAAGCTCGGGAAGAAGAACGCGTAGGCTGCGTCTGCTTTCGAATGTTGATTTTGGGGCCCGTCACCAATTGCGGTGACGGGCCTTTTTATGTCTGTGGCAAATGAAAATACTTTACTTAGTTAAAGAAAAGCGTTTTATCCGCGGCGCGCGGGGAGTACAATCTCCTGCATGCGAATCGACGCGCCATCGGCTTTGATGTTGCCCGCGTGTCCTGCCCGGCTCTACGCTCCGGGTTTGCGACGTTGCGACGCGGCCGGCTTCGGTCCTTGCGTGCGGGTTCGCGAGTATGCAACCGTGTATGTAAGGAGCGACATATGACTGTCGAGAAGAAGGATATCGATTGGGGTAGCCTCGGCTTTGGCTACATGAAGACCGACTACAGCTACGAGGCTCATTGGAAGGACGGCGAGTGGGACGAGGGTGGCCTGACCACCGACCACACCATGCACGTCTCCGAGTGCGGCGGCATCTTCCATTATTGCCAGGAGGTCTTTGAGGGCCTGAAGGCTTACACCGCCGAGGACGGCAGCATCGTCTGCTTCCGCCCCGACATGAATGCCGAGCGTATGTACAACTCCGCCGAGCGCCTGGAGATGCCCCCGTTCCCCAAGGACAAGTTTGTCGAGGCCGTCAAGCAGGTTGTCGCTGCCAACGCCGCTTGGGTTCCGCCCTTCGGCTCCGGCGCGACTCTGTACGTGCGCCCGTTTATGATCGGCTCCGGTGACGTGATCGGCGTGGCTCCCGCTCCTGAGTACACGTTCCGCATTCTCGTGACCCCGGTCGGTCCGTACTTTAAGGGTGGCCTCAAGCCCGTCAAGCTGCGCGTTTCCGAGTACGACCGCGCCGCACCGCACGGCACCGGCAACATCAAGGCCGGCCTCAACTACGCCATGTCCCTCAAGCCCACGATGGAGGCTCACCGCGAGGGCTATGCCGAGAACCTGTATCTCGACTCCGAGTCCCGCACCTATGTCGAGGAGACCGGTGGCGCCAACGTCCTGTTCGTGAAGGAGGACGGCACCCTCGTCGTTCCGCAGTCGCACACCGACTCCATCCTGCCCTCCATCACCCGTCGTTCGCTCGTTCAGGTTGCTGAGGACCTGGGCATGACCGTTGACCAGCGTCCCGTCGAGTGGGCCGAGGTCAAGGCCGGCACCTTTGTTGAGTGCGGTCTGTGCGGCACCGCCGCCGTCATCTCCCCGGTCGGCGAGATCGACAACAAGGTCTACGGCGCCGACGAGACCGTGACCTTCCCGGCTGGCTACACCGAGATCGGCCCCGTGATGAAGAAGCTCCGCGAGACCCTGACCGGCATTCAGTCTGGTGCCGTTGAGGATAAGCACGGCTGGGTTTACACCGTCGCGTAACCTGTCTTAGCTGTCCGGCCCGAGGGCAACCTTCCTTTCCGGCGCGTCCTCGGACATGAAAGAACCTCCGCTGCGCACTACGTGCGGCGGAGGTTCTTTCGTCCTGCGGAATGCGCCGGGAGGGAACTTGCTCTCCGCCCTGCGGGCTCAGCGTTGTCACATCAGGCAACGATGTTAGAACTTGACGGTCGGTGCCTGGCGGGCGGCCTCGGCGGCCTCGAAGCCCTGGCGCTCCTTAAACTGGAAGATGCCGGCAAAGATGACGGCCGGGAACGTCTGGATGGCGTTGTTGTAGCTGAGTACGCAGTCGTTGTAGCTCTGGCGTGCGTAGCTCACCTTGTTCTCGGTATCCTCGAGCGTGGCCTGGAGCTGCGTAAAGTTGGTGTTCGCCTTAAGGTCGGGGTAGGCCTCGGCCACGGCGAAGAGCTGACGCAGGGCGCCGGTCAGCACGTTGTCGGCTTCCATCTTTGCCTCGGGCGTGGTGGCACTCACGGCGGCGTTGCGTGCGTTGACCACGGCGGCGAGCGTGTCCTGCTCGTGCTTGGCATAGCCCTTGACGGTCTCTACCAGGTTGGGGACAAGATCGTTGCGGCGCTGCAGCTGCGTGTCGATATTCTGCCAGGCGTTGTCGATGCGATTGCGCTTGGTGACCATGTTGTTGTAGATGCCGGCGATGGCGCAGACAATCACAACGACAACAACGATACCGATGATGATGGTAGCCATGATGTCTCCGTTTCGAATGGCCGCGGCGTCTTGCGCCGACTGCCGTTGGTGTAACGCTACTAGTATACCCGCAACCTTTGACGGTGCCGAACTTTCCGGTAAGCGTTATGTTTCCGCCAAGGTGAGGCTATCAGCCAGGGGGCGCGCGATACAGGTGTAAGATATACGACAGATTACTGAGCGCTGTCTTTTCCTTGAGGGTGGCGATACGGATGGATCTCCGCATCAAGAAAACCTATCGGGCCCTGTTCGAGGCCTTTACCGAGCTGCTCGAAGAGCATCGGTTTGAGGACGTGACGGTCGCTATGCTGTGCGACCGCGCCATGATTCGTCGCACGACGTTCTACAAGCACTTCCGCGACAAAAACGATTACTTCGCATTCTATATCGATGAGCTCATGTCGGGCCTGCCGCAAAGGCGGACCGGTAAGGGGAGCGCGGCGCCGGCCGACGACGTGCGCGTGCTCCGTCATGAGGTGTTCGCCGACGCCATGGATATGATTCTGGCGCATGATCAGCTCATGGATAACATCCTGGAGAGCAGCATGTCGGGCATGCTGACCAGCATGATTTGCGACCGCATTGCCCACTCCATTCGCGAGCGCGTGATGAGCACACTTGACGAAGACGCATTGGCTCCCGTGTCGCTCGAGACAACATCGGAGTTTATCGCTGGCGGCATTATTCGACTGTTCACAAAATGGTGGGAATCGGGTCACGATCTTGAGCGTCGGTCCGAGATCGCCGACGTGGTTGATGCACTGTTCGAACGAACCATGACACCGGTGAATCACTAAAAGTGGCGGAGAGAGGGGGATTCGAACCCCCGGAACGCTCTCGCGCTCAACGGTTTTCAAGACCGCCGCATTCAACCGCTCTGCCATCTCTCCGTGAGTCGTAATGATAGCATCGTTTTGAATTTGCAACAGGGAAGGCGAGCGATGACGATCACCGAAATCGACGAGAAGTTCATGCGCGAGGCGCTGGCCGAGGCGCGTGCTGCCGCGGCGGTGGGCGAGGTTCCCATTGGTGCCGTGGTGGTGTGCGCGGGCGAGATCGTCGCGCGGGCGCATAACCGTCGCGAACTCGATCAAGACCCTTCGGCGCATGCCGAGTTTGCGGCCCTGTGCTCGGCCGCACGGGCGCTCGGCCGCTGGCGTCTTTCCGACTGCACCGTCTATGTGACGCTCGAGCCCTGCTGCATGTGCGCGGGCCTTATGGTCAACGCGCGCGTGGGGCGATGCGTGTATGGCGCGGCCGATGCCAAGGCGGGCGCGCTGGGTTCGCTATACGACCTCAATGCCGATTCGCGTCTGAATCATCGCTTTAATGTGACGGCCGGCGTGCTGGCGGATGAGTGCCGCGAGGTGCTGAGCAGCTATTTTGCCGGTTTGCGCGGCGCGGATGGTTGCGGCTGCGGGTCCGATCTTGAGGCACACGCCGCTCACGCCGCGGCGCTGACTGATGCCGACGAGGTTGCTAGCGCGGCGCTCGACTTTGGCCCCGTGCAGCGCCGACCGCGTCGCGTGTTGCTGGCAATCGACTCCTTTAAGGGCAGCGTGTCGAGCGCGCAGGCGGAGTCGGCAGTTGCCGAGGGCGTGCGCCGCGTGTGGCCCGATGCCGAGGTAAGCGCGCTGCCGCTGGCAGATGGCGGCGAGGGAACACTCGACGCCATCGCCGCGTGCGGCGGTGAGGTCGTTGCGTGTGAGGTCACAGGCCCTCTGGGCAATCGCGTGCCTGCCCGAATGCTGATGGATGCCGAGCGCGCGTCTGCGGTCATCGAGATGGCCGAGGCCGCGGGCATTGGGTATTCGCCCTGCACGGAGTCGGCGGCAATGGCTGCTACGACCTATGGCGTGGGCGAGTTGATACTCCGTGCGGTTCGCGCGGGGGCGAAGACGCTATATATAGGACTGGGCGGCAGTGCCACCAACGACGGCGGCGCCGGCATACTGCGGGCGTTGGGTGCGCGTCTTGTTGATGATCGTGGCTGCGATATCGCGCCGGGGCTCGCGGGCTTTGAGCGAGTGGCTGGCATTGATTTGGTGCCGGCGCTTCGAGCGCTGGGTGGCGTACGTATTGTTGTGCTTTCCGATGTCGAGAATCCGCTCGTGGGACGTCGTGGGGCACTGGCAGTGTTTGGCGGGCAGAAGGGCCTGCCGACGGATGATGCCCGGGCGCTGAGCAGGTATGACAGCTGGATGGTCGGCTACGGTCGTCTGCTCGATACAGCGATTGCCGAGGCTCGGGCTCAAGGGTTGCTGCGTGTGTCCGAGGGCGCGCGGACGTTTGGTTCGGTGCTCGGCGTGCCGGGCGCTGGCGCTGCCGGTGGGCTGGGGGCTGCTTTGCTGGCACTTGGCGCCGAGCTGCGCTCGGGCGTCGAGACGGTGCTCGACCTTGTGGGATTCGACGAGCGTGTGCGCGATGTCGACCTGGTCATAACGGGTGAGGGCAACATGGACGAGCAGTCTGCTGCCGGCAAGGCTCCGGTGGGTGTGGCTCGCCGTGCCAAGCGCTATGGCAGGCCGGTGGCTGCCGTCGTGGGCGGTCGCGCCGACAACTTGGATGCGGTATACGAGCAGGGTATCGACCTGGTGCTGCCGATTTGTCGCAAGCCCATGCCCCTCGACCAGGCGCTCAAGGCTCAGGAGGCCACAACCAACCTCATTTGCGCCGGCGAAGCAGCCGCCCGGGCCTACGACCTCGCCCGCATCTAGAGCTCTTTCCAGCCAACCCTCAATAAGTTGCGGTGGAATAGTTCCTGTTTTTGCGGCTT
>CABVBR010000130.1 GCA_902496645.1 uncultured Collinsella sp.
CGAGCCTGATACATCTGGTAGATGAACTCTGCCATTTGCCTGTTTTATCCTTTCTACCTGCTGTTTCTCTATTCTTGATTCGCTTTAGTGGAAACGAAATGAGGAAACCAGCTCTGAAACTTAACGAAAAAAGGGGCATGGTTGCCCACACCCCTAATACTACCTGGGAAAAGTCCCCCAGAACATACTACGAACTGCGTACGCTAGTTTTCCGCAACCTTAGCGAACGGCTCGCTGAGATTTGCGCCACAGCAGATACGAGTAGACGTAGACGGCTCCGACCGAACCAAACGCCAGAACCGCAATCACCGCGGCGACGACTTCACTCGAAAGCACGCTGCCTGCCACGCCCATCACAATCAGGCCAATACCCAGCACCATAAAGCAGGCACCGCCAAAGCGCTGCGTACGGCGCCAGTTCTCGGGATCGGCAAGCGCCCAAGGTGTCTTGATACCGAGCGTATAGTTCTGCTTCACACGCGGCAAGTAGTTGCCTACGCCGATGAACAGCAAACCGACAACACCGGAAATCAGCACGTTAACCGAACCGACCGCCGGCACCACGCCCCAGACCGTAAGCTCTCCCAGCCAGCTTATGGCGCACATGAACAAGGTGAAGGCAATTACGAAGCCCTGGTAGAATTTGCCCGAGGTTCGATATGCCTCACCTTTGGGGTCGATGCGCGGCACCACGCAGAACATTGCGAGAAGCGCCAGAGGCAGCACGCCGAGCGCGGAGGCCATCCAGCTAGGACCCCAACCATCGACGGCGCCGTTCGCGCCCCAGTGCGTGGGAATCTGTGCAGGCAAGCTCGGCATCACCATGAGGTGCGCTACGACATTGGCGACGCACAGAACGACCAGCGCAATCCACACGCGCGACGATACCCCTGTGGGGTGAATGCCCTTGTTTTCGTTATTCATCCTTATCACCTTCATTGTTTGTAAAACCCATAAACCAGCCAATTAAATCCTGCATGACGGTGGTGTTTAAGCTGTATACGATGTTTTGGCCATGGCGCTCGTCGGTCACCAACCCGGCGTTTTTGAGCGTCGCCAAGTGATGGCTCAGCGACGGCTTACTGATATCGAAATGCTCGGCAAGCTCCCCCGCCGTGCAATTGCCCTCGCGCAGCAACTCCAAAATGCGCCGTCGCGTTGGATCGGCAAGCGCCTTAAAACCCTCTCCCGGCATAAGACCTCCTCTCATCATCTCTCATGACGCGCACACTATACTCGATATTTAGATGTTTGTCTAATTGTCTAATCTTACACTCAAAAAAAATAGCTGCCCCCGCGTAATGCGAAGACGGCCACTTCTCACGCTACAAACGTGTTTGGGAGTTGGCCAACCCGCGGCAACGGGTGCCATCTGCTTCATCTTATGCGAATCCCTGCCTCATTTCAACAAGCCCCTAGGTCTCAAATGGAATCGCGATAATACCTATAATGACGATAGCTAAAACACGATTCGCTTCCCCATCGGAGGATGTCTATGACTGAAACCACAGCCGCAACTCCCAACGAGACACGCGACACCAAGCTCGAGATCATCATGGGCCGCGAGGCACTTAATAAACTCGCCAACGCCACGGTGTTGGTGCTCGGCTGCGGAGGTGTGGGCTCCAATTGCTGCGAGGCACTTGCCCGCGGCGGCATTGGTCATTTCGTCATTCTTGACAAGGACATCATCGCTCCAAGCAATATCAATCGCCAGGCCATCGCCTTTCACAGCACCGTCGGCAAGCGCAAAGTGGACGTGATGGAAGCCATGATTCGCGATATCAATCCCGCCGCCACCGTTATCAAGCGCACCGAATACCTGCTGAGCGACAACATCGACGAGTTCTTTGCGAGCGTTTTTGAGCAGACGGGCGGCAAGCTCGACTACGTCGTCGACGCCATCGACACCATCTCGGCCAAGCTCACCATTGCCAAATATGCTCAGGACCACGACATTCGTTTGGTTAGCTCCATGGGCGGGGCCAACAAACTCCATCCCGAGTGCCTCCGCTTTGCCGACATCTTCGATACGGTACGTGACCCCATGAGCCGCATTATGCGCAAAGAATGTAAGAAGCGCGGAATCAAAAGCCTGCACGTGCTGTTTAGCTGCGAGGAATCGGTTAAGACCCAACCCCGCGACCCGTCCAACATCCACGAGCGTACCGAGTTGGGTACCGCCAGCTTTATGCCGCCCATCATGGGTCAGATGATTGCCGGCGAGGTCATTCGCCAGATCAGTGGACGCGGTACCGAACGCGTACGCGCTGACGGCCAGCGCCTGGACTAGCAAGGCACACCGCGATGGAGCTGCAGTCCTTTGATACTCACTGTCACCTCGACCTGATGGCCAGCCCGGACGCCGTTGCCCACGAAGCCGCAGCGATGGGACTGGGGCTCTTTGACTGCGGCGTCGATCCGCGCGATTTCGCAACGGCAAATAAACGCGCCGGCATTATTCCCAACGTTATTGCGGCCGTCGGCCTCCACCCTTGGTGGATTGCCGATGGCCGATGTGGGGCCGCCGAGGTCGACCTGCTTTGCGAGCTCGCCAGCCGAGAGCGCTTTATCGGCGAGGTCGGACTCGACTTCTCGTCACGCTTTGCAGGCACCGGAGGAATCCAGACGCAGGCATTTGAGCGGCTTTGTCAGACGCTATCGCAGCACCCACTCACTGGGCGCGTCCTGTCCATTCACGCCGTTCGCGCGGCGGGGGCAGTCTTGGACATTTTGGAGTCGAGCGGCCTTCTAAAGGACGATCCCAACTCCCCTATCATCATCTTCCACTGGTTTAGCGGTACCTCGGATGAGCTCGTCCGTGCGCGCCACGCAGGCAGCTTCTTTTCCATCAATGAACGCATGCTTGCGACCAAACGCGGGCGCGAATACGCACGACAGATTCCACTCAACCACTTGTTGCTCGAAACCGATGCGCCAGCCGAGCAAAATAAGGAAACCACTGCGCGACAACTCGTCGATTCGCTCGCGAGAACCTCCGAAGTCGTTGCCGCAATCAAAAAATGCGACACGCAGAGCATCAAGTCGGCTGTTTTGGGAAATACCCATTCCATTTTCGACCTTCGCTGACCCCGGTGGGCAAAAAATGCCAAATATGAGTACTGTTGCAAAGCTAGTCACATTATTTTGCAACAAAACAGTGCCTTGATAATGTACATTCGTTCATTATCAAGGCTTATTTGCATGGGTAAAGCCATATTTAGCAGGTTTTAATCGGCCGCAGGCACTCAACTAGGCCCTCAAAAGCTATTTTTCGCTGTTACTAAATTAGTGACAGTACTCATATTTGGCATTTTTTGCCCACGGGGTCCCAGGGAGGCGACAATTCGACTCACCGGGACTGCTCTCACCTATTCGGAAATCGGCGCTCCATGGCCCCAGGAGCCCTCCATGCCGCATACGGTCGAAGCAAACCCCGCCGCAAAGTCGAGTGCGCGCTCGATGGCCTCAGCACCATCCTCGCCACGCTTGGCGGAATCGAGATAGCACATCAGGAACGAAGTCAGGAACGAGTCGCCCGCACCCATGGTGTCCTTCATGTCTGCCACGGGCTTGGCATGCTGCCGATAGTAACGCTCGCCGTCATAGGCAATGCAACCCTCAGCGCCAGCCGTTGCGGACACAAAACATGGGCCCAAGCCCTTCAACCAGGCAAGGCGCTCGCGAATCTCATCCTCGCTCGCAGCGTCTGCCGCGCTAAAAAACGCGAAGTCAACGTAGGGAGCAATCTGCTCGTAGTACTCGTCGGTCGAATCGTCCGAGAAGTCAAACGAAACGGTAATACCCGCTGCCTTCAGCTTAGGCAGCTCGCGCTCGGTAAAGCAGTAGTTACCCGAATGGACCACATCAAACTGTTTCATATACGCCAGATCAAAACGATCGAGCACATAGCGCGCATCGCCACGGATACCGCCCTCGTTGGAACCAAGGAAGACACGGTCACCGTCAACGACGGTCACGCGAGCCGCTCCGTTCTCGCCAATCATCTGCTCGCACTTGTCAAGCTCGATACCCTCATCCTCGAGGCTTGCAATGACATGCTCGGCAGCAGCGTCATTGCCAAAAATGCCCATGTATGCGGAGCGTGCGGCACCGCATTTCTTGGCATACACGGCGAAGTTCACCGCATTGCCGCCAGGATACATGGTGTGGATATGCTCGTAGCGGTCGACGACGTTGTCGCCAAACCCCAGTGCGCTCACGTTAAAAGCCATGCCGCCGCCTCTCTCTTATGCCAACGGAGCTACTGTTGTAACAGCAGTACCGCCCAGGATCTACGCGAGTTCCAGCAGTTCCGGCAGCTGGTCGATAATCTTGTCCGCGGCATCCTGGCTAAATCCAAAGCGCTCCTCGCGCTTGGCAATGACTGTCAGGCCGGCTCGCTTGCCGGCAGTGATTCCAGGCACCGAATCCTCAACGCAGCAGCAGCGATTCGCGGGCAGCCCCAGCAGGTCCAGCGCATGCAGGTAGATGTCGGGCTCGGGCTTGCTCTCCTTAAACTGCTCGCCGCTCACCACATACTCAAAGGCATCCGACAGCCCGCACGCATTGAGCACTTCCTCGATGCTATCCATGGGAGACGAGCTAGCAAGCGCCACGCGAACGCCACGGCGCGGCAGCTCTCGAATCGTATCCACGGCGCCTGGGTTAATCAAAGCCTGATAGTCGCGCGGACGCTTATGCGCCCACTCGTCCCAACGGGTCAACGCTTCCTCGCCAGTAAAATGCCCCTTACCGGCGCGCTCAAACCAATCGACCAGCATATGCAGGAAGAACTGATGCGAGGTACCGACCTGCCCATTCAACTCCTCTTGAGTCAGATTTAGCCCAAGCTCCTTGGCAAACGCGGCAGTCTCGCCCAGGTAGTAATACTCGGTATCGACAATCACGCCGTCCATGTCAAAGATGACGGCGTCGAACGGAAATGCGGACACGGCACCCTCCCTAACAAAAGGGCGCCTGTAAGCAGGCGCCCGAACCATGCATTATCGGCGATTCTAACCCAGCAGCTTATCCAGCGCCACCGCAATACCGTCTTCGTTGTTATTGGCGGTCACCATCTGGGCTACAGCCTTAACCTCATCGACGGCGTTGCCCATGGCAACACCGGTACCGGCCCACTCAATCATGGACTTGTCGTTCTGGCCGTCGCCAAACGACACGACCTCACTGGCATCGATGCCGAGCTTGGGCAGGGCACCCTCGAGCGCACGGGCCTTGTCGATACCGGGCGCCGTGTACTCAAAGTACCAGTCGGCCGTAAACATGCCCGAAAGCGTCTGCTTAAAGGGCGCGTACATCTCCTCGTGATGCGCTTGCAGATAGGCCGGGTCACCCGCAGTGAGTAGCTTGTCCACGGGATAAGCATCAGCGACCTCATGCAGGCTCTCCACCTCGCGAATCTTAAGATCGCACGCGTCGCGCTCATACTTGACGATATTCTTCTGCGAGCCGTCAGGCAGCGTGATCATGCAATGGTACGAGTCCTCGACGTGCAAATCGCGACCGAGCGAAATCATAGGGATCACGTCAAAATTGCGCAGATGATCAATCAGACGGTGCAGTTCGTCAGCCGGCATGGCCTGATCGAACAGCACCTCGTCGGTCTGGGCATCGACGACGTGAGCGCCGTTAAAGGCCACCAGCAGACCGTCATGGTTTTGAAGGTCGAGCTCCTGCGCCAAGGCGTGCAGCCCCCATGCGGGACGGCCCGAAGCCA
>CABVBR010000131.1 GCA_902496645.1 uncultured Collinsella sp.
CGTAATCCAGGTCGTTCTCGTAGCGCTGGCGACGCTCGCGGATCGGGGCGAAGTACTCGTTGACGGCCTCGGTCACGTACTTCTTGAGCTGGCCGGAGCCGCCCATGCCGATCTCCTCGGCAATCTCGACCTCGGAACGACCGGTGCAGATGGCGGCCGTCGAAAGCAGGCCGGACACGCCGGGGCGGTTCTCGGGATCAAACGTGATCATGCGCTCGGAGTCGGTCTGGCTCTTCTTGATGCGCTTGGCCGTCTCCTCGGCGGTCATCGAGATGTTGATGGCGTTGCCGTAGCTCTTGCTCATCTTGCGACCGTCAAGGCCGGGCAGCAGCGGGGTCTCGGACAGCAGCGCTTCGACCTCGGGAAATACCTTGCCGTAGCGGTTGTTAAAGCGGCGTGCGATGGTACGGGTGAGCTCGATGTGCGGCAGCTGGTCGCGGCCGACGGGAACCACGTTGCCCTTGCAGAACAGGATGTCGCAGGCCTGGTGCACCGGATAGGTGAGCAGAAGGCCGGTGAGCTCGTGGCCCGAGGCCTCCATCTCGGCCTTAACCGTGGGGTTGCGCGCCAGCTCGGCCTCGGAGACCAGCGACAGGAACGGCAGCATGAGCTGGTTGGCGGCGGGTACGGCGGAGTGCGCGTAGATCATGGTCTTGTCGGGGTCGATACCGCAGGCAAGGTAGTCCATGACCATGTTGTACACGTTGTCCTGGATATGCTCGGTGGTGTCGCGGTCGGTGATGACCTGGTAGTCTGCGATGAGCACGTTGGTCTTGGCGCCCATGTTCTGCAGTTCAACACGGCCCTTGAGGGTGCCGAAGTAGTGACCCAGGTGCAAGCGTCCGGTCGGGCGGTCGCCGGTGAGCATGGTGAACTTCTCGGGCGTCTTTGCCAGACCCTCGCGAATGGCGTTGCTCTTTTGCAGCGCTACTTCGTAGCTGTTCTCGTTTGGCATGATTGCTCCTAACGTATGCGTATTGGTCAAGATGATAACGCGTTTATTGAAGGGGTTGAGGCGTAAGCAGGAGAGGGGCGAGAAAGGGCGGTTTGCGCGATGGGTACGGAGCTGCGCAACGGGTGCGGCGCGGCTGCGCTTGGCCAGCGGCACCTGGGCGCATCCTCGGCAGCTTACCCTAGCGCCTGTGGTGGCGCTCTTCCCTACGTTCCTCGGCTGCCTGCTCCTCCTGCTTAAAGGCGGGGTCGTCGGGGGTTACCAGCTCGTCTTCGTGCGTCCGCTTGTTGTAATGGTGGCGCAGGACGGGCTCAAACAGGTGCAGATGCTTGGCGAAGGCAGCCGAGCCAATGGCGAGCACGACAAAGATGAGCACGCGCGTGGGCACCTCGACCTGATTGATCGCGGCGGCGCCGGCCGAAAGCATGATGCACCAGGCGTAGATGAGCAGCACGGCCTGCTTCTGGTTGTAACCCTCTTGGATCAGGCGGTGGTGGATGTGGCCCTTGTCGGCCTGTCCGATGCTAATGTGGGCGCGCTTGCGGCGCACGATGGCGCTGAACGTGTCGATGATGGGCACGCCGGCTACGATGAGCGGGATGATGAGTGAGGTGAGCGCGGCGGTGCGGCTCACGTTGAGCAGCGAGATGGAGCCCAAAGCGAAACCCAACAGCAGCGACCCCGAGTCGCCCAAGAAGATGCTCGCGGGGTTGAAGTTGTAATGCAGAAAAGCCACGCACGAGCCAAAGAGCGCGATGGAGAGCGCGGCGGCGTCGATACGGCCCGAAAGCATGGCCATCGTGAACATGGTGAACGATGCGATGCCGCAAATGCCCGTGGCCAGGCCGTCGAGGCCGTCGATGAGGTTGATGATGTTGGTGAACGCCACCAGGTAGATCACGGTGATGGGGTGGGCGAGCCAGCCGAGCACGATCTCGCCAGGGGCAAACGGGTTGACGATGACGCCGATTTTAAGGCCGCCCACGCAGGCGATAAGCGCGGCGAGCACCTGACCGGCCAATTTTTGCTTGGGCTTGAGTTGGAAGACATCATCGATCGCGCCGGTCGCAAAGATCACGGTAAAGGAGAGTGCCAGCACGGGGTAGCTGATGTGCAGGCGCGGGTGCGGCACCAAAACGGGCGGCCAGCCCAGGTACCAGGTGCCCAGGATCTGCACGATGCAGGCGACGACGAGGCCCAAAAAGACCGCGGTGCCGCCCATGCGCGGGATGGGCTTAGTGTTGATACGGCGCTTGGAGGGATAGTCGACGGCGTCGAGCTTAATTGCCAGGCGCTTGACCAGGGGCACCGTGAGAAAGGTCGTGATAAAGGCAGCGGCCGCCACGCATAAGTACGGTATGAAGCTCGTGGATGAAGCCATGAATCGAAAACCGCCAAGCGTCGAAGGAAAAGGTCAAAGGGCGCTACGCGCAAAAGGGCATAGCTGACCCATGATACTCGACCGAGGGGGTGCGGGGGTTTGCGCCGTGCGATTATCACGCGCTTACCAGATATTGGGATGTTGGCGGAGGTTCTGCCGAGTGCCGTTGTTGGGTGTCATACGGGATCTGCGATGGCAATTCTTGGCAAAATCGGCAAAAGAAAACCACCCCCCACGTTACGAAAATGAACCCACCTAAAACAGGTGGGTGCCCTCATCGACCGTTCCAGCGTCCTTAACAACGAAGGATACCTGTACTAAGTACGACTGTGTGGGCTCCCTAAATAAACGCGACGGTTCACCCAGTTGCTCCGCGGGGGGCGGAATATCTATATCATAAAGCGGCGCTTTGTTGATTCCAGTCTTGACATTACAAAATTCGTGTCGGACGATTACGGCGCCTTGGGCTTGGAGCCGTCTGTGCGGTCCGGGCCTTTGCGTTTGAGCTGCTGAATCGTTGTTTTGGAGCATGTTTTTATGCCGACGTCGTTGACCGAACTTTTTTCGCCCGCCTGCCATTTGTGTCCACGCCGTTGCGGCGCGGCACGCGACGAGGGCGCGCGTGGCGTGTGCGGCGCAGACGACACGCTTAAGGTTGCCCGCGCGGCGCTCCATATGTGGGAGGAGCCGCCTATCTCGGGCGAGGCCGGCTCGGGCACGATTTTCTTTAGTGGCTGTTCGCTCAAATGCGTCTACTGCCAAAACCACGAGATCTCGACGGGCAATTTTGGGCTTGAGATTTCGCCCGAGCGCCTGGTCGAGATTATGTTGGAGCTGCAGGACCAGGGCGCCAACAACATTAACCTGGTGACTGCGACGCATTATGCTCACCTGCTGCCGGCCGCGATTGCCGCAGCGCGGGAGCGCGGGCTGGACATCCCGATCGTCTACAACACGAGCGGCTATGAGAGGGCGAGTGCCGTGGCTGCCCTGGGTGACCTGGTTGATGTGTGGCTCACCGACTTTAAATATGCCGATGCCGGGCTTGCGCAGTCGCTTTCTCATATTAAGGATTACCCGCGCGTGGCCGTGTCGGGCCTGGCACAGATGGCGCGCGAGATCGAGCGCCGCGGGGGAGAGCTGGTGGACGACGATGGGCTCATGAAGCGCGGTATGATCGTGCGTCACTTGGTGCTGCCGGGTCATGCGGACGATTCGTGCCGCGTGCTGGACCTGGTGTGGCAGACGGTGGGCGACGTGCCGATTTCGGTCATGAACCAGTACACGCCCAATGCACTCATGCGCGAGCAAGGCGGCGAGTTGGCACGTGCCGTGACGCGCGAGGAGTACGAGCAGGTGCTCGACCATGCCGACGACTTGGGCTTTACGACCATGTTCTGGCAAGAAGGCGGCGCAGTGGACGAGAGCTTCACCCCGGCGTTTGACACTACCGGTGTTCTTACTAGTGCAAAGTAGTGCGTTTGCCGATGATTTTTCTGGGACGGGGATAAATAATCATCGGGTGGCCCGGGCGTTCGAAAAGTAGTCAAAACAGCCCCGTCCCAAAAAGACTGGGTATTGGGCGTTGACAGTTGGCGAGCCGTAGGTAAAATATCAACTTGTCCTGGGGACGTAGCTCAGTTGGGAGAGCGCTGCCGTCGCATGGCAGAGGCCGAGGGTTCGACTCCCTTCGTCTCCACCATTGGATTTGATAAGCCGCTGACATTGTGTCGGCGGCTTTTTTTAAAAAGAAAGGGCTGTACCATGGCCGAGCTTGAGTCCCAACCACTGTCTGCCGAGGAGCGCGCCGAGTTGGAAGAGCTCCGCGCCGAGAAGGCTCGTCGCGAGGCCCAGGAAGAGGCGCGCCGCGAGCGTGAGGAGCTGGCCGCCTTGCGTGCCGAGCGTACGAAGGCCGAGGAGGCCGCTGCGAAGATCGCATCCGAGCCTGCACCCGCGCCCAAGCCCGCCGCCGCGAAGCCCGCGCCCAAGCCCACGCCTGCGCCCAAGCCCGCCGCACCCAAACCTCAGCCCAAAAAAGCCGCTCGCCCCAAGCCCGTCGAGCCCAAACCGAGCCGCGACGAGATGACCTTTGCCCAGCGCATGGTCACCTCCAAGGAGCCTACGGGCGAGAATGAGATTCCCGGCATGGCTCCGGCTCAAAAAATCATCATCGTGCTCGCCCTCATCGCGTTTATCGTCTTTATGGCCTACACAATCACGGGCAGCATGGGCCTGCACTAACCTGTTCGCGCCGGGCTCCATGCCCGCACGTCCGCCTCGCCCAACCCTCAGCCTCTGCACAACACATCCGAAAGGTCGCCCCATGGCTTTGACCGACATCTCGCATCCCACCGACATTGCAATGCTCACCGATCTGTACGAGCTCACTATGGCCCAGGGCCTGTGGGAGAGCGGCAAGGCTAATGAGCAGGGTTGTTTTACCGCGTTTTACCGCGACCATCCCTTCGGCAGCGCGTATGCCGTCATGTGCGGCACCGCCGAGCTGCCCGAGCTTGTCGAGAACCTGCGCTTTACGCCCGAGGACATCGACTATCTAGCTTCGCTCCAGGCTCCGGCCGGCGGCGCGATGTTTAAGCCTGCATTCCTCGACTACCTGCGCAACTTCCGTGCGCACGTGAACATTGACGCCGTGCCCGAGGGCGAGCTCGTGTTTCCGCGCGAGCCCATGGTGCGCGTCACCGGCCCGTCGTTGGAGTGTCAGCTGCTCGAGACCGCGCTGCTCAACATCGTCGGCTTCCAGACGCTTGTTGCCACCAAGACGGCGCGCGTGGTACTGGCCGCCGATGGTCGCCCCGTTGCCGAGTTCGGCTTGCGTCGCGCCCAGGGCCCCGATGGCGGCCTGGCTGTTGCGCGCGCGAGCTACGTGGCCGGTTGCTCGTCCACGTCCAACGTGCTTGCCGGGCGCCGCTACGGTATTCCCGTCTTTGGCACGCATGCGCACAGCTGGGTGATGAGCTTCGATTCCGAGCTCGAGGCCTTCCGTGCCTTTGCCAAGTCGAGCCCCAAGAACTGCACGCTGCTCATCGACACCTATGACGTGCGCGAGGGCTGCGAACATGCCATTACGGTTGCCAAGGAGATGGAAGCGGTGGGCGAGCGCCTGTCGGCCATTCGCATTGACTCCGGCGACCTCGCCAAGCTCTCCAAGTATGTTCGCGGTCGTTTTGATGCCGAGGGCCTGCCCTATGTGGGGATCTCGGTTTCCAACGATCTGGATGAGTACACGATTCAGTCGCTGCTCGACCAGGGCGCGCCCATCGACAGCTTTGGCGTGGGTACCAAGCTTGCGACCTGCTATGACCAGCCGG
>CABVBR010000132.1 GCA_902496645.1 uncultured Collinsella sp.
AAGAACGCCCAGATCGCACTCCCCTGCCGCCACGGCGCAGCCGACCTTGTAGCCGCTGATGGGATAGTCAAAACGCTCGGTGGAGTTGGTGCCAAAGTCCACGACCTCGTAGCCGCGCTCCTCCAGGTGCTCCTTGATGATGTTCTTGAGCTCGACGGCCACGTGGTCGTTACCGATTGCGATCTTCATTTACAGGTTCCTTTCGATCGAGCCACATGGCTCTTTGCTATTAACTGACAGCCTCTGGCCTGCCGCGGTTAGTACTCCTCTCCCTGACGCAGCTTCTCAAGCGCTTCCGCATAGGTCATGTCCTTGCCAAACAATGCGCTCGTGCCCAAGATGAAGCCGTCGGCACCGATGGCCGAGAGTTCCTTGACGCGCGCGGGCGAGCAGGCGCCGTCGATCATGATCTTGAAGCCGTACTCATCCTTGAGAGCCGCAAGCTGTTCAATCTTCTTTTTAGTGAATTCGATAAACGCCTGCCCGGCAAAACCGGGATTGACCGTCATGACCATCACGTAGTCGCAGAGGTTGAGAATCTCCTCGAGCAGGGTCACCGCGGTATCGGGGTTGACGGCGATGCCCGCAGCGCAACCGAGCGCTTTGATGGCGGCGAGCGTCTTGACCACATAGCGCTCGGACTCGGGATGAATGTAGATGATATCAGCGCCCGCATCGGCAAAGAGGTCGATCTTGGCCGCCGGGTTCTCGATCATCAGATGCACGTCGACGAGCTTTTGCGTGGCAGCGCGCACGGCCTTGATGTCCTCGAGGCCCATCGCAAAGTTAGGTACAAAGCTACCGTCCATCACATCGCAGTGAAAGATATCGGCACCCGCGGAGTCGAGCTCACGCACCGTGTTGGCAAGCTCGCCGTAATCGGCGCACATCATACTGGGGCAGAGAAGCATAGATGATCCCTCACAAATTCGTCCAAGAGCGTCATTTGGTTAATCGTATAACCAGCTGAGAATCTACCAAATACCAGTGTATGAATCGGTAAGCGGTAGTTATTCACTCCGTGAACGGTACCTAATTCATGGTTAATCGTATAATCAAGTGTTAACCAAATAGGACGTTATAATTGTTAACCAGCAGGCGTTAACCAAGCTGGAGGTCCCATGGCGCAAAAACAGCTCTCAATGAAAGAAATCGCCCAACTTGCCGGGGTCTCCGTAGCCACCGTGAGCCATGTGGTCAACAACGTTGGCCGTTTCTCCGAGGACACGCGCAAACGCGTGCAGGATGTTATCGACCAGTACGGTTACGTTACCAACCAGTCCGCCAAGACGCTTCGCCAAGCGCAGTCGCGCTCCATAGGCATGATCGTGCCCGATATATCCAACGACTTCTTTTCCAAGATCGCCTACCACGTAGAGCGCACGCTTGCGGCGCAGGGGTACTCTGTCTTTGTCTGCAACAGCGGCAACGATCCGCAGCGCGAGCGCGATTACTTCCATAGCCTTGCCAGCAAGCAGGCCGACGGCATCATATGCATCTCGGGCCTGCGTGAGCTCACGGACGACATCGTCACGCGCGGTATCCCCGTGGTCTGCATCGACCGCATGCCGCAGTCGGACCTCGCCATCCCCCACGTGGGGACCGATGACGAACGCGGCGCCTACCTGGCAACGAGCGCACTCATTGACCGCGACTGCAAAAACATCCTCACCATCTCGAGCTTTACCGCAGACTACGACCGCAACGACCGCCTCACGGGCTATATGCATGCGCTCGCCGATCATGGCCTGCCGCTTCGCCGCGAGTACATGGCCTACGTCACCGGCCAGCGTCCTAGCATGGACGAGGCTCAGGATATCGTTGCCGGAATGATCGATGCGGGCATGCCGCTCGACGGCATCTTTGCTACAAGCGACCATTCGGCCGCAGGAGCGCTGCGCGCCGTGCAGGCAGCAGGTCTCAACGTGCCCGGAGACATCAAGATCGTGGGCTACGATGACTCCATCTACTCAAAGCTCACCACGCCGCAGATCACCACGGTTCAGCGTCACCCCGAGCTCATGGCACAAGAGGGTTGCAAGGCGCTCCTCGACCTCATCGCAGGCCGCACCCCCGCCATGGAGACCGTGGCCCCCGTAGAGCTCGTGCGCCGCAGGAGCTGCTAACCGCACAGAAAGACGCCGCGGGACGCATCCAAGCCTGGAAACGTTCCGCGGCGTCGGCATTGGCGACCTGCGACCATCGGGCGGCCAGAAGCGTCGCACCCATGGTCATCGCCCGCAAGCTCGTCGCTCGCTACTTGGCGTCGGCCCAGGTTATGCCGGTGCTGGCTTCGGCGATTAGGGGGACGCGGAGGTCTACTACGTGTTCCATGACGTCGCGGACCATGGTGGTTAGGCGCTCGACTTCGTCGACGGGGCACTCAAAGTCCAGTTCGTCGTGCACCTGCAAGATCATGTGGGCGGCAAAGCCCTCTTCTTCCAGGCGGCGGCTTACGCGGGCCATGGCGATCTTGATGATGTCGGCGGCGGTGCCCTGCATGGGGTGGTTCATGGCCGTACGCTCGCCAAAGCCGCGGAGTTGCGGGTTTTTGGCCTTGAGCTCCGGAATATGGCGTCTGCGGCCATACATGGTCTCGGCATAGCCCGTCTGCTTGGCACGCGCCACCACGTTGTCGAGGAACGTACGCACACCCGGGTAGGCCTCGTAGTAGCGGTCGATCATGTCGCGCGCCTCGGCCATCGAGATGTGCAGCGACTGCGACAGACCGTAGGCCTGCTGACCGTACACGATGCCAAAGTTCACGGCCTTGGCGCGACTGCGCAAGTCGGGCGTTACCTCGGACACCGGCACACCAAACACGCGCGCCGCCGTCTCGGCATGGAAGTCCTCGCCCTCGTTGAAGGCGCGCACCAGATGCTCGTCGCCCGAAAGATGCGCGAGCAGGCGCAGCTCGATCTGCGAGTAGTCCACCGCCAAAAAGACGCTTCCCTCGCCTGCCGAAAACGCCGTCTTGACGGTACGCCCCAGCTCCGAGCGCGTCGGAATGTTTTGCAGATTGGGGTCGCTCGAAGACAGGCGCCCCGTCGCGGTGATGGTCTGGTTGTACGTGGTGTGCACACGCCCGTCACCACGGCGCAGCGGACCTAGCGTGTCCAGATAGGTCGACTTAATCTTGGACTTCTCACGCCAGTCCAAAATCAGGCGCACGATCTCGTGGTCGCGGGCAAGGTCGCTCAGCACCTTGGCGTTGGTCGAATAGTAGCCGCGCTTGGTCTTTTTGAGGCCCTTGGTCGGAAGCCCCATAACATCAAACAGCACGTGCGAGAGCTGCATGGGGCTGCCGATGTTAAAGGTCTCGTCGCCTGCCAGGTCACGAATGCTTCGCTCGACCTCGGTGATCTGGGTCGCCAGACCCTCGGACAGACTGCGCAGCCGATCGGGATCCACGAGCATGCCCGCGCGCTCCATCTTGGCAAGTACCGGAACGAGCGGCATCTCGATGCCATCGAACACGTTGGCGGCGTTCTCGCGGGCCATGCGGTCGCGCAGCGGTGCGACCAGCGCCAGCGTCAAGGCCGCCGTGCAAGCGGCGGGCGCCGGAGCGTCCTCACCGGCACCCTCTGCACCGCGCGCCGCAGGCAGCGCCATCTGCAGATAGGTATCGGCAAGATATGCCTCATCGAACTCGGAGCGATCGGAATCCAGCAGATAGGCAGCGACCACGGTATCGAAGATACGCGTGGAATCGGCAGCGAGCGGATCCATGAGCTCGGGCTCAGAAGAATCAATGGGCGAAAGCTCGTGCAACAGCACCTTCATATCCGGGCTCGCCACGCGACCCTCCATAAACAGACGCGCGAGCACGCCAGCAATCACGCCGTGGACGAAGTTGAAGCCCTCAACCTCAGCCGCCGCACCGCTGTCGCCCTCCTCGAGCGCAAACAGGCCCTTGGACGTCGCCAACCACAGCGTGCGCGTCAGCCCAAAGAGCGCGCCCTCTTCCTTGTCATCGTCCACCACGGCGGCGACCCACTCGCCTGTATCAATCACGCGGGAGACCTCAGCCGCAACGGCACCAAGCGCGCCAGCATCGCCGGCGGCTGCGCGCAAAACGGCGGGAATCTCAAACGTGCTGGCAGCAGCGCCACCCTCGTCACCGATCAGCGCCAAGAAACGGTTCTGCATGGCAGTGATACCAAGCGTACCCAGTGCCGCGGACACCTCATCGGCAGAAAACGCCGGGAAGGACGTCGCCTCAAAATCGAGCTCAACGGGCGCATCGGTGCGGATGGTCGCGACCTTGCGGCTCAGCAGCGCGTCGTCGATGTGTGCGCGCAGGTTTTCTCCCATCTTGCCCTTGACCTCGTCAGCGTGTGCGATGACCTCGTCCAAGCTGCCGTACTGTGCAATGAGCGCGCTCGCCTTTTTGGGGCCGATGCCCGGCACGCCGGGAATGTTATCCGACGTATCGCCCTTCAGACCGTAAAAATCGGGCACGAGCGCCGGCGTAATGCCGTGATACAGGTCGTCCACGCTCTCGGGCGTCATGATCGCCACGTCGGACAGGCCCTTGCGAGTCGAGACCACATTGACATGCTCGGTCACGAGCTGATACATGTCGCGGTCGCCGGTCACCAGCAGCATGTCGCAGCCGGCCTCCTCACCCAAGCGCGCCATGGTTCCCAGGATATCGTCGCCTTCCCAGCCCTCAGACTGCAGAATCGGCACATTGAGCGCACCGAGCAGCTCCTTGATCATCGGAAACTGTGCGTGCAAATCGGGGTCCATGGGCGGGCGCTGCGCCTTATACTGCGGCAACATCTCCATGCGCACGCGCGGCTTGCCTTTATCAAACGCCACGACCACACCGTCGGGGTTAAAGGCGTCGATCATCTTGAGGAACATGTTCAGAAAACCAAAGATCGCGTTGGTGGGGCGACCGTCCGGCGCGTTCATGGTCGGCGGCACGGCGTGGAAGGCGCGATGCATGAGCGAGTTGCCGTCGATGACGGCAAAGGTACGGCGCTTTTCAGACATATTGAATACCTCGCTTTGGGCTGGGCACGGTTTGCTCACACCAGTTTACACGCTCCCCGCCCCGCGGCCACCGCACATCAGGCTTCCCTGCCGCCGCGGGCCCGCGCGTGATACGATGGCTCACGGTACATCAACCAGCACGATCGATCCGAAAGGAGCCTGCGTCATGGAGCGTCCCAGCGCATGGAAAAAGTACACACCACAGCAGATCGAGGAGCTCGAGGAGCTTTGCCGCGGCTATAAGCAGTTTTTGAGTGAGAACAAGACCGAGCGCCTGTGCGTCAAGGCCGGTATCAAGATGGCCGAGGAGGCGGGCTACGTCAATCTGGAGACCGTGATCGCCGAGGGCCGCGCGCTCAAGGACGGCGACAAGGTGTACGCCGCCAACCACGGCAAGGACCTCATGCTCGTCAACCTGGGCACCGCCCCGCTCGAGCAGGGCTTTAACATCCTGGGCGCCCACGTGGACTCGCCGCGCCTGGACCTTAAGCAGAACCCCGCCTTCGAGGCCGGCGACATGGCCTACCTCGACACGCACTACTACGGTGGCGTCAAGAG
>CABVBR010000133.1 GCA_902496645.1 uncultured Collinsella sp.
GTTTGGCCGCTGCGCGTGCCGTGGCTGATGCCCGCGCCGACGTGGACGCTGCCAGCGCTGCGGTTACCGCGGCGCAGAGTGTCGTGACTGCCAAGTCTGATGAACTCGATGTCGCCAAGGGCAAGGCTGCCGCTGCCCGGCGTGCGCTGGATGCCGCTCGCGCCGGCGTTGGCGACAAGGAGAGCGCGCTTGCTGCCGCCCAGGACGAGCTGGCTGCGTACTCTGCCGACGTTGCCGCTGCTCAGCGTGCATTTGATGCGGCCTCGGCGGTGCTCGAGGGGGCGCGTGCCGTTCAGGCTGACGCGCAGGCTGCAGTGAATGCCGCGCAGGGTGCGGCAGGCCAGGCAGATGCCGACGTCGCTGCTGCCCAGGCCGAGCTTGTTGCCGCCCAGGCTGCTGCGAGCGGTGCCGGCACGGCTGTGACCGCGGCTCAGGCCGCATCCGTCGCGGCTGCTGCTCGTGCGGCTCAGCTACATGATGCCGCCGCGGCGCTTGCTCAGGCGACGGAGGACAAGGCCGCTGCCGATGCTGCTGTTGAGGCAGCGGCTTCGGCGAAGACCGATGCCGAGTCTGGCGTGACTGCGGCGGACGACGCCGTAACGGATGCGACCGCTGATCGCGATGCTTCTGCCGCCGCGGTTGCCCGCCTGCGCAGGATCAACCTTGCCGACGCCATCGCTAGCGGCCGTGCCAACGATGCGGATGAGGCGCTCAACGCTAAGATCGCTGCAGCCCACGATGCCGCCGAGCGCGCCGCAGCTGCCAAGATTGAGCTCGACGCTGCCGTTGCTGCGACGGATGCTGTGGCACCTGCCTACTTGGAGGCGCTTGCCAACTATACCGCCGCCAAGGCCGAGCTCGACCAGGCTATTGTCGAGCTCAACGCCGAGATCGCTCGCCAAGAGGCCGCCGAGCGCGGGAATGGCGAGCAGACTCAGCCTGCGACGCAGGTGGCGTACCAGGCCAAGCACATGACCTCGGCGTCCGAGGCCACCACGCAGCAGACGACGATGCCCGCCACGGGCGACGTGTCCAACCTGCTGGGCGAGACGTTCGTAATTGGAGGCACGGTCCTGGTTGCCGCCGGCGTCTTCCTGTCCGACAAGCGCCGCCAGCTGATCCGTTAGGGACGGAGGAAAGCGGATCATTTTCGGCGCGCGCCGCAAGGGCATGGGTCCTGCGGCGCGCGCCGCTTTTATCTTCAAGATTAATTAAGGAGGGACATATGCAAATTAGAGGAGAGGCCGCGATTGCCTGTGGGTTCATGGCGGGCTTGGCAACGGGGCTGCTGTTCGATGGATGTTTCGACAGCTACATCAATCGATTCTGCGATTCTGATTTTCCGAGAGGCTGGCCTCGGAAAACGGCACCGGCTCGTCAAAAGGCGGATGCGCCCATCAAGTCCCGCAGCGTGGCTGCTTCAAAAACCAAGGTGATCGTCACCAAGAACGGCAAGATTTATCACCGTTCTGGGGGATGCAAAAACCTTCCTCAAAATGCCATTAGAACAAGCGTGCCACTGGCGACCGCACTCAAACGAGGAAAGACCCCCTGTTCAGTATGTTGCCCGCCAGTGGCTTAGACGATTCTTCGGGGGTGTTCTGCAAGGATATGGGTCCCTGCGGATACATGGGTTTAAAAACGTGTCCGCACGGCATGGGACACTTACCCTGCTGCCCTGCTCTGTCGCGGTGGCATGCATCTGAACAACGATCCTCTAAGGAGTTCGATATCGATGAGTGACAACACCAAGCATCTCGCAAAGAAGTGCGTTAAGGACGCGGGGCCGTGCCTTGCGCTGTGCGTAGCCGGCGCAGCGGTCGCGCTGCTGGCCGTTCTGGGGCCGTTCGACGTGCTCCGAAGTGCCAGCTCTCTGCACGTTTGCATGGCCCTTGCCGGTGCCATGATGACCGGTGGCGTGCTCGATCTGGTTTTTTGGGTGCTCGATCCGTTTGGATGGAAGAACGAAGAGTAAGTCCTAAGGAATGGATACCCCGCAGCAACAGGAGGTCCCCGTGATCTGGTTTACCAGCGATACCCACTTTGGACACGAGAACATGCTACGGCTTAGCGATAGGCCTTGGTCGACTGTTGCGCAGATGAACGACGTCATGGTCGCTAACATTAACAGCAAGGTCGCTGCGGATGACGAGCTCTACATCTTGGGCGACTTTAGCTTTAAGATGACGGTCCAAGATGCCTACGAGCTGCGCAAAGGCATTGCATGTAAGCGCGTCCATCTACTGCCCGGCAACCACGACAAAGACTGGACGCAGCCTGCCGTAGCGGATGCTTTTATCGTCGAGCCGCCCATTTGCGTGCTCAAGATCGATCGGCAGAAAATCGTGCTGAGCCACTATCCCATGGCCGACTGGCAGGGCATGTCGCACGGCGGCTGGCATTTGCACGGGCATATCCACAGTTGCGGCGGCGCGTACAACAAGTTCAACCTCAGACAGGGGCTGATGCGCTATGACGTGGGCGTGGACGCAAACAGCTACGCCCCGGTAAGTCTGGATGAGCTCAAGTTATGGTTTGCGCAGGTAAACGAGCCGGTATGTTGCGTTAAATGGCCGTGGTGGGTCAACGCCACGGGCGACGAGCAGGTCGAGCGCGACCTCGAAGCCTATAAGAGGGAAGTGGTGATCCGATGACGGTCTATGTGACGGGCGATATTCACGGCGGCCTCGACATGCAAAAGCTGCGCGATTGGGACCTTGGGGATAGCCTGACGAGCGACGACTATCTGATTGTCGCGGGCGACTTTGGCTTTCCGTGGGATTTCTCTGCCGAGGAATGCGCCGACATCGCCTGGCTGGAATCGCGTCCCTATACCGTGCTGTTCGTCGACGGCAATCACGAGCGTTTCGATCACTGGGCGGAGCGCCCCATGGAGTTGTGGCACGGTGGGCTGACGCAGCGCCTGTCGGATACCTCTCCCATACGGCGTCTGACGCGCGGCGAGGTTTTTGAGCTCGACGGCTCAACGATCTTTACCATGGGCGGCGCCACGAGTGTGGACAAGGAATACCGCATCCCGTATTCCAGCTGGTGGCCGCAGGAGCTGCCGGATGAGCGCAACTTTGAGGAGGCGCGGGCAAAACTCGATAGCGTGGGCTGGAAGGTCGACTACGTGATCACCCATACCTGCTCCACGCGCATGCTCTCGCCCACGCTCTATCCGGCGCCCGGGTGGAATCTCCCTGATGTCGACCGGCTTACGGCGTTTTTCGATGAGCTGGAGGACCGCTTGGACTACAAGCGTTGGTATTACGGGCATTTTCATCGGGATGCAAACCCGGCCGAGCGCCACACCGTGCTCTACGATCGCATCGTCCTCCTTGGTGACGAGCTCCAGCCGTGGGATGTTGTGTAGGGGAGGGGCGTAGCGAGCTTTTCATACGATGTCTTGGGTAGTTACCCTACATTTCGGCAATGGTGATTATCTGTAGGGTAACTTAAGACATACTGCGAGCCGGAGGAGATGTCGCCGACGGTTTAGAGTTTCAGCGCCATTCGGTTGGTTCCGGGTAGGGTGGCGAAGCCAAAATGTTCATAGAATGCTGCCGCCTTATCATCTACTGGATCGACAACCAAAGCTCGCGCTCCTGCCAGGGCAGAGATTTTCAAGGCGTTTTCGATGGCATCTTTGAGTAGTGAAGCTCCAAGACCAAGCCCCTTGAACTTCTCGTCGACCCCCATCATTCCAAGCAGCACTGTAGGAACTTGGGAGGGGGAGTTCCGCACGAACCATCCTCCATCAACATTTTCGCGAGCCACGGAGTGCGTGCACAGCGTATAAAACCCAGCGACTGCGCCGTCGCAATACGATGCGTATATAACCGCTGATCCTCTTCTTCGCGCCGAGGCTGATCTGTTTTTAGCCCATCCGTCTACAAGAGTATTTCCACAGTGGAAAGCCTCGATGCCTTGACCAACGGGGAGTTGAACGGGCTTGGTAAATGTGCTCATTCCCAAACTGCTTTACGGTCAAGCAGTGCTTTTGCGGCTTGAGGCATGGGGGAATCGAGCATTTCGCAAAATGCATCGAAACCATCAGGAGAAAGATAGGTTGTTGACGCCTCGGCAATATCACGTGCGGAGCTCTCGTCAAGGTGAGCTGTGGCCCATTGGGTGAGAGTTTGCCCACGCAAGGCCGCGGCGCGCTCGTAAGTAAGGCGTTGACGTTCGGTCAGCCTCAGATCCATACGGCGTTGTTTCTCAATCGTTGGCATGGCAAAAACCTCCTTTAGATAATTGTACGGAATTATTCCGTACATAACAAGACGCAGAATTATGTCCTCGTTGAAGGGGGTCGAAGGGGGCGGGGTGACTGGCTACTCGGCCGTTATGGTGATGTTCTCACGGTGCGCGCGGATGACATTCCAGCTTAAGTGCTCGACCAGCTGCTCGGCAGAGCGCGGCGTGGTGTCCGGCGCGATGCCTGTTTGCCCGGCGAGCCAGCCCAGCAGTGCCTCGGGTGTGCCAAAGTGGGTGCGGAGCTCGCCCAGGTCCAGATCGCGATCGCGCTTGGAAAGACGACGGCCGTCCGGCGACATGAGCAGCGGAATGTGCGCGTAGTGCGGCGTGGGAAGTCCCAGCAGATGCTGCAGGTAGATTTGGCGCGGCGTGGAGCCCAGCAGGTCGCATCCGCGCACGACCTCGGTGACGCCCATGGCGGCGTCGTCGACCACCACGGCCAGCTGGTAGGCAAACACGCCGTCGCTGCGGCGCACCAAAAAGTCGCCGCATTCGGTGGCGAGTGCTTCGCATTGGGCACCATACGTGCGGTCCACGAATTCGACCACATCGTCTGCGAGGTCGTCGACGGCGGGCACGCGCAGGCGCGTGGCCGGAGCGCGCAGAACGCTGCGGCGGGCAACCTCCTCGGCAGAAAGGCCTCGGCAGGCGCCGCGATAGATAGGCGTGCCGTCGCTGGCATGCGGCGCGCTCGCGGCGTGGAGCTCGGCGCGCGTGCAAAAGCAGGGGTAGGTGAGGCCGGCGTCTTGCAGCCGGCGCAGGGCGCTCTCGTACAGATCCAAGCGATCGTGCTGGTAGTAGGGGCCTTCGTCCCACTCAAGCCCTAGCCAAGCCAGGTCGTCAATCAATTGAGCGGCAAGTTCCGGGCGCTTGCAGCGATCGTCCAGGTCCTCAATGCGTAACACGATGCTGCCGCCCTGGCTGCGGGCCGAAAGCCACGCGCACAGGCAGCTGAACACGTTGCCCAGGTGCATGCGGCCCGAGGGCGACGGGGCAAAGCGACCCACGACGGGCGTGGGAGCGGGAGAGGAGGTCGTCGTTGGCGCGTCCGCGGCGGGCGCTGCTATGTTGCGTGCGTTGATATCCATGCGGACGAGTATAGCGCGGGACACGGTAGGGAAGGCGTTGCCGTGGCTCGCAAGTTGCCGAGGCCGCGTGTTGTGCGCGGCGGGCACCGACTCAACACCTCGATTACCGCCCGCAAGCTCAGCCCCTTCAACCCCACAAACGACAGAAACCCCGGCAGCTCTTCGCAACTGCCGGGGTTTCCGCGG
>CABVBR010000134.1 GCA_902496645.1 uncultured Collinsella sp.
GGCCAAAAGGCCTATGCCCTCCTCTTTCACGTCACCTTGCTCGCTCTGGCGGGCTTTCGCTGACTTTTGCTCCACCTGCGGCGCTGCCATTGTTGGTGCAGGGGGTAGCTTGCTCGCTCTGGTGCCCGTTCGCTGGCTTTGGCTTTGCCTGTGACGTTTTCATTGTTGGTGCTGAGTGCCTTGTTTCCCGTCCCAAATGATCTACCCCGGGTCCCCGGTGGTTGCGGTGGGCGTGTTTGGTTGGTGCCTGTTGATGGTCTGGGTATCGGGGAGGGCGGGCTCCGTTATAATCGCCTAGAACATTAAATGGAAACGGGACGGGAGCCATACATGCGCCAGGGTTTCGACAACGCGAAGTATATCGAGCTGCAGGCCGCTCATATTAAGGAGCGCATCTCGCAGTTTGGCGGCAAACTCTATTTGGAGTTTGGCGGCAAGCTGTTTGACGATTATCACGCGAGCCGCGTGCTGCCGGGTTTTGAACCGGACAGCAAGTTCCGCATGCTCAAGAGCATTGCCGATGACGTTGAGGTCATCATCGCGATCAACGCGAACCACATCGAGAAGAATAAGGCCCGTGGCGACCTGGGCATTACCTATGACGAGGACGTCTTGCGCCTGGTCGACCTGTTCCGCGGCAACGGTTTTGCTGTCGCGGCCGTGGTTATCACCCAGTACGCCGGCCAGCCCGCCGCTGACGTCTTCCGCAATCGCCTGAACGCGCTCGGCATTCCTGCCAAGCTGCACTATCCCATCGAGGGCTATCCCCACGACGTCGACCTGATCGTGTCCGACGACGGCTATGGCAAGAACGAGTTTGTCGAGACCACTCGTCCGCTCGTCGTGGTCACCGCGCCCGGCCCCGGCTCGGGCAAGCTCGCCACCTGCCTGTCGCAGCTCTATCACGAGCACAAGCACGGCACCGCCGCCGGCTACGCCAAGTTCGAGACTTTCCCGGTCTGGAACCTTCCCCTCACGCATCCGGTCAACATCGCCTATGAGGCCGCCACGGCCGACCTCGACGATGCGAATATCATCGACTCCTTCCACTTGGAGGCCTATAACAAGACTACGGTCAACTACAACCGCGACGTCGAGGCCTTCCCGGTGGTCCGTGCCCTGATGGAAAAGATCCTGGGCAAGAGCCCCTACCAGAGCCCCACGGACATGGGCGTCAATATGGTCGGCTTTGCCATCACCGATGACGATGCCTGCCGCGACGCTTCCAAGATGGAGATTGTCCGCCGCTACTTTACCGCGGTCGAAAATGTGCGCCGTACCGGCGTGGGCGATGAACAGGTTGATCGTCTCAAGATCATTATGAAGAAGGCCGGTATCGACAAGAATTACTCGCCGGCACGCTCGGCCGCCCTTACCAGGGAGCAGCTGACGGGTGGCCCCGTAGGCGCCATGGTCATGCCCGACGGCTCCGTGGTGACCGGCAAGACTTCCACGCGCCTGGGCGCCGCGAGCTCGCTCATCATGAATGCACTTAAGCATGTCTCGGGCGTTGACCTTGAGCTCGAGGTCATTAGCGATGAGGCGATTGAGCCTATCAGCAAGCTCAAGACGCATTTCCTGGGTAGCAAGAACCCGCGCCTGCACACCGACGAGACGCTTATGGCGCTCTCGATCACCTCGGCAACGAGCGAGACGGCGGCCCGCGTCCTTTCGGGCCTGGAGCAGCTGCGCGGCTGCGATGCCTTCTTTAGCGTGATCATCTCGCCGACGGACGAGACGGTGTTGCGCAAGCTGGGCATCAACGTGTGCTGCGAGCCCAAGTTCGAGCGCCGTGGTTTCTTCCACCGCTAAGCCTGGATAAATTGGTCTGAAAGGGGCGCATCGGGTATGCATTCGGTGTGCCCCTTTTATCAACAAAGCTACCGTTTAACCTAAAAATAGCCCGCTTACCTGCCTATAAGCAATTTGGGCGGTATACAATAACCCTAATTGTTTCATCCTTTTGCGGGGATGCCGCATGATGGATGTTGCCGGCCATCATGGGGTGTGCCGGTCGCGCACGGTGCAGGTGATGTTCGTGCTCGGTTTGAGGAGGCTGCCATGGCTGGCAAGGGTCGTGCGAGTGTCAACGATATGAAGCGCGTCGAGGTGCAGGTGCTGATGGAGATCGCACGGCAGTCCGAAGACAACGGCGGATTTTATGGCTTTTCGCGCAAGACGCTTGCTGAGCGTGTAGGGGTGTCTCCGTATCGCGCCCGCGCGGCAATTGAACGTCTGGAATCCGAAGACATCATTGAGGTCGTCTCGCGCTACAGCGACGACGGCGGCCAGCTCGCAAATGGTATTTGTCTCACAGAGCGTGGCGAATGGTATCTAGAGGGCATCCGTGCCGGTATGCTCGTGCAGGACTTGATCAAGGACGAATTCGCCGATCGATAACAAGGCGCATTCATAGTCGAAACGACGCCGCCTGGGCAACCGGACGGCGTTTTGTTTCGAGATGGAGAAATGCGATTGCGCGTAAGAAAAATTGCGTGCGGCGCGCGTCGCGAGTATTACAATGAAGACCCGTAAGATGTGTATGGACAACTTCTACGGGAAGCGCAGGTAACTCAATATGACCAAGCATGTGTTCGTGACCGGCGGCGTGGTTTCGTCTCTGGGCAAGGGTATTACCGCGGCCTCGCTGGGCCGTCTGCTCAAGTCGCGCGGGTACAAGGTGACGATGCAAAAGGCCGACCCGTATCTGAACGTCGACCCCGGCACCATGAGCCCGTTCCAGCATGGCGAGGTCTTTGTGACCGAGGACGGCTACGAGTCCGATCTGGACCTGGGCCACTACGAGCGCTTTATTGACGAGAACCTGACCCGCGATTCCAACTTTACGACTGGTGCCATCTATAAGAGCCTGATCGCCCGTGAACGTCGCGGTGACTTTTTGGGCGGCACCGTGCAGGTGATTCCGCACGTCACGAACGCCATTAAGGATAAGTTCCGTCGTATTGAGGAGCAGACCGGCTCCGACGTGGTCATCACTGAGTTGGGCGGCACCATCGGTGACATCGAGTCGCAGCCGTTTGTCGAGGCCATCCGTCAGTATCGCAAGGAGGCCGGCCCCGAGAACGTCTGCTACATCCACGTTTCGCTCGTTCCCTATATCGCCGCCGCCCACGAGGTCAAGACCAAACCGACGCAGCACTCCGTCAAGGAGCTCCGCAGCTTTGGTATCCAGCCCGATATTATCGTCCTGCGCTCCGATCACCATATCGACGACGCCATCCGCGGCAAGATTGCAAGCTTCTGCGACGTCGACACCGACTGTGTCTTTACCAACGAGGACTGCGCGAGCATCTACGATGTTCCGCAGCTGCTCGCCGAGCAGGACTTTGACCTGCGCATTTGCGAGCGTCTGGGTCTTGACCCGCGTGAGCGCGACATGAGTCAATGGAACGAGTTCCTGCGCAAGCAGAACCATGCCAACCAGCACGCCGACAAGGTGAAGATCGCCGTCGTGGGCAAGTATACGCAGCTGCCCGATGCCTACCTGTCGGTTATCGAGGCCCTGCACCACGCGGGTGTGTTCTACGATCGCCACGTTGACGTGCAGCTGGTCGATGGCGAGAGCCTCGATGAGCAGAACGTCTCCGAGGTCCTGGGTGACGCCTCGGGCATCTTGGTCCCTGGCGGCTTTGGCAAGCGCGCCCTGGAGGGCAAGATCCTCGCGGCCGAGTTCGCCCGCGAGCACAAGATTCCGTATCTGGGCATTTGCCTGGGTATGCAGGTGGCCGTGTGCGAATTTGCCCGCAACGTGGTCGGCCTTGCCGGCGCCAGCTCTTCCGAGTTCGATCCGGATGGCCCGTATAGTGTCATCGACTTGATGAGCTCGCAGGAGGACGTGACCGAGAAGGGCGGCACCATGCGTCTGGGCGCCTATCCGTGCAAGCTTGCCGCCGATACCCTCGCGCGCGAGGCATATGGCGAGGAGCTCGTCTACGAGCGTCACCGTCACCGCTTTGAGTTCAACAACGCCTTCCGTGACCAGCTCGAGGGCGCTGGTCTGGTTATCTCGGGTCTTTCGCCCGACGAGCGCCTGGTCGAGATGGTCGAGCTGCCGCGCGACGTGCATCCGTGGTATGTGGCAACCCAGGCTCATCCCGAGTTCAAGAGCCGCCCGACCAACCCGCAGCCGCTGTTCCGCGAGTTCGTGCGCGCCTCGATCGGCCAGCATGAGGGCGTCGATCGCTTGCAGGTGACGCCCAAGAACCTCGCTACGGACTAAGGGTGCCGGCGAATAAGGAACATACCGAAGCTACTCCCTCGTCGCTCGCCGTGGCGGCGGGGGAGTATCTCGATTACCTCGCGGTCGAGCGGGGCTTGGCGCGCAACACGATTGCGGCCTATCGTCGTGACCTGACGACGTACTGCGCCTATCTGGAGCGGGCTGACGTTGCGTCTTTTGAAGAGGTGACCCGTCAGGTCGTGGAGGGCTTTGTTGCCGATCGCCGTGACGGAGGCTATTCCGACGCCTCGGTGGAGCGCGCGCTTGCTGCCGTGAAGGGCCTGCATGCCTTTTTGGTGCGCGATGGGGCCGTGGCCCAAAACCCGACGGCGGCGTTGCGCCTGCCCAAAAAGGCAGATCGCCTGCCGGAATACCTTTCGGTGGAGGACGTCTCGGCACTGCTCGATCAAGACTTTCCCGAGGGCGAGATGGGACTGCGCGATCACGCCATCTTGGAAGTGCTTTACGGTTGCGGCTTGCGCGTGAGTGAGCTGGTTGGGCTCGATGTGGGCGATATCCATATCGATGACGGGTTTGTCCTGGTGCGCGGTAAGGGCTCCAAGGAGCGTCTGGCCCCGTTGGTGGGAAGCGCGGCTCGTGCCTTGGCACACTATATAGGTGACGGGCGCACGCTCCTGGCCGCCCATGCTCACGGGACGGAGACCTCGGCGGTCTTTTTAAATAAGAACGGACGTCGCCTGTCGCGCCAGGCCGTGCATGCGATATGCGAGCGGTATGGGCGCCAGGTGGGGCTGGTTGGGCTCCATCCCCACACCCTGCGCCACTCCTTTGCCACCCACATGCTCGCGGGCGGTGCCGACCTGCGTGTGCTGCAGGAGATTTTGGGCCATGCCGATATTTCGACCACGCAGGTCTACACGCATGTCGACCGCACGCAACTGACCGAGGTCTATCTGGCGGCGCATCCGTTGGCACATCGCTAGCACCTCGCTGACCTGCATATTTATAAATGTTAAAGGGGACGGGCCCCAGATTGCCGAGACGCACTTTTGCGCACATGGGCAATCTGGGGCCCGTCCCATTTCTCGCCAGACACCGACGCGTTGGTGGGCCGTGTGTACCGTGGGTGGGGGAGTTTGGGGGCGATGTGAACGGTGTGTAAAGGGACGTAAAAATCGCCTCAAGGTCAACTTGAAGGTTGAGGTTCGCGGGCGTGGTTCTACAGGTGGCATCCCGCCTTTGCTGCAAACACAACATATTGTGTTTTCGAACATATGCTCGGGGGTGTTTTACAACATATTGGGGGTGGAGTGGTGGGGTGGGGTGG
>CABVBR010000135.1 GCA_902496645.1 uncultured Collinsella sp.
TGTAAGGAGGTCCTATCATGAGCGAAACCAATAACTCGAACGAGGTCGTTGTCAGCATCAAGAACCTCCAGAAGGCCTTTGGCGATAACGTGGTCCTGCGCGATATTGATCTGGACGTGCACAAGGGCGAGGTCGTCGTAGTCCTGGGCCCCTCGGGCTCGGGCAAATCGACGATGCTTCGCTGCATCAACCGCCTGGAGCACCCAACGAGTGGATCGATTGTCGTTGAGGGCGTGGATGTGTGTGCCAAGGGCGTCGACCTTAACAAGGTACGCACGCATCTGGGTATGGTGTTTCAGCAGTTCAATCTGTTCCCACACCTGTCGGTCAAAAAGAACGTCATGCTTGCGCAGCAAAAGGTGCTTAAGCGCAGCAAGGAGGAGGCCGAGAGGATCGCCGTCGAGGAGCTCACCAAGGTCGGCCTGGCCGAGCGCATCGACTTTATGCCGAGCCAGCTCTCTGGTGGCCAGCAGCAGCGCGTGGCCATCGCCCGCGCCCTGTCGATGAACCCGCACGTCATGCTCTTTGACGAGGCCACCTCGGCACTCGACCCCGAGCTGGTTCGCGACGTTCTGGGTGTCATGCGCGACCTGGCGCGCGACGGTATGACCATGATTGTCGTGACGCACGAGATGGGCTTTGCCCGCGACGTCGCCGACCGCGTCGTCTTTATGGACGGCGGCGTTATCGTGGAAGAGGGCACGCCGAGCGAAGTCTTCGACCATCCCAAGAGCGAGCGCACCAAGGCATTCTTGGGCAACATCTCGTAGGTGCGGGCATGAGCGCGCATTGTTTATTGAAAGCGCTGGAGTAGACGGGGCCGTGGCAATGATGCCGCGGCCCCGTTTTTCATACCGCCTGAATTCGCAGGTGAGAAATTTTTTCGGTGAATTGTATGTAAGCGATTGCGGATGCAACGTTGGCGCCATGGCTTTCATACAATAATGCGCTGTTGAAAAGATGCCGGACCATGGGTGCGCTTGGCGCATAAAAGGGAACTGGGTGGGAATCCCAGACAAGGCGGTTACTGTGTGCGGAGACGTTGCCTTCGCGAGTCAGATTACTTGCCCACGGTCTTCTCGTGTTGAGGGTCTTTTGGAAACCGCTGGATTCCGGTGAACAAGAGATGACGTTATATTGTGCTCTTTGTGCCCCATCTGTTGTGTGGGGCCATTGCTGCGTACCGTCAGGTGCGGGCGCTCCGCTGCGTCTCGTTTCCCTTTACATGACTGGCCTCTTGTCTCTGTTAGGACCGTGTCTTCCGAGAAAAAGGGGAAAAGGGATGCTCAATAACATCCGAACTGTTGCGAGGAAGTTCCTCGTGGTGTTCATGGCGTTTATCTTCGCCAGCTCGAGCACCGGAATGACTGCATTTGCCGAGGAGGTGAGTGCGGGTGCTGCCGTGTTGGCCGATCAGGCTGCTGCGGCTGACAATGCAGCCGAGGATAAGTCCGGCGAGCAGGAATCTTCAGAGGACTCTGCGGCCGATGCGTCTGACGAAGACGGCGACGCGCAGGGGCAAGAGGGCTCCGGTGACGTTGCCCAGACTGTGGCATCAAGCAACGATGCGGCCACGCCGGCTGAGGCTGCCGAGTCTTCTGCCCGGGTAGCGCGTTCGGGCGAGACAGTAGTCGTTAACAACGCGTCCGACATGCCCACGACCATCGAGGCCGGTGCCACCGTCAGGCTCGGTGCAAATATCTCGATGGGCGCCGACCAGCAGATCGAGACCGTCGCCGGCGTGCTTGATGGCCAGGGCCATACCATCACCATCAACGGCAAGGCCGTCGCAAACAACGTGACGGGCACGATACAGAACCTGGGCGTGACGGGCTCCGTCTCGAGCAACGATAACGTGGGCTCCATCGCTATGACGCTTTCCGGCACCATTCAGATGTGCTGGTCCACGGCGAGTGTGAGTCTGAGCGGTTGGATGGGCTGCGCCGGTGGTCTGGCCGGTGGCATGACGTCCGGCAAGATCGTCAATTCCTATTTTGCTGGCTCGGGCGTCGAGATGAACGGCGGCCTGGTCGGCGAGGCTCAGGCTGGCTCGCTGTCGAATTGCCTGTATACCGTAGGTTTTTCGCCGGCCGAGATGAACTATGGCGGCTTTAATAAGGGCAATGCGGCCAAGTCTTCCGACCTCTCGTCCGCTGACTCCCTCACCATGCTTAACACCGATGCACCGGCGACAGGCTTTACCTGGACGTCCAACGGCGGCCTGCCGATTCTGACGAGTGGCTCCGCGTCCGTTGCCGTCAACAAGGATGCACTCGTCGCGGCCATCGAGGCAGCCGAGGCGCTCAAGGAGTCCGACTACACTTCCGATTCGTGGTCTGCCTTCGCCTCCGCTCTCTCGGATGCCAAGGCCGTTAACGATAACGCTGATGCCTCCCAGTCCGATGTGAATGCAGCGGTTAAGGCACTCAACGCTGCCAAAGATGCCCTCGAGAAGAAGAAGCCGACGATTCCCGTTGCCAAGCCCGAGAGCGTCAAGCACGTCAAGTCGCAGGACGATTTCATGTACATGAACGTCAAGGATGCGAACAACTACTATGTGCTCGATAACGATATTGTTATCGACGATGAGTGGTTCTTTGGTCCTTCGGGCGAACTCAACTGCATGTTCGATGGCCAGGGCCACACCATCACCTTTAACAACGGCGGTGGCGTCAAGTCGCTCTTCGCGAGCATCGGCGCGACCGGTGTTGTCCAAAACGTTTCCTTTGCCGGCGAGCTTAAGCAGGCCGTGGACGGCAAGCCGTTCGGTCCGCTCGGCAACCAGATCAAGGGTGCTGTCATTAACTGCTCCACGTCCGTTTCGGGCAAGGGCGTTGTGGGCTTTGGCCGTACGCTCGAGGGTGGCGTGCTCTCCAACTGCGTGTCGACCGCCGCATCGACCGGTGGCGTACTGTTTGCAAGCTACAGCGCAGGTCAGCTCATCAACACGTATTGGCAGGAGGGCCTTACCAACAAGGTCCAGTTCCCCGCGAAGGCGCTTATCAACTCCTATGCTGTCGATGCCGACGACATGAAGACCTCGGCCTTCGTCGAGACCCTCAACGCCAACCGCGGTGAGAACGGTAGCTCCTGGGGCATGGGCTCCGATGGCCTGCCGTACTTTGGTGAGGACCAGGATTACGAGTCTCCCGAGAGCCCGGCCGCGAACAACAAGTACGAGGTGACCTTCACTTCGGTCAAGACGGGCAAGACCGTGACTGCTACCGACGGCGTGCTCTATCCGTCTCCCGACGATGTCGTCGTGGGCGAGAACGGTGCCGCCTGCGTGTCGGGCACGCTTGCGCTTAAGGGTCTGCCCGAGGGTGCCAAGGTTACCTGGGGAACTCCCGATGCCAATAAGGGCGATATCGCCGTTAATGAGGAAACGGGCCTGCTGCACGTGTACAACGACGCCGTGGGCACGGTGACCGCCACGCTCCATAAGGATGACGGCACGACCGAGAACGTCGCGACTGTCGTGGTCAAGGCGATTTCCAAACCGATCGATGACTTCCAGATTTGGTACAACGGCGAAAATGTGACGGGCGGCACCATTGCCGTTTTGGGCTCCGAGGTAAAGAACCTCGAGATTCGCGTTCACTATACCGACGCTGCCGAGGGCGAGTACGTCCCCGTTTCCTACACGCGTTTCCGCTTTGCGGGCACGCCGTCGAACGTGCTCTACTCCAACCCGGGCTCGGCCTGCTTCTACTTTAAGCAGGCGGGCGAGGCCACGATTTGGGTGTCCTCGCGTACGAATGCCGATCTTGCCGACAAGAGCGTAAAGGTCACGTCGACCTATGTGCCGGCGACGAGCATCTCGCTTGGCTACAACGAGGACGGCAAGACCGTCTACCTGCACGGCCGCAACCCGCTTGCCAAGGGCGCCTTCCTTACCGATAAGGCCGCTCCGGTCGTGGGTCCGGAGAACGCGAGCGACCGCGCGAACTATACCGTCACGTCGTCCGATCTGTCCGTCGCGGCCTACACCACGAGCGGTGAGATTGGCTTTACGCCGTACAAGGCGGGCAAGACCACCTTTGAGGCCACGGTCACCAACCAGGACGGCAGCGTGCTGTCGTCGGGCGCGCATGAGGTTACGTTTGCCTATCGCAACCCGCTCAAGAGCGTCGAGCTCGAGGGCGCGCCGAAGACCGTCAAGGCCGGCAAGACCATTGACCTTAACCTTGCCTATACGGGTGAGAACGACGCCGATGGCTGGAGTATCTCTGAGCCCGGCATGATCTGGACCGTCGCGACCGAGGACGGCGAGGACGCTGGGGACGCCGTGACCATCGATCGCCGTGCGCTTGGCGACTGGAAGCATTCGTCCGGCGCTCCCGACGATGGCCTCTTTATCGCGAGTGGCGCGTATACCCTTACGGCCAATAAGGCTGGCAACTATAAGGTGACGGGCACGCCGGTCGATCAGACTGCCGGCGCCAAGGCCGTTTCTTTTGAGATCACGGTCGACGGTATGGCGGCTTCGCCGGATAACGAGGCCAAGGCCAACGACGGTGCCCTGTCCGCTGCCAAGTATTTCGACACCAACCGTACGTCTGATGCCTACGTTTATGGCCAGGAATGGGAGATCTATGCCTTCGCGAAGTCGGGCCGCAAGATCGACGACATCCTGATCGCAAACTACAAGAAGTCCCTTGCCGCAAATAAGGCCGAGTGGGCCAGCGCCACGGCCAAAGTGACCGATAGCGAGCGCGTCGCGCTTACACTCGCGGCCCTCGGCGAGGACATTACCTCCTTTGATGGCGTGAACCTTGTTGACGTTATCTGTTCCAGTAGCGGTCTTACGGCTTCGGCTAACAACCTGGTCTATGCACTCATCGCTTTTGACGAGGCGGGGGTTTCGGATGAGGCGCTGCTTGCGTCGGGTTCGGCCTGGACGCGTGCAAAGCTCGTCTACGAGTTGCTTGCTTTCCAAAACGCCGATGGTGGTTTTACGATCGAGGCCGGCGGTTCGAGCAATGTCGATATGACGGCCATGGCGCTTCAAGCGCTCGCGCCCTATGTTGAGGGCGGTGAGGATGCGACCGTCATGGCTGTCGATGCCCAGCCTTCCGTGTCGGCTTCCGTAGAGGCGGCGCTTGGCTTCCTTAAGGGCCAGATGAACGGTTTGTGCGACTTTGGCTCCGTCGAGTCCGATGCTCAGGTTCTGCTCGCTCTGGTGGCGCTTGGCAAGGACCCCGCGAATACCAAGAACGGTTTTGCGAAGGGCGCGAATAGCCTTGTCACCGCAATTGCTGCCTACGAGGTGGGCGATGGCAAGGGCTATGCCCACACCATGGGCTCCGATGGCAAGCCCGGTAATACAAATGCACTTGCGACTGTACAGGCCCTGCGTGCGCTTTCGGCTTACAAGACCGCTGGCTCCGGTGTGAGCTGGGCCAAGATTGGCAGCGTGCAGGCTGGCACGGCAAATCCGAACGCCCCCGTTGCGCCTGTGACGCCCGAGGTCCCCACGCCCGCGGTGCCGACGCCTGCCCCG
>CABVBR010000136.1 GCA_902496645.1 uncultured Collinsella sp.
CCTGGGCGCGTCGTTTTTCGATGACCGAGCTCGTCGCAGCGCTCGAGGGTGCCGTTGATGTGGAGCTCGCGCTCAAGGGTTCGGCAGATTCTGAGACGGCGCTTTTGCTCTGGATTACGAACATCTTGAGAAAATCGTGATGATACCTGCCTATTTGACAAATTCGTTCTATCCCTTTGAGAGGGAGCGTGCTATAGTAGGCGCTTGCATGACCTCACCGTGTCTCAGAGGTGTCATACATTTTTTGCAAGGAACTCGAAAGGAACTCCAGAAGTGGCAAACATCAAGTCTCAGAAGAAGCGTATCCGCACCAATGAGGCAGCTCGCATGCGTAACAAGGCTGTCAAGTCCGAGCTCAAGACGCTGACCAAGCACGTCCAGTCCGCCGTCGCCGAGGGCGACGCCGAGAAGGCCCAGGCTGCCCTCAAGACCGTCACCAAGCGTCTCGACATGGCTGCCGCCAAGCATGTTATCCACAAGAACCAGGCTTCCAACCGCAAGTCCGGTCTTGCCAAGCTCGTGAACAGCATCAACGCCTAAGTTGTAAATTTCACACCACACAGATTACGCGCATAAATGGAGCCTGTTTTATGGAACAGGCTCCATTTTTTGTACCGCTCGGGTAAGATAGTCCGCATGAATACTTCAATTGACATTTCCCACATCCGCAACTTCTCGATCGTTGCGCACATCGACCATGGCAAGTCCACGATCAGTGACCGCATCCTCGAGCTCACCCATACCGTCGACGAACGCGACATGGAGTCGCAGCTGCTCGACACCATGGATATCGAGCGCGAGCGCGGCATCACGATCAAGTCCAATGCCGTCCGCGTTTCCTATGACGCCGACGATGGTGAGACATATCAGTTCAATCTCATCGATACGCCGGGTCATGTAGACTTTACCTACGAGGTCTCGCGTTCGCTGGCCGCTTGTGAGGGCGCGGTGCTCGTCGTCGACGCCACACAGGGTGTCGAGGCACAGACCGTCTCCAACGCGACGCTCGCCATGAACGCCAATCTGGACATTGTGCCGGCCATCAACAAGATCGACCTGCCCTCGGCCCATCCCGACGAGGTTAAGACCGAGATCGAGGACGACCTGGCGATTCCCGCCGATGATGCCGTGTGCGTCTCGGGCAAGACCGGCGAGGGCATTCACGATCTGCTGGAGTCCATTGTCTTTTTGATCTCTCCGCCCAAGGGCGATGCGAACGCGCCGCTCAAGGCGCTCATCCTTGACTCGTATTTTGATGAATACCGCGGCGTTGTCGCCACCGTTCGCGTTTTTGACGGCTCGATTAAAAAGGGCGATACCCTGCTTATGATGCAGGCCAAGGGCGACTTTTTGGTCGACGGCGTGGGCGTCAAGCGTCCTGCCGAGACCCCGGTCGACGCGCTGACCGTCGGCGAGGTTGGCTATGTGGTCACGGGTCTGAAGGACCCCGAGGCTGTGCGCGTGGGCGATACCCTTACGTGGGCTTCGAACCCCTGCCCCGAGCCTCTGCCGGGCTACCGCGAGGCCAAGCCCATGGTCTACACGGGCCTGTTCCCGATCGACAACAAGGACTACGAGAATCTGCGCGACGCCCTCGATAAGCTGCACGTCAACGACCCGTCGTTGGTGTGGGAGCCCGAGACCTCGGTGGCGCTCGGCTTTGGCTTCCGCGTGGGCTTCCTGGGCTTGCTGCACATGGAAGTCGTCAAGGAACGCCTGGAGCGCGAGTTCAACCTGGACCTCATTGCCACGAGTCCCTCGGTCGACTATCACGTCTACAAGACCGACGGCGAAATGATCGATGTCCGCAGTCCGCAGGACCTTCCCGAGGCCACACGCATCGATCGTATCGAGGAACCCTACCTCAAGGCAAAGATCATCTGCCCGCCTGAGTACACGGGTGCCGTCATGCAGCTCGCCATCGAGCACCGCGGCGTCACAACCGACATGATCCACCTGACGAGCAAATCGGTCGAGATGCGCTTCGATATGCCGCTCGCCGAGCTCATCTTGGACTTCTTCGATCAGCTCAAGAGCCGCACCAAGGGCTATGCCTCGCTCGACTACGAGTTCAACGAGTACCGTCCCTCCGAGCTCGTTAAGCTCGATATTTTGCTTTCGGGCGACGAGGTGGACGCGCTTTCGTTTATCGTCCATAAGGACAAGGCATATGGCCTGGCCCGTGGCCTGTGCGACAAGCTCAAGGAGATCATCCCGCGTCAGCTGTTCGAGGTGCCCATCCAGGGTGCTATCGGCAACAAGATCATCGCCCGTTCCACCGTCAAGGCGCGTCGCAAGGACGTTCTTGCCAAGTGCTACGGCGGCGATATCTCGCGTAAGCGCAAGCTGCTTGAGAAGCAGAAAGAGGGCAAGAAGCGCATGAAGGCCATCGGATCGGTCGAGGTCCCGCAGGAGGCCTTTATGGCGATCCTCAAGGTGGACGAGTAGGTCAATGGCGCTTTCTGAATACAGCAAGCGGCTGCTGGGCGCCTATGCCGAGCAGCCGTTCCTTATGGCTCCCATGGCGGGCGTGACCGACCCTGCCTACCGCATCATGTGCCGCCGCCGCGGTGCCAACCTTGCCTACAGCGAGATGGTGAGCGTGGCGGGCCTTGCCTATGCCAGCAATAAGACGTGGCGCCTGGTGCTACCGGCCGACGAGGAGCAGCAGATTTGTGTGCAGCTCTTTGGCTCCAAGCCCGAGCAGTTTGCGAGCGCCGTCGCCGCCGTCGAGGAGCGCGTTGGTGATCGCCTGTCGCTCATCGATATCAATATGGCATGCCCCGCCCGCAAGGTTGTTACCAAAGGCGAGGGCTCGGCGCTCATGCGCACGCCCGACCTGGCGGAGAAGATCGTCGAGGCCACGGTGGGCGCGGCGCACGTGCCCGTGACCGTCAAGATTCGCAAGGGCTTTTATGCCGAGGACCGTAATGCCGCGACGTTTGCCCAGATGCTTGAGGGCGCAGGGGCTGCCGCAGTCGCCGTGCATGGTCGTTGCGCCACGCAGCTCTACACGGGCCAGGCCGATTGGTCGGTCGTCGATGAGGTTGCCGACGCTGTCGAGATTCCCGTGATTGGTTCGGGCGATGTGTTCTCGGCCGAGGACGCTGCTGAGCATCTGCACGGCTCGGGTGCCAGCGCGGTGTTTATCGCGCGCGGCATCTACGGCAATCCGTGGGTGTTCGGCGATGCCCGAGCCCTTGCACTCGATGGCACGCCGGTTCCTTCTCGCTCCTCGGTCGAGCGCCTGGAGGCTCTGCGCGAGCACCTGACGTTGACGCACGAGCTTCTGCCGCTCATGTCGCGTGCTCGCACGTACGCAAGCTGGTACTTAAAGGGCATGCCCCATGCCGCCGCCTGGCGCGCTCAGGTGGTGCGTTGCTCTACGTACGAGGAGTTCATGTCGCTGGTCGATGATATCGAGCGCGATGTGGTGGCCTGCGAGGCCGCGCTTGCCGCCGGTGAGTCGGTGCCCGCTCATCCGCTGGAGGCTTAAGGGTGGCCGTTACCGCGCTGTACGTGCACGTGCCGTTTTGCGCTCAAAAATGCCGCTATTGCGACTTTGACTCGCGCAGCTTTGCTCTGTGTGATTTGGATGCTGCGCTCGATTCCTATTTTGAGCAGCTGTATGCGCGCCTCGATTCCTTTGGCGACGCCGGGGCGCTTGCGCAGGTCCGCACGGTCTATATTGGCGGCGGCACGCCCTCACTGGCTGGGGAGCGCCTGGTGAAACTTGCCCGTCGTATCTCCATGTGGTGCAAGCCCGTTGAATTTACTTGCGAAGCCAATCCTGAGTCGCTGACCGTCGAGCTCGCCACCGCGCTTGCCGAGGCGGGTGTCACGCGCATCTCTCTGGGCGTGCAAACCCTCGACAATACCGAGCTGGCTGCTATTGGCCGCATTCACGATGCTAATCGCGCACTTGCGGCTATCGCGACGGTGAAGGACGCTGGCCTCGATGTGTCGTGCGACCTGATGTGCGGCCTTCCCGGGCAGACGGCCGCAAGCTGGCGGAGCACGCTCGATGGCGTGTTGGCGGCGGCGCCTCATCATGTGTCGGTCTACCCGCTCACGCTCGAGGAGGGTACGCCACTCTATCGCATGGCGTGCCGTGACGAGTCGCTCGAGCCCGACGAGGATTTTCAGGCTTCGTGCATGGACGCGGCGCGTGAGCGCCTGGGTACGGCCGGCTATCATCCGTATGAGGTGGCAAGCTACGCGCTCGACGGCCATGAGTGCGCCCATAACATTGCCTACTGGACCGGACGGGGCTACCTGGGCCTGGGTCGTTCTGCCGCGGGCATGCTCGACGACGAGGATTTCGACCGTCTTGCAGGTTTGTTCCCTGGCGTGTCTTCTCGAGGCGATGCGTACCGCGTGCGTCTGGTGCAACGTGACGATGACGCGACGGCGTTCGAGGCCGAATATCTGTCGCAGCGCGAGGCTGTCGCCGAAGACTTGATGCTCGCTTGTCGCATGACGCACGGTGTTGCGTCCGACCTGTTGGCTCGTGCAGCTTGCGTCATCCCAACGGGCGAGCTGGCAGCTGCCTGCGATCGCGCGCTCGAATTGGGTCTTGCCACTTGGGTGCCCGAGACGCTCGGGATTCATGAGGGACCCTTCACCTCGGCAGATGTCATCGCGGGCCATGTTCGAGCTCGTCTGGCGCCGACCCATCTGGGCTGGCTCGATGGAAATGTTCTGTTCGAGCTGTTTTGGGATCTAGCTTAGGCCGCTCGGGTAGAATTACCGGAATATATACGCTGCTGTGAGCAGGAGGTTGCCGCGCATGGCGACGATGAACGAAAAAGATTACTACGAGATTCTGGGTGTCTCCAAGGACGCCACCTCGCGTGATATTCAAAAGGCCTTCCAGCAAAAGGCCCGTAAGCTCCATCCGGACGTCAATAAAGAGCCGGATGCCGAGGAAAAGTTTAAAGAGGTTTCCGAGGCCTACGCCGTGCTTTCGGATGAGCAAAAACGTGCGCGCTACGACGCCATGCGTTCTGGCAATCCCTTTGCCGGTGCTCCTACGGCTTCGCCCTATGGTGGCGGCTACGCCGGCAGCACGGGCTATGGCAATCCCTTTGAGGGCGGCTTTCCCTTTGGTGGCGCCTGGGGCCAGCAGCGTCGCGGCCAGGCTGCCTACAATCCCGAGAACGGCGCCAACGTGGTCGTCGATATCAAACTCGACGCCAAGGAGGCCAAGGGCGGTGCCCGCAAGACCGTCCGCTACACGCGCTTCGATACCTGTGGTCACTGCGGCGGCTCGGGCTCCGTTTCGTCCGAGCATGCACATACCTGCCCGAGCTGCGGTGGCCGCGGCCACATCGACGTCGACCTGTCCTTCCTGTTTGGTGCGGGCACGTTCCAGTCGGTCTGCCCCGAGTGCGGCGGTTCCGGTAAGGTCGTGGCCGACCCGTGCCCTGATTG
>CABVBR010000137.1 GCA_902496645.1 uncultured Collinsella sp.
CCGCCGCAAGGAGTACTCCCCTTGCGGCGGTTTCTTTCTTCATCTATAGCCAGTGGTCGGCGTCCCAACAGTTAGAGCTGCGACTCCGGAGCCTCGTCCTCGTCATCGCGACAAAGGACCACGCCCACGCTTCCCAGCAGCGCGGCCGCGATCAGCGCACCGACCACGATAGGAGCAGCCCCGCATGACCCCTGCATGCCCGCGACGAGCGCGGCGGTAGGGCCAAGACAGCCAAGCATCAATGCGACGGCGGCAACGGCGATATCTCGAGCGTTCACAAGACCACTTCCTCCACGAGAAAGACCTTATTTCTCATGAACTAGTGTGCCCCGCGTCCATTTGCGCGGCGTACCGCCACGGTAAGGGCTCTGTTAACTCAAGCGCATACATAGAACGGGCGTCTTTACGTTGCCCAAAAGCTCGGTAAAGACGCCCGTCCGCCAAACAACTATGATGTCGAAAGATTACCAGCCGGTGTAGTAGTCGGTGGTTCCGGCAGCGCAGCCGGAGTCATAGACCTTGCACTCACCCTTGGATCCGGTAAACGTGGAGCCCTGGGCCTTATCGCCCGCGGCCACAACATAATAGCCATCGGAATCACGCCAAAAACCCTCGGAATCCTGCGTCCATTCGCCCGTGCGGTGGTGATACAACACGTTGCTGCTGTAATAAGTCTCGCGGCGGCCGTTATAGTTATTGACGCCGCTCGAACGCGTCAGGCCCGAGCCGTTCGCATAATACGCAGCAGACGCGTAAGACGAGCCGGAGCCGGCGTTGTAATACGAAGCCTGAACGGCCTCAGCGGCCTCGGCTTCGGCTGCGGCAGCCTCGAGCGCCTCGCGCTTGGCATCCTCAAGCGTAGAGCGAAGCTCGTCGAGCTCGGTCGACTTGGCGTCGACCTCCCCCATCGTCAACAGGCTACCCGCGCCGTCGATGCAGCCCTGCAACACAGCGCGCTCGTCATCGGTAGCATAGTCGCCATACATATTCATAATGATCTGAGCGCGCATCTCCAGGGAATCGCGCTTTGCCTCCATCGAGGCGTTCCACTCCTGCATGGAGCCATAACCATCGCCGCGATAGTCGACGGGCTGCACCAGCGTCGCCTCGGACGGCGCAGACCCGACCGTATCGGACAGTGTTGCCGCATGGGCATCAGTTGCGCCGGCGCCCGCCAAAAGTGCCACGGTCAGAGCGGCGGAAAGGGCGGCGGCTTTCGGTTTTCGTGAATCGATCCTCATGTAGCTGGAACCTCCGTAGTGCGTTTTTGCTGCGTTTGAGCTGCGTGTGATTCGATCGCGCTGCATAGTACCCCGAGCAATTCGCGACCTGCGGTTTTTCTCAAAAGGCGCACGTCAATTGCGTAAAACTCACATCCTCTCAACAGGAGTTTTCCACAACTCGAATGCATAAAGCATGTCAAAAACCCTGTTTTCGCATGCTCCCTATGCAAAAAAGGCGCCTGTGCAACCATTGTTCGCACAGGCGCCTTGAGCAGGCATTTTATGCAGTTATACCTATCGAGTCGCAAGGGGTCCTTGCACAAGTCGCCTTACTCGTCCAGCGCGGCGAAGGCCTGCTTCAGATCCCAAATGATATCCTCGGCGTTCTCGGTACCGATGGAAAGACGGATCGTGGAGGGCGTAATGTTCTGCTCGGCGAGCTCCTCGGCAGAGAGCTGGGAGTGCGTGGTAGTAGCCGGGTGCACGACGAGCGACTTGACGTCGGCCACGTTGGCGAGCAGCGAGAACACCTGCAGATGATCGATGAACTTCCAAGCTGCCTCCTGGCCACCCTTAATCTCAAAGGTAAAGATCGAGGCACCGCCGTTGGGGAAATACTGCTTGTAAAGCTCATGGTCGGGGTGCTCAGGCAGGCTCGGGTGGTTCACCTTGGCGACGTGGCTGTCACCAGCCAGGAACTCAACGACCTTCTTGGTGTTCTCGACATGACGGTCAACGCGCAGCGACAGGGTCTCGGTGCCCTGGAGCAAGACCCAGGCGTTGAACGGGCTGATGCAGGCGCCCTCGTCACGCAGCAGGATAGCGCGGACATAGGTCGCGAAGGCGGCGGGACCGGCAGCCTCGGCAAACGAAACACCGTGGTAGGAGGGGTTGGGCTCAGCGATCTGGGCGTACTTTCCGCTCGCCTTCCAATCGAAGTTACCGCCGTCGACGATCACACCGCCCAGCGAGGTACCGTGGCCGCCGATGAACTTGGTTGCGGAGTGGACGACGATGTTGGCACCATGCTCCAGCGGACGGAACAGATACGGGGTGCCGAAGGTGTTGTCGACGACAACCGGCAGACCGTGCTTCTTGGCGATCTCGGAGATGGCGTCGATGTTGGGGATGTCGGAGTTGGGGTTGCCGAGCGTCTCGAGATAGATGACCGTGGTGTTGTCCTTGATGGCACCCTCGACCTCTTCCAGGTTATGGGCATCGACAAACGTGGTCTCGACGCCAAACTGGGAGAGCGTATGCTCCAGCAGGTTGTAGGAGCCACCGTAAATGGTCTTCTGAGCCACCACGTGGTCACCGGCCTGGGCAAGAGCCTGCAGGGTATAGGTGATGGCAGCAGCGCCAGAGGCGACGGCAAGACCTGCCACGCCACCCTCGAGTGCGGCGATACGGTCCTCGAAGACACCCTGGGTGGAGTTGGTCAGACGGCCATAGATGTTACCGGCGTCGGCAAGACCAAAGCGGTCGGCGGCGTGCTGGGAATTGCGGAACACATAGCTCGTGGTCTGGTAGATAGGCACGGCACGGGAGTCGGATGCAGGATCGGCGCTCTCCTGGCCAACGTGCAGCTGCAGGGTATCGAAACCAAAGGTGTGCTCGGGGTTGTTGATGAACTGGCTCATGATGATCTCCTTGATCGAACAAAAGTAAATAAAAAAAGAGAAGTAAGTCGCTGTCTCCTGATCACGCCGACGGGCGCAAACAGGAGCCCGGCATTCGTCTTGGCAAGCAATTCATATGCGGGCCTCCTTTCGCATCCCGGTTCCGTGGTCGGTTTAATTACCTACCGCCTTTGTGTGTTTTGAATAGTACGAGCATTGTTTCCCTCGGTCAATCACTTAAAAGCGCTAACCTGTTATCGGTTTTATAGATAGCTATCGAAAGGACGGGCGCTGATGACCCTCCAGCAGCTTCGTTTTCTGATCGCCGTGGCAGAGTCCGGCTCAATCAACGCCGCAGCTCAGCGCCTCTATACCGCACAGTCCAATATCTCCAACGCCGTCAAAAGCCTGGAACAGGAACTTCATATCGAAATCTTTACGCGCTCTAGCCGCGGTGTTGCACTCACCAACGACGGCACCGAGCTTTTGGGTTATGCACGCCAGGTCGTAGAGCAGGCCGACATGCTCGAGGCCCGCTACGAGGACGGCGGTACACCTCAGGCCCGCCTCGCCATTTCCGCCCAGCACTACGCCTTTTCGGTTGAGGCCTTTGTCAACGTAGTCGAGCGCTGCCGCGACAGCAAGTTCGAGTTCATCATGCGCGAGACCACCACATCGCAGATCATCGATGACGTCCGTGCGTTTCGCAGCGATATCGGCATTCTGTATCTGGATGACTTTAACGCCCGCGTTCTGCAGAAGGCTTTTGCCGATGCCCGCGCAAGCTTCCATCCCCTATTCGACGCGACGGTCCACGTCTTCGTTAGCGAGCGCCACCCGCTCGCCCGCCGCCCTCAGCTGTCCCTTGCCGATCTCACGCCCTATACGCGCTACAGCTTTGAGCAGGGAACCTCAAACTCCTTCTATTACGCCGAGGAACCTTTTAGCTATATCCCTTGCGACCGCAACATACGAATCTCGGACCGCGGAACACTTACCAACTTACTTATCACGTCGAACGGTTACACCCTGTCGACCGGAGTCCTCTCCAACGAAATGCAGTGGGGTATGGCATCGATCCCGTTAGCAGACGCCCCAACGATGCACGTAGGCTATATCATGCACGACGAGCGCAAGCCCTCTCCCCTCTTGCAGCAATACCTCGACGAGCTCAACCGCATCATCCATGCCAACTAACTGTCGGAAGACGGGGTAGAAATCGCAGATTGCTAGCCCCCGGCTGGCATGGCGCTACAATGGTCACTCACACGAAACATACCCAACGAAAGGAACCATGTGAAGGTCATCATCTATACCGACGGCTCGGCCCGATCAAATCCGGGACGCGGCGGCTACGGCGCCGTGCTCAAATACACCAACCCCGCCGGCAAGACCTTCACCTCCGAGCTTTCGCGCGGCTACGCCAAGACCACCAACAACCGCATGGAGCTCATGGCGGTCATCGTGGCGCTCGAGGCGCTCAACCGCCCCTGCGACGTCGAAGTCCATTCCGATTCGCAGTACGTCGTCAACGCCTTTAACAAGCACTGGATCGACGGCTGGAAAAAGCGCGGATGGAAAACCGCCAACAAGCAGCCCGTCAAGAACCGCGATCTGTGGGAGCGCCTGCTCACCGCAAAGAGCAAGCACAAAGTGGAGTTCATCTGGGTTAAGGGCCACGCCGGTCATGAGCTCAACGAGCGCTGCGACGAGCTTGCCACCACGGCGGCCGACGGCAGCAACCTCGATATCGACGCCGGCTTTAACGAGAGCGACCTGTAACGGCGTTTTCGCACGCTATTTCCTGTCCCCTCGCGCTACACTCATCCTGTAAACCGAACGGCACGAGGGGGATACATGCTGCGTATAGCGACCATCGGCACATCCATGATTACCGACGACTTTATCCAGGTCGTCAACGCCAACGACCAAGCTGCGTTTGTGGGCACGCTCTCGCGCGATGCAGATCGCGGCGCCGCCTTCACCGCTAAGCATGGTGGCGAGCGTAACTTCACCGCGCTTGACGAGCTTGCGTCCGCTGCCGACGTCGACGCCGTCTACATCGGCAGCCCCAATGCGCTCCACTACGAGCAGGCGCTCGCCTGTATCACCGGCGGCAAGCACGTTATCGTCGAAAAGCCTTTTTGTGCCACCGAGGCACAGGCGTTCGAGGTCTTTCGCGCAGCCGAGGCGGCGGGCGTCGTAGCCCTCGAGGCCATGCGCCCCCTCCATGACCCCGCTTTCCACGCCATCGAGGACGCCCTGGGTGAGATCGCCCCCATCCGCCGCGCCTCATTGCGCTTTGGCAAATTTTCCTCGCGCTACAACGAGATTCTCGCGGGACACGCCACCAATATCTTCGACTGCAATATGGCATCGGGTTCCCTCATGGATATTGGCGTCTACACCGTCGAGCCCATGGTCGAGATTTTCGGCATGCCCTCCGGCCTTACGAGCATGACTACGCTGCTCGACCCCACCACGCGACAGCTCACGCACGGCCCCATCGACGGCTGCGGTTCCATCCTCGCCAGCTACGGCG
>CABVBR010000138.1 GCA_902496645.1 uncultured Collinsella sp.
TTACTATGGGTTCGGCGTTAGTCAAGGGAAAACCCGACTAATCCACTCGACTTTTTAGATGAGGGACATAAAATCAGGTTTGTTTGCCCCGCGTGCATAGGATTTGGGACAAACAAGCCTGTTTTTGTCCCAGTAACGATGGGAGGGTAGGTATGCTCATTTCTTCTAAGGGCCGCTATGCCCTCCGACTGATGATCTATATCGCGGCGCTGGGCGACGCCGAGGGCAAGATTGCCCTGCGCGAGGTTGCCGACCGCGAGCATATCTCGCAAAAGTATTTGGAGCAGCTGGTTCGTCCGCTTATGAAGGCGGGCCTGCTTAAGAGCGTGCGCGGCAAGGGCGGCGGCTACATGATGGCCAAGGACCCGGCCGAGGTGCGTGCCGGCGACATCCTGCGCGCCGTCGAGGGCAGCACTGCCCCGGTGGCGTGCGACGGCATTGACAACACCTGCACCCGTAGCGATCTGTGCTCGACCGTCAAGTTCTGGCGCGGCCTGGACGATGTAATCGAAAAGTACGTCGACGGCGTGACGCTGGCCGACCTAGCCGCCGTCCCCGAGATCAACTTTGACATTAAGCTGTAGGGGCTGGCTTTCGTGAAGTCGTACGAAGCCTTTGATTCGCGTCTGGCACTGCTAGAGACAGCTCGATTCCAAGATTTCGATAACGACTATGTTGTCTCCGGATGTGCATATATCTATGAGCAGGTTTTCGGTATCTCAATTACGCTCCTTAAGCGTCTGCTCGAGTATGAGGGCGCCACGCTTGCCGCGTCGGGGTCTCCTCGTGCCATCTTGAAGGAGTCCTACCGATTCTACGACTTTATTGATGAGGCGGCCTGGCTAGATATGCTCAGAGATCGTAACACGAACGTTCATATTTATGACAACAAGCTTGCTCAAGATTTGATTCAGCGCATCTTGAACGTCTATATTCCCGCTTTCTGTCAGTTGAGAGACGGGTTGATGGAGCGTTACGGCGAGCTTCTGCTGGCTCCCGACGATCAGTTTGTTTAATTCCTTAAGATTTCGCGGAGAGTTGTTGCCGTTTACCGATGGGTTGTTGTGCAACAAACGGGGAGCTGTAATACTGAATCCATCTTTGCAAACTGCACTTTAACCACACCAATGCAGGGAGGATGTATGCAACCCAAGCATTCCGCGATTGTTGCGGGCCTGACGCTGGCGCTTTCGTTTGGCGCCGTTGCCGCACCCGCAACCGCTATAGCCGAGGAGCCCACGCCGGGCGTTGCCTCGGATGCCACCGATATCGATAAGGGCCTCTACACCCAGCAGTCTTTCTCGGGCGTGCTGAGGTCGGTTCAGGGTGTTTCGTTTGTCAATGTGACCGACGAGATGAAGTACTTTACCAAGTACGAGAGCCACGGCAATTACAACCAGGGCTTTTCGTATGGCGACGGATACAACGCGCTGGGTTATTACCAGTTCGATCGCCGTTGGTCGCTTATTCCGTTTATGAAGCAGGTCTATAACTACGACTCTGCTAAGTACAGCATGCTTAAGGACGCGATTGACCGCGGCAGCGAGATTTCCAACGGAAGCAACCCCATGTATGCGAACGGCCAACTCACCGAGCTGGGCCGCATCGCGCAGGATGCCTTCCTGGGTGCTTACAACACCGATTCGGCTGAGTTCTCGGCGCTGCAGGATGCCTATGCGTACAACTCCTACTATGCGGTTACCGAGTCGTGGCTCAAGAACGCTCTAGGCATTGATATTTCCGGTCGTGCCGATTGCGTCAAAGGCATGGTGTGGAGCATCACCAATATGTGCGGCACGGGTGGCTGCCAGGACTTTTTCCGTTGGGCGAATCTTTCCAACGATATGACCGACCGCGAGTTTGTGACGGCACTTTCCAACAGCGTTGTTGATAACGTGGCGCGGAAGTATTCGAGTCAGCCTCAGTACCATGAGGGATGGAAGAATCGCTATAAGAACGAGCTCAAGGACTGCCTGGTCTATATTGCCGAGGACGAGGCTGCCGCGGCAACGCCTGTGGAGCCCGAGCCTGAGCCTGAGCCTGAGCCCACGCCGGCGCCTCGCCCGGACAAAGTGCCGGCGGCGCCTTTCGGGCCAACGGTGGAAACTGATAGCGATACGGACAATGGCGGCGAGACGGGTGCGCCTTCGACTGGTGTTGGCAACAATAATGGTGCCGGTAATGGCGGGACTGCTTCGGGCGGCACGGAGTCTGCTGGCGGTGCTGGTGATTCGGGCTCTGGTTCAACCGGCGGTTCTGTCTCTGGATCGACCGGTGGTTCCGTTTCTGGCTCGACCGATGGCGGCTCCTCTAATGGCTCCACCAATGTTGGCAAGCAGCTTGGCGCCTTGATTGGGTCTTCGATGACGGCTGGCAACAACATCGGCTCGTCTTCTGATGAGAACACTTCTGGCGAGGCTCCCGAGTCCAGGACTGATGGCGATGCCGATGCTTCGACCAATGCAGGCGCTAGACAGTCCGATGCCGATGCTCAGAAGGGTGACGACAAGAACGTCACCTCGAACACCACGACGACTACCACGACCACGACGACCAAGGCCTCGGGTGGCAATATGCCCAAGACGGGCGACCTCATCGTGATGGCGAGCCTTGCCAGCGCGAGCTTGGCGACACTTGGCGCCACGTCTATTGTGAGCGGCAAGCACAAGCTTGATCAGCAGAAGAAGTCTGCTGGCGAGGACGGATCCGAGGAGTAAGATCCTGGTCGCCTTATAATCTAAGAACTAGGACGGGGTCCGGTACGGCTGTATCGGGCCCCGTTTTGTTGTGCAATGATTTGTTATGCCCCATCGGGGTTCTTATTGCTACCGTTGCCCGAAACGTCTGCATGACGGCATCATTGCGGTTGAGTTGCTCGATACAATGGGCATCGTGCTGCGTTTTAGGGAGAAGTTACGGTGTCTGAACAGGCGATTTACGGCGATACTGCCTACTATGGCGTAGAGTTGATCAACCGTTCGGGTAATGGGGCGCTACCGGTCGGCGAACATGACTTTGCCGAGGCCATGGATCGATGCGTGCTAGTCGACAAGACGATGTTTATTGCCGATGTCTTGGATGCTGATGCTTCCGTTGTGGCGTGTTGTCGGCCCGAAGGCTTTGGCAAGAGCATGAACCTGTCGATGCTTAAGGCTTTTCTGGAGCGTCCTGCGGTCGGGCAGGTCGATCGGGGCCTGTTTGCTGGTTCCCAGATTTGGGATGCGGGTGGCGGGCGCTATCGGGATGAGTTTGCCTGCTACCCTGTGATATCACTGGACTTTTCTGGCGCCGCGAGGTGCGGTGCCAACGTCGGCGGCGTCGTGCCTGAAGCTCTTACGGGTGAGTGCGCTCGCCTGTTGGCGCTTTTGGAGGCTCCGGATTTGCCCCGAGACAAGGTGCGCCACATCGAGCGCGTTGCGCGTGGCGTGGCGGGCGAGGACGAGGTTGCCTCGGTGCTTGGCGTGCTCATTGAGCTACTGGAGATGGCCTGCGATGAACAGGTTGTGCTGCTCGTTGATGGATACGACGCGGCGTGGTCGCGCCGTGCGAGCGCGAGGGGCGCTTCCGGCGCCGATCCGGCAAAGCTATTCGACCGTGTGCTGTTTGACGCCATTGCCGCTGCGGGCGATTCGTTGCGGCTGGCGTGTCTTATGGGGGAGCATCCCTGTCCTGCCGAGACGGCGCTTTCTTTGCGCGGGTGTTCGTACTGCATGTCGACTCCGCTTTCGGGGTGCTGTGACCGGTGGTTTGGCTTTTCGGATGACGAGGTTCGGGCTCTGCTAGGCCATGCTGGATGCGAGGAATACCTGGATGATGAGCGTGAATGGTTCGAGGGATACCGATTTGGCAGGTTTTATTGCTCGAGTCCGGCGCGCGTGATCGATTTCTTGAACCGCGGTTGCACGCCGCCGGTGCGGGCCGATTTGTATGGGTTTGCCGACTGCCTGAGTAGGGTGGCTGGAGACTGGAATCTCGAGAGGCTTTCGACTCTGTTCGATTTGCTTGAACCGCATGGATGCGTTGAAACCCCGCTTTGTCTGGGCGCCGTCGTGTCGAATGACGCTTGCGTCGATGATGTTTGGACCGCGTTATACCTGTCCGGCTTCTTAACGACGGATATGGTTGAGGAACCGGGAAACGGCGCTCGCTCCCGTGCTCTGCGGCTACCCAATAACGAGCTTCGCCAGGCTTTGCGTCTCGTGATTATTGAATGGTTTGAGTGCGCCGCCGAGGATGTGCGGAACGTCGATGCGTTTCGTGATGGGTTGTGTCGTGGTGACGAGGATGCGGTGAGGCAGGCGCTTCGTCGAATTCTAGGTGACGCGGAAGCCGGCGCGGTCGAGAAGGATTCGACGTTGCCATACCACCTGCTGTTGCAAGGGCTCTGCTTTGGTATGCCGGGGTATGCCAATCCGTCATCCAATCGAAAGCGCGGGGCGGATCGCTGGGATATCCAGGTGTTCCCTACGGGAAGGATGCTCGATGTGGCCGATACCCTCGGCATGCTCGACGAACGTCCGCTTGTCACTATGAACATGATGTATGACCCCGACGTGGATGTTCTGGGTCTGGAACTGTTGGCGGTTCAGGCGCTGCTCGACATCGAACGTGACGGTATCGACGAGATTCGCGTGCCACGACCAGGTGTCGGCCGCGTGCGCTGGGGCTTTGGCTTTGACGGGCAGCACGTGTCCGTAGTGTGCCAGCGGCTTTAAGTAGCGGGGCGTGTTCGGCTTCTGTTACTCCGCGTCCTCCAGGGGCGGCATGGGCTTCCAGTCGGGATCCTTGATGATTTTGCGGGCGTCTTTCATGCCGCGGCGCAGCGCTGGGATACCGGTCTTAAAGCATTTGTCTACCGCAGCCAAGCGGATGAACTCCTTGCAGAAGGTCGCGGCGTTGCCCAAGCGGAACAGCATGGGGTGGTAGTCACCGTAGATTTGCATGTAACGGGCTAAATAGCCGCGGTTGCGCATGATGTAGTAGCGGTTGGTGCCGCTCGTGGAGTTGAGTTGGCGCTTGCCGGCGATGTCCCAGTTGGAGACAGCGCGGGCGCGCTTGAGCACCACGTCGGCGACCACGGCGGCGGGGAAGTGCTGGCTGGCGACATAGCCGTAGCAGGCGTCGTCGCCATAGATGAAGAAGCGCGCGTCGGGCAGGCCGATCTTGTCGACTACGCGACGCGAGAACAGGCCGCCCTCAAAGCACAGCTGGTTCATGGCGCGGTAACCCTCGGGACCCAGATTCCACTTGGCGATGGGGTTGGGAATGCCGAGCGAAAGG
>CABVBR010000139.1 GCA_902496645.1 uncultured Collinsella sp.
ACGAGCACAAAGTTCGCCGCACTCGGCCATGCCTCCACCGGCAGGCCCGCGGCACCCATCGCGTGCAGGGAAGCCAGCTCGCGGTCGCGCTCGTTCGCAACCAGCGCCACCACGGGCGCATACGCATCGCGGGCACGTACGCAGGCAAGTGCCGCCGCCTGGCTCAGCACGTTGACCGAGTAGATCTGGCGAATCGCCGCGAACACCTCGATAACCTCGGGCGCTGCAATCACATAACCCAGACGCGTGCCGGCGGCGCCAAACGCCTTGGACAGCGTGTGCAGAATCACCAGGTTGGGATGCTCGGCGATAAGTCCCTGCGCCGTAGTTGCCGCGCCAAACGAATCGTCGGCAAACTCAACGTAGGCCTCGTCGACCATGACCATGCCGGGACAGGCGTCGCACAGCGCCGCGACAAAGTCGAGCGGAGCCACGTCGCCCGTGGGATTGTTGGGCGAGGTCACGATGGCCAGATTGCACTCGGGCGCCGCGGCGAGCACGGCTGCCTGGTCGAGCTCAAAGCTCGCCGGATCGCGCCACACGTCGCGCACCTCGGTCTGGCACAGCGACGCAAAGAAGGCGTACTCGCTAAAGCACGGCGGGCAGTTGAGCAGGGTCCGCCCCGCGCCGCCAAACGCCAGCAGGTAGTTATAGAGCAGTTCATCGCCGCCGTTACCCACGCAGATGTTCTCGCGCGTCACGCCATGCCAGGCGGCCAGCTCGTCGCGCAGGTCGTTGGACATGGGATCGGGATAGCGGTTGAGCGGCGTGGCGGCGAGGGCCGCATTGACCGCCTCGCGCACGCCGGCCGGCACGGGATAGGTGTTCTCGTTGGCCGAAAGGTTGATGCGCGTGGGCGTAAAGTTGGGATCGTAGGGCTCAATACCAGCCAGGTAAGGCTGGACGAGCTCCTTCATGCGGGGTGAAAGCTCGGCCATCTTAGGCCTCCTCGCCGGCCGCGCCAGCGGCGCTGCCCGCAGCGGCCGCCAGGTTCACGCCTTCGGCAACGGTCGCGGTCGTATCGCCCGGCCAGGCGACCTTGGTCAGGTCGGCCGCGGCCAGCGACTCGGCGCTCACGGAGTCCTCGCCCTGCTCCAGCACGCGACGGCGCAATGCAGCCGAAAGCGCGTGCGCCCACAGGCCCTCTGCCTCGGCCAGGCGCTGCGTGGCGGGAGCGTCGGAAAGCAGACCCTCGGGCGTATAGCAGATAACGCTCGAGCGCTTGACAAACTCCTCCACCGAAAGCGGGTTGGAGAACATGGCCGTGCCGCCGGTCGGCAGCGTGTGGTTGGGGCCGGCGACGTAATCGCCGAGCGGCTCGGAGCTCCAGGCGCCCACAAAGATGGCACCGGCGTTGCGAATGCCGCCGAGCAGGCCCATCGCGTCCTTGCAGTGCAGCTCCAGGTGCTCGGGCGCCACGGTGTTCACGGCATCAACGGCGGCGGCCATGTCGGCAGCAACCACGATCGCGCCCTCGTTATCCAGCGAGGCACGCGTGATCTCGGCACGCGGCGACTGTGCCACCAGAATATCGATGCCGGCCTCGACCTCGCGCGCAAACTGCTCATCGCAGGTCACCAGATAGCAGGCGGCCAGCGGATCGTGCTCGGCCTGGGCCATCAGGTCGGCAGCGACCACCATGGGCTTGGCGGTGGCGTCGGCCAGCACGCAGACCTCGGACGGGCCGGCGACCATGTCGATGCCCACGTCTCCCGACACGATCTGCTTGGCCGCGGCGACAAAGGCGTTGCCCGGGCCGGTGATCTTGTCGACGCGCGGAATGGTCTCGGTGCCGTACGCCAGCGCGGCCACGGCCTGAGCGCCGCCCACCATATAGATCTCGTCCACGCCGCCAAGCTTGGCCGCGGCGAGCGTATAGGGGCTGATCAGGCCGTCTTTTTGCGGCGGGGTCACCATGACCACGCGCTTGACGCCGGCGACCTTGGCGGGAATGGCATTCATGAGCACCGTGGAGGGATACTGCGCGCGACCGCCCGGCACGTAGATGCCGGCCGCCGCGAGCGGGGTCACCTTAACGCCGAGCATCGTGCCGTCCGCACGCGTGGTAAACCAGCTCTGCTCGACCTCGCGCTGGTGGAACTCGCGAATCTGGCGCGCGGCCTTTTCCAGCGCGGCGACAAAGGCAGGGTCGAGGCCTTCGAGCGCGGCATCGATCTGCTCTTGCGGCAGACGGAAGCTCTGCAGCTCAACACCATCAAAACGCTGGCAGTAATCGCGCACCGCGGCATCGCCGTTGGCGCGCACGTTGGCCACGATATCGCGGGCGGCGTCGACGATGTTTTGCGGCAGCACGCCCTTACGGTTGAGCTGATTAGTGACGAGGCGCTCGCCGGGAGCAAGTTTGATGGTCTTCATATCGGTATCCCCTATCGGTTGAGGTTGCGTTTGAGAAACGTGAGACCGGGCAGCAGTGCCAATCGGCCCGCAGCCCGGACATGGGGGCGCCCGTGCGCGCTCGCGCTATTGTGCCGAGCCCGCGACGGGCTCAAAATGCTTGTCCTTCACGGCAGCTGCCAGGCGATCGGCCAGGTTGCGCACGCGCGGATCCAGGCGCGCGGCACCCGGGTTGACGAAGAAGCGCGCCGTGCAATCCATGATGCGACCGGTAATGACCAGGTCGTTGTCGCGCAGGGTCGCACCCGTGGCGGTAATGTCCACGATGCGGTCGGTCATGCCGACGATGGGGCCCAGCTCAATATTGCCGTGTAGCGAGACGATGTCGGCATTCACGCCGCGTTCGGCATACCAGGCGCTCGCGATGCGCGGGTACTTGGTGGCCACACGCAGAGAGCCGCGACGGGCATAGTTGCGCTCGGCCTGGCCGGCGCACCATGCGGGCTCCGCCTCAATAAAGGTGCACAGGCCATAGCCCAGATCGACGAGCTGCAGCAGGTTGAGGTCGGCCTCGATGAGCGAGTCCCAACCGCAGATTCCGCAGTCGGCACCGCCGCAACCCACAAAGGCGGGCGCATCGCTGGGGCGCACGATGACAAACTCGATATCGCCGACCGCGCCCTTGCCGGCGCGCGTGTCTCGACCGCGCACAATCAGGTGGCGGCCGGGATCGCGCAGCTCGGAGACATCCAGGCCCGCAGCCTCGAGCACGTCGAGCGTGTCGGCCTTGAGCGAGCCCTTGGGAACGGCGATGCGCAGCGGGCCCTCGGCGCCGCGCCCCACGGCGTGGTCGCCATCGGAGGCAGCGTCCTCGGCCGAGGTGCGCGCGGCCTCCAGGCGCTCAAGCGAAAAGGCGAAGCCCGCCGCCGGCACCTCGATGCCATCACCGAACGCGCCGGTAAAGATGGAGTCGTAGCGACCGCCCGAGCCCACCGGATCGGGCAAGCCGCCGGCATAGGCCTTAAAGACCAGGCCGGTGTAGTAATCGAAGGAATTCATGATGGAGAAGTCGAAGGACAGCACCTGAGCGTCCTCGGGAGCCAGGCCCTCAACCAGGGCTCGCAGCTCGCGTGTGAGCGGCGCGACGATACCGGCCGCTGCCAGCAGCGCGTCCACGCGGTCGAGCACCTCGCCGCCGCCATGCAGGCGCGGCAGCTCGCTAATGGCGGCCTTCACGGCCTCGGGCTCGGCGCTTTCCGCCACGCGGGTATCGAGGCCCACAAAGTCGTTGGCGTGCACGCAACGCAGTGCCTCGGCAGCCAGCTCGCGATCCTCACATGCCGCGAGCAGCTCCTTAAACGGGCGCACGCTACCTGCGATAATGCGCGCATCGGGCAGTGCCAACTTGCGCACGGCCTCGGCGACCAGCGAGACAATCTCGACATCGCCCGCGGTATCGCCCGCGCCGATGAGCTCAAAGCCCAGCTGGGTGAACTGACGCGAACCGCCGGCATTGCGTTGGCACTCACGAACCACCGGCGCCTCATAGCGCAGGCGCAGCGGCAAGTCGGCCGCGCGCATACGGGTCGAGACCAGGCGCACGATCGGCAGCGTGTTGTCGGGACGAACCACCAGCAGGCGACCATCGTCGTCAAAGAGCTTGAACGGCGTATCCGCGATGCGGCCGCCCTCCTCGAGCGAACCCTTGTCCTCGAGCAGCGGCGTTTCGACCGGCAGGTAATGATGCTCCCTAAAGCAGCCCTTCACCGTCAGCGCAATCTCCTCGCGCGCCTGAGCCTCCTCGGGCAATATGTCCCGGAATCCCCACGGTGTGGCCGTCATCTGGTGAGCCTCCTCATGCTGCGCTTCGTATAGAACAGAAGACCGGCATAGCTCCGCCGGTCTTCTGGGTACTTTAGCATACTAGAGTGTTTGCGGGGAGAATCGTCTCCCTCGGCTCACAGCGTATTCATTTGGAAACATAGGGAAAGCGTGTCCCATTTCGAGCGCCCAGCCGAAATCCGCCGAACAGCAGCTCGGCGCCCCGTCTCGCTTAGGCGCCAATCGCGCGGCGGTACACTGCCATCACCTGAGCATCGGCTGCCGCGGGATCGGCGAAATAGCGCCCGTCGTATGTCTCTGCCGAAACCACTCCACGATAGCCGCGCGCCACCAGCCTATCCAGGTCGGCACGCATATCGCGATCTCCGTCACCCCAGGCCAGATGCGTCGTGTCATCGGCCGCAACATCGACAAAGTGCACGTGGGCGACGTCATCGCCGAGCGCATCGAAATAATCATCGATGGTATCCCCCGCCACCGCCATGGCGCCCATATCAAGACACGCCTTAAGCGCCGGATGCCCGACCATCTCGATCATGCGCTTCGTATCCGCCGCCGAGTTCACGATCATCGACTCAACCGGCTGCAAGGCCTCAAGCACCAGGCGCACACCGCGCTCGCCCGCATACTCGGCAATCGACCGCAGCATCGAGGCGCTACGGCCCCACGCGTCCTCGATCGGCTCATTCAAAAATGCCCAACCGCTCGACACCATGACCTGCTCGGCCCCAAGCTCCACCGCGATATCCACGACATTCTTAAAGTATGCGAGCGTACGGGCACGCGACTTCTCCCCGCGCGCCGCGATATTCCACGGCTTGGGGTTGTTCTGCTCGGGGCAAATTCCGACAATCCGGACTCCATACCGCTGCGAAAGCTCCCTCACCTGCTCGAGCGAATCATAGCCATGGCAATCCACATACAAATGCATCGCCCCGGTCCAAAGCTCACAGCACGTATAACCCGAAGCCGCGGCCGACGAAAAGAACTCCTCAAAGTCAAAATAACGATGGCTGATATTCATAACGGCAAGCTGTGGATACTCCATCTTGTCCACCT
>CABVBR010000140.1 GCA_902496645.1 uncultured Collinsella sp.
GACGCATCCTCGAGCTCATCGAGGATGCGTCCTCCATTGCGATTTCGGGACATACTTCTCCCGATGGCGATGCCTTGGGCTCCGTATTGGGTCTGGGCCTTTCGCTCATGAAGTTTTTCCCCAACAAGGACATTGCGCTGCTGCTGGCAGACGATGACCCGGTTCCTCGCATTTACCGCTTTATGGAAGGCTCCGATCGCCTGGTGCCGGCATCTGCGTACGCCGGCAATCCTGACCTGTTCATCTCGGTGGACGTACCGGTCGTCGAGCGCCTCAATAATTCCGCCGAGGTGCTGCGTCGATCGGCGCATGTGGTGTGCTTCGATCACCATCCAGCGCGCGAGGAGTTTGCCGAGCTCAGTCTGAGGCGCGTCGAAGCTGCAGCCTGCGCTATGATCATCGACCGCTTCTTGGACAATTGTGGCATTGTCGCACGTGATGGCGTTGCGACCTGCCTGCTGTGTGGCTTGGTTACCGATACCGGTCGTTTCCAGTACCAAAACGCCGATGCCGCCGCATTCCATGCGGCCTCGCGTCTGGTTGCCCACGGTGCCGACCCGGCGCGCGTTGCGCTCGAGGTTTATCAGAGCATGCGCGTTGAGTTTTTGCACCTCAAGTCCATTGTCATGGGTCGCATTAAGACGGTCGCGCATGGGCGCGTGGCATATAGCTATGCCTACCAGAGCGACCTTGAGGCCTGCGGCGTCACCTCGGACGAGTGCGACGGCCTGGTCGATGTGGTGAGGTCTGCATGTTCTTAAAGGGCATTGAGGGCGATACCAAGGTGCGTGGCAACCTGCGCTCCAAGGGCGACCTCGATGTGTCCGAGATTGCTGCCAACTTTGGCGGTGGCGGGCATCATGCCGCCGCCGGCTTTTCCAACAACGGAACAATTCGCGAGACGCTCGCCGTGGCACTTCCCATGCTGGCCGAGCTGGTGGGGGAGGATCCCGCTTCGGTGACCGTCGAGCTCTAACATTTTGGATGGTACATGGCTCGTCGTACTCCTTCTCAATTGAATATGCTGCTCGCCGTCGATAAGCCGGTGGGCTGTACGTCCCACGACGTGGTATCGCAGTGCCGACGCGCTCTCCATGAGCGACGCGTCGGCCATGCCGGTACGCTCGACCCCATGGCCTCGGGTGTCATGGTGGTGGGCGTGGGCCAGGCGACCCGTCTGCTGGGCATGCTAACTCTCGATACCAAAAGTTATGTCGCCGACATTTCGTTTGGCGTCGAGACCAACACCAATGACGCGGAGGGCGAGGCCGTTCGCACGGTGCCCGTTGCCCCCGAGCTGCACGATCTCGCTTACGCCCGTAAGCAGCTAGCCGCTATGCTTGGCCCGCAGATGCAGGTGCCGCCAGCGTTTTCGGCCATCTCGGTCAATGGCGTTCGCGCCTATAAGAGTGCTCGCGAGGGCAATGCGGTTGAGTTGCCCCCGCGCCCCGTCGAGGTCTATGCCGCCGACCTGATCGCCGTGAGCGGCGAGGGCGATACGTGTGTCTGGACCGTGGCGTTTTCGGTAAGCAAAGGCGCCTACATTCGCGCGCTCGCTCGCGATCTGGGTCGTGCCTGCGATAGCGCTGCACATATTTCCGCGCTGCGCCGTACGGCCTCCGGCGTGGTTTCCATTGGCGCCTGTCATGCGGTAGAGGAGCTCTCTGCCGAGTCCGCTGCCGGCTTCGCTCTGGATCCCATCGCCGCCCTTGGTGCCACACGTGTCGATTTGCCGGGAAATCTTGCAGACGACCTGCTTTGTGGTCGCCGCATTCCCATTGAACGTGCGCTTGCGGACTTCGATGCGTCGAAGGCGCCGTTCGCGCTCGTGCTCGATGGTGGATTGAAGGCGCTTGCTCGAATCGAGGGCGGCCGCTTTGTGATGGAGCATGTCTTTCCGCAGGCGATCGGCGGTGTTCGATGATGCTGGCGCCCCACGAGCTCGCGCGTATCTTTTTCGCGGGTGAGTTGGACGAGGCCCGTATCGTTTTTGCCGATGCATTTGATGGGTGCGAGTTCTTGGGTGCCGCGTCGATCGCCATTGGCGTGTTTGATGGCGTGCATCGTGGGCACCGAGAGCTGATTGACGCGGTTGTTCGCGATGCACGTTCCCACGGCAGCAAAGCGGTCGTGGTCACCTTCGATCCTGATCCGGACGTCGTGGTGAGTCCGTCGCCCGCTCAAAAATTGATGACGACGGCCGACCGCCTGCATGCCCTGGCTCAAACCGGGGTCGATGCGGTGGTGGCCGTTCCCTTTACGCCCGCCGTGGCGGCACTCGATCATGTCGGGTTTCTGGCGCTGTTGTCGCGTGTTGTCGACATTCGCTCCATTCGTGTAGGCAGCGACTTTAGGCTCGGCCGCGGCGGGGCTTCGGGCGTTGCCGAGATGCGCGCCTGGGGCACTGAGCGTGGGGTTGACGTTTACGGTCACGACCTGCTCTGCGTTAACGGGCGGACCATCTGTGCCACGCGCATCCGCCGTGAGCTGGGTCAGGGTCATGTGGAGCTGGCTGCCGAGCTTCTCGGCCGTCCCTATATGCTGCGCGGCGTTGTGGCGGCTGGCCGTCACGAGGGCTCCGATATGGGCTTTCCCACGGCAAACATCCAGGTGCCCGACGGCATCCAAGTGCCTGCTGATGGCGTCTATGAGGGTCTGGTGCTGGTCGAGGATACCGTATGGCCTGCTGCCGTTAATGTCGGCCTGCCGCCGACCTATGCCGATGATGCCGCCTCGGCGCATCTCGAGGCCAACTTGATCGGCTATGCGGGCGACCTGTATGGCGCCTCGGTGTCGCTGGCGTTTACGCGCTGGCTGCGCCCGTCGCGCGTGTTCGATTCGCTGGACGAGTTGATCGCGACCGTCGAGGGTAATATCGACGATATTCGTCATAACTTGGGTGAGCAGGGGGTGAGCATCCGTGATTAGCGATGAGGAAAAAGATCAAGTACGCGCGGCGTCGGACTTGGTTTCCATCGTGCAGGAAACGGTTGAGCTCAAGCCCCGCGGCCATGAGTTTTGGGGCTGCTGCCCGTTTCATGGCGAAAAGACCCCATCGTTTCACATTATCCCTGCTACGCAGGTGTGGCACTGCTTTGGCTGCGGCGAGGGCGGCGACGTCTTTACCTATATCATGAAGCGTGAGAACCTGAGTTTTCCCGAGTCGATCCGCTATTTGGCTGATCGTGCAGGCATTGAACTGCACGATACCGGTGCGCAGCGCGATCGCGGCACCAAGCGCGCCCGCATCTATGACCTGTGCGCCGAGACGGCTCAGTTCTACCACACCATGCTTATGCGCGGTAAGGACAGCCGTCCGCGCGAGTACTTTGCCAGCCGCGGTATGGGTGGCGATGTCTGTCGCCGCTACTGCCTGGGTTTTGCGCCTGGTCGCAACGCGCTGGTTTCGCACCTGTCTCAGGCGGGCTTTACCCCTCAGGAGATGATCGACGCCAACGTGGCCGTAAGCCGTGGGCGCGGACAGCTCGCAGACCGCTTTTACGACCGTGTGATGTTTCCCATCTTTGATGAACAGGGTCACAATATCGCCTTTGGCGGGCGCATCATGGGCGATGGTCAGCCCAAGTACCTCAACACCGCCGAGACGAGCGTGTTTCATAAAAAGCGAAACCTCTATGGCTTTAACTGGGCCAAGGAGTTTATCGTTGCTCAGGATACTGCCATCGTGGTGGAGGGCTATACCGATTGCATCGCCTGCTGGGAGGCGGGGATCAAAAATGTCGTCGCCACGCTGGGCACGGCGCTGACGGAACATCACGTTAAGACGCTCACCCGTTTTGCCAAGCGCATTGTATATATGTTCGATGGCGACGCCGCCGGTCAAAAGGCCGCTCGCCGCGCGATTCAGTTTATCGAGCAGGATTCGATGGACCTGCGCTGTGTGGTGCTGCCCGACGGCAACGACCCCATGGAGTTCATCACGGCGCATGGCGGCCAGGAGCTTCAGGCGCGCATTGACGCGGCCGAGCCCCTCATGGACTTTGTCTACCGCTCGCTGCAGGAGTCGAGCGACATTACCACACCGGGCGGTCGCGCCAAGGCGCTCGAGGACGCGCTGACGCTTATCTATCCGCTACGTGACAGCTATATGATCGACACGTACTTTATCCAGATTGCCGATCTGTTGGGTTTGGACCTGGAGACCGTGCGCGCGAGTTCGGGCCGCGTGTTTCGCGATGTCGCCAAGCGCGAGGATGCCGAGCGCCGGCGTGAGCAGAACTACGAGCGTCAACGCGCGCAAGCTGAGCGCGCGGGCAGCTCGCAGGGACGAAGTTCGGGCGGCGGTGCGGCTGGTGCGCGCAGTGCCGGTCGCGGTGCCTGGGCCGCGGGTGCGACGCCGCCGGTGTCCGCACCGGTCGAGGAGGATCCGTACGACTACGTTCCGCTTGATGCCTATGGGGCCGCACCGGTGGAGGTCGACGAGGACCTGCCGCCAATCGATGTGCCGGCGGGAATGGAAAGCGCTGCGCCCGTTGCCGATAGTCCAAGCGCGGCGGCAGCTCCGTCGATGCCGATCGTTTTGACCGATCTGGAGCGGAAATCCCTGGCGGGGGAGCGCGAGCTGCTGACGATGCTCACGAGCTATCCCGATCTGTTCCGCACGTATGCCGATCGCATTTGTTCTATCGAGTGGGTCGACCCGCGTCACGAGTCCATTGCGTGGGCCGTGCTGGCAACGCCGCCGGGAACCGATCCTGCGGCATGCATGGATGCGGCGCGGGCGGTGTGTCCCGAGGCGGCGTCGCTTGTCAGCGCCGGGCGCATCTCGGCGACGAGCAAGCACCCGACCGAGACGAACATCGTCTTTATGCTCGATACGCTCGAGCTCTACACCATCAAACGTCGCATGCGAGCCGCGCAGGCCAAGTTGCGTCAGGACCGTTCACTCGACGATGAGGCTCGTCGCGTGGTGACGATGCAGGCGATGCAAGATTCGCAGCGCCAGCGCGAGCTCCAAAAGTCGATCGGTGGCGTGGCCGACCCGTTCCGTTTGATCGGTTTGGAGACCGCAGGTGCCGATCAGGCCTAGATGTTGTGGTCAACCAGCGTATTCTCGCCTATATCCTGTCTTTATTTTGGGTATAGACGTCCATGTGTGTGCTAAAGTATTGAGTCCTGTGGACTACGAAGGGAGAATCTGTGCCAAAAAAGACTGAGAGCACGGGTACTGGGCTGGAATCC
>CABVBR010000141.1 GCA_902496645.1 uncultured Collinsella sp.
CAACGAGGGCTCGATGAAGCTCGCGCGTCTGTACGCCAAGCGTGCTGGTAACGGTGGCAACACCATCGTGTGCATGCGCGGCGGCTTCCACGGCCGTACGCTCGAGACCATTGCCGCCACCATGCAGGATTGGCTGCAGGATAGCTTCCGTCCGCTGCCGGGCGGTTTTGTGGCCTGCACGCCCAACGATGTCGACGAACTACGTTCGATCTTTAAGCAGCTGAGAAGCGAAATTTGTGCCGTGATGCTCGAGCCGATCCAGGGCGAGAGCGGTGTACACCCCATGACCGAGGAGTTTATGACGGCAGCGCGCGACCTGGCGCACGAGGTGGGCGCCGTTCTTATCGCCGACGAGGTCCAGTGTGGCATCTTCCGCTCCGGCAAGCCGTTTGCATTCCAGACCTATGGCGTGGAGCCCGACATCATGAGTCTTGCCAAGGGCATCGCCGACGGCGTCCCCATGGGCGCCGTGGTGGCAAAGAAAGAGATCGCCGACGTGTTTAAGCCTGGTGACCACGGTTCGACCTTTGGCGGTAGCTGCTTGGCTGTCGCGGCGTGCGCCGCGACGCTCTCCGCGCTCGTGCGCGGCGATTATGCCGAGCATGCTGCCAAGGTGGGTGCTTATATGGAGGCAAAACTCACCAAGCTGCCGCATGTGGTCGAGGCACGCGGTCGCGGCTTAATGCTCGGCTGCGATTTGGATGACGCTGCGGGCGATGCACATGATATTGTTGCCCGCGCGCTGGCCGCCGGCGCCGTGATTAACGCTACTGGTGCCCACACGCTGCGTTTCCTGCCGCCGCTCGTGTGCGAGGAAGCCGACGTGGACAGCCTGATCGAGATTTTGTCGGACGTTTTGGCCTAACACAGCGCAATAACTCAATTTGGACCGGGTTCCGGACTGCGGACGTGCCATATGCGGCACGATTCAGCGGTCTGGAGCCCGTTTTGTTATCGATTTACCATGGCCGGGATAGGCCGTGTGCAAAAAGTGGCAAATATGAGTACGGGCACTAACTTCGTAACATATAAATTAGGCGTTTTTAGATGAGTTGGGCCACATATGTCCAGTTTTGCAGTAACTAAATTGGCTTAACTGGACTATCAGTCGTCGTTCTAATGTCGGATTTGCCTTTTATGACTTCGAAAACGCTGCTACCAAAAAGGTAGCAGTACTCATATTTGGCATTTTTTGCACATGGGTATTCGCCAAGGGTCCATTTCGCCGCCCGCTTTCGCTTCGTCGCTTCGCTCCTCGCGTGCTGCGCTGGAAAACGCTTCGCGTTTCCTCAGCTTCGCACCCTTGCGGGTTCGAATCCCTCTGCGATGGGCCAAAACAAAAACGGTCCCCTTGCGAGGACCGTTTCCAATTCAGTGGTGGGCGATGAGGGATTCGAACCCCCAGCCTTGTGCGTGTAAAGCACCTGCGCTAACCGTTGCGCCAATCGCCCGCAGGGATTGAGTATAGCGGAAACCCTGGGCTGTTCACCGCTAATTCATAACGAAACTTACGCGGCGACTTCGGCGCCCTTGTCCTCGTCGATAAAGAAGCGCTTGTACCAGATGAGGAACGTCAGCGTGGTATAGATCTTGCGCTGGTTGAGCGCGCGACCCTCAAAGTGATCGTTAAGCAGTTTCATGAGCGCATCGGTGTCAAAGAAATCGGCAGCCCACGGTGCGGTGAAGTATTCCTTTACGTAGTCGTAGTACTTTTGCTCGCGCAGCCAGAACTTGACCGGTACGGGGAAGCCCACCTTCTTGCGCGTTGCCCACTCGTCGGGCAGCGTGCGGTTGGCGGCGTGACGCAGGACGAGCTTGCAGCCTTCTTCGTTAACACGGTAGTTGGCGGGAATGTGCTCGGCAAACTCCATGACCTTCTTGTCCAGGAACGGGACGCGGAGCTCCAGAGAATGCGCCATGCACATCTTGTCGGCCTTGAGCAGAATGTCGCCCGGCAGCCACATGTTCATATCCAAATACTGTTTCTTGGAAAGCTCGCAGCAGTTGGGAACCTGCTTGTAGTACTCGGCGCACATCTCGGCGGCGTTCTTGCCGGTGTCATAAGCGGGCTTGAGCACCTCGTCGACCTCGGAGGGATCGAACACCTTTGCCTGACCCACATACCAGCGCTCGGGAACCTCGGCGCATTTCGTCAGGAAGTTGTGGCCCTTAAAGTAGGGGAGATGCTGAACGAGCGAGCCCAGGGCGCGACGTACGCCGAGCGGCACGCGCTTCTTAAAGGAGCGCATCTCGGGGGTGTCCTCGTACCACTCGTAGCCGGCAAACAGCTCGTCGGCACCCTCGCCCGAAAGGACGACGGTGACCTCCTCGGAAGCCATCTGCGCCAGATAGTACAGCGGCACGCTGGACAGGTTCGATTGCGGCTCGTCCATGTGATACTGGATATCGGGCAGTGCATCGAAGAACTCGTCGGCGGTAATCATCTTGCGCACGTTCTTGATGCCCAGCTTGTCGGAAAGCTCGGCAGCGTAGTTGGTCTCGTTGAAGTTCTTGTAATCAAAGCCGACAGAATACGTGGTGTCGGGCATGAGACAGGCGGCAATGTAGCTGGAGTCCACGCCGCCAGAAAGGAACGAGCCCACCTTAACATCGGCGATTCGGTGTGCAGCGACGCTTTCGTGCACGACCTTGTCGCACTCGTCCACGTACTCCTCGAAGGTCTTGGAGTTGTCGTCGGTGAAGTCACAGCTCCAGTAACGCTTGATGTCCATGGTGTTGGTCGTCAGGTCATACGTAAAGCAATGCGCCGGGGCAAGCTTGAACACGCCCTTAAAGAAGGTCTCCTCCGTGGCGGGGAATTGCAGCGTCAGGTAGGGGCGCAGCGCGTCGTGGTTGACAGCCTTCTCAAACTTGGGATGGTCCAGGAAGCTCTTGATCTCGGAGCCAAACAGCAGCGAGCCATCGGATGCCTGGTAGTAATAGAACGGCTTGATACCAAAGATGTCACGAGCGCCAAAGAGTTTGTTCTTGTTCTGGTCGTGAATCACGAACGCGTACATGCCGCGCAGGCGGTTGACCAGGTCCTCGCCCCACTCCTCGTAACCGTGTACCAGGACCTCGGTATCGGCGTTGCAGTGGAAGGCGTAGCCGGCTGCCTCCAGCTCGGCGCGAAGCTCCTGGAAGTTGTAGATCTCTCCGTTGAAGACAATCGTCACCTTGCCGTCGTCGCTCGACATGGGCTGAGCTCCAGCTTCGGAAAGATCGAGAATCGAAAGACGACGGAAGCCAAGGGCAACGTTGTCAACGATATGCTGGCCGCCCATATCGGGACCACGGTGGATGATGCGATTCATCATAGCCGTGAGAACCAGCTCACTCTGTTCATCTGTACCGGTAAAACCGACAAAACCGCACATGCAAGATCCTTTCTGCTGACGGCTCAGGTGTACTGCCGCAAGGATTGTGGCAGCTGATGTCAAATAATCTTTACTATCATGCCAATCTTTTGTTTCGTGATAGGGCATAAGCACCGAGCGAACCGAAAAAACCACGGCCCGATCTTCAGACGAAGCGGCGGGCCGTGGTTGCGAACGCTATGTACGAGCGGTTAGCGCTTGCTGCGCTCGGCGAGACGGTGCTCCACCTTGGTGACGATGTGGATGAGCGGAATCGTCACGACCAGATAGTAAAGTGCGGCGCAAATGTAGGGCGTAATGTTGCCCGTGGTGGCCGTGAGGTTTTTGGAGAACAGCATGAGCTCCATGACGCAAACGCTCGAAAGCAGCGACGTGTCCTTGTACAGCATGACGAACTCGCTGGTCATAGTCGGTATAGCGCAACGTACGGCTTGCGGGATCACGATGCGCGACATAACTTGGGACCAAGTCATGCCAAGCGAGTAGGCAGCTTCCGATTGACCAGGCGGTACGCTCTCGATGCCGGCACGGAAAATCTCGGCAAGATAGGCCGAGCAGTTGATGGCTAGCACGCCAACGCCGAGCGGCAGATTGGGCACGTTGAGACCGATCATGGGGAACCCAAAGAACGCAATGTAGATCTGCAGGAAGAGCGGGGTTCCGCGCAGGACGTTGATGTATGTCACGGCGATGCCGCGCAGCATGCGACTATGACTGATTTTCATAAAGGCAAACAGCAAGCCGATGGGGATGGCGAGCGGAAAACCGATGGCGGTCACGGCAAGTGCTATGCCCCAGCCCTTAAAGAGCGAGGCGATTGAGGTGACGACAATCTGCGGCTTGCAGAACATGCCCAAAAACGGGTTGGAGTTCCACGCGGCAACCCAAGGCTGGGCATCGAGCCAGGCGACGATTTCTTGCACCATGGTGCTCTCCGAGACACTGATGGTGGGGCTCTCGGGAAGATCTCGCTTGTCGCCGTCGGCGACATAGCTGCCGGTGACGGCATAGGCACCCGCGTTGCTCGGGAATACGACGTCGGGGACGACGACGCGAATCTGTGCGCCGGCCGCGACGGGCTCGGCGAACTTGATGATGAGCCTTGAGCCGTCGAGCGAGCACGATGCCTTGACGCTCGTCTGGTGAAGGCCGTCGAGCAGCGTGACCTTAACATCGGTGCTTTCAAATGACCCGCCCTCGGGCAACTCAAGCTCAATTTGCGAAACGTCGCCCTCGTCGCTACCCGTTGTCGCTTCCCAGGTCAGGCGGGTTGCGATGCCGCCGAGCACGCCGTTGCCGCCGTCTTCGTTTGACTTGGCGGTCGCCGAGGTGACGGCGAGTGAAGCGCCCGTCGCGTCCTCTGAGCTCGAGGCGTCCTCGTTATCGGACCCGCTCGTGGGTGCCATGCCAAACCACTTCTCGTACAGTTTGTCATAGGCGCCGGAGCTCTTGATCTTGGCAAGGGCATCGTTGATGGCCTGTGTCAGCTCGGGGTTGTCTTTAGAGACGGCAATGCCAAACTGCTCGCCCGTCGGAACCTCTTTGATGATCTCCATACCGATAAAGGAGTTCGAAACCATCCACTGCTCAACGGGCAGATCGCATACGACCGCCTGGCACTGACCACTCATGACGGCGGTGAAGGCTGCCGTCCAGTCGTCAAAGTTGACGGTGGTTGCCTGTGGCAGG
>CABVBR010000142.1 GCA_902496645.1 uncultured Collinsella sp.
AAGGGACAAGCCATGACGCAGCTCTTGCAGCCGATGCAGTTGTCCTCGTTAACGCCGATGCGATGGTTCTTTGAATCAAAGAACAAGGCACCCGTGGGGCAGGCCTTAGCGCACGGGGCATCCTCGCAGTGATGGCAAGCCACCGGTGCGGAGATCTCGTACGTACGCGTCACGCGCAGGCGCGGCGCGGCGATGTTGCCGGGAATGTCGTGCGCCTCGATGCACGCCGCCATGCAGGTTTGACACCCAATGCAGCGCGAGGAATCGGCTACGACTCGTTTATTGCCCATGTTGTTCACTCCCTCCTGAATCCCATGCCGGAGAGACCCTGTCGACGTTGTCCCAAGCCGCCCGTGGCCTGGCATCGGCGTATCGAATGCATGCGGCGAAACAGGCACTCGGTAGAATTTCTCCAACGGTATACAGGTTGAATATACGCAGTTGCAGGGGACAAACTTGAGCGTAACCCCTGCAATACGTGTGTATTGCAGGGGTTTTGGCAGGTTGGAATTATTCTTGGGTAGCTATAAAGGTGAGTGTATTACATGCGTACGCCCAAGAAAGATTTCACGCTCGTTTATGCAGGATGTAGTACGTTTGTAATGTTGATCGCACTCAATTACTCTAGTGCAATAAAGTAGTAGTTATAAGATTGGCTATTACTAGCCGAAGCTGTATTTGACTATTGCATATTGCACGCTCATTAAGGGAGGCCAGTGATGTCATCGACTCAAAAAAGAGCCATCCTGCAGGTGCGCATTCGCGAGGAAGACAAGCAGCATGCCGAACGTCTCTACGACGCCATGGGCACATCGCTCGCCGAGGCCGTTCGTCTTTTTGTCGCGCAGAGCATTTTGATGCGCAAGCTCCCCTTTCAGCCGGTCGCCGTACGCTCAAAGGACGGCACCGCCGCCTATGGATCGCTCAAAGCCTATGGGGACCCCAATCGTCGCTCCGAGGAGCGCAATGCCTGGATTGAATACCTTGCTACAGAAAGCGACGATTCGATTTTGGGTCCCGAGGAAGTAGATATCCATGAGTAGCACCATCATCGACGAGACCGTCATCCTGCGCTATCTGCTCGACGACGACGAAGTCCTGTCACCGCGCGCCGCCAAGGTCATCGCCACCCGCACCGCTCGTGTCTACCCCGAAATCATCACGCGCGTCGTAGTCACGCTGCGCGACGTCTATAAGGTTCCCCGCGTTGAGATTGCTGCGGCCATGAAAAGGCTGCTCGATGACGTCATGGTCGACGAGCCCACCGTTGTCGCCCTTGCCGTCAAACTCTTTGGCAAGACTCATATGGACTTTACCGACTGCCTCCTCGCAGCCCGAACCGCCATCTACAACGATGATGTCGTGAGCTTTGGCAAACCCATCATCCAAGGCATGATCGATTACCGCCGCAAGCGCCAAACCGCAGCCGAAGCCCGCAGCCGAAGCACCGACTCCACCATCGACAAGCTCCGCCACCACGGTCGCCACTAACCGACAGGCAACGGCATCGCCCGCCCCTCAGCCCCATCCCCTCCTAAGTTGCGGTGAAATAGTTCCTGGATTAAGGCTTATTCGAGCTTTTCAGGAACTATTTCACCGCAGCTTTCTGTAAGGGTGGTTTTAAGTGCCGCCGAGGGGCACTAATCAACCGTTTGCCGATATGTTTGGCTCTGACTCATGACTCTGACCTGCCCCGTCAAGCTTTTGGTCAGTTCATGGCAAGGTCTGGCGGACCAAATATGGGATAGCGTAGTGTCATTCACTCCCCCTCGAGACCATGGGGTCGAAAATGAGTCATGATAAACGCTGTTCCAAACCGCAAGTAGAGCTGTTCTTCCGGTTATTCGATGCCCATCATGGCGGGCATCTGTTTGTAGCTACCAAAAAATGGGATGAACGCTGTGCCTACGCGCTCATGCAAAAAGAGATGATTATTCGACTCTACAACCATGTCTACGCTGATCCCGCGTATTGGAATGACCTCGGCGTCGAAGATCGCATCTTTCAATTGGCATCCGCTATTGCGGTCGTTGAACCGGATTCCGTGTTTTGTGGAGCAACGGCGGCACTGCTCTATGGCATCGGTTCTGCATATTCGCTTCTCGACAAGGTGCAAGTGCTGCTGCCGCGTTCCACCAGACGCGATATGTACGAATTCGTTGAATACCGACGCTGGCGGCCGGGCGACGTATGGCAGCTCGGCCCGTTTACGTTAACGGATCCATATCGCACGGTGGTCGACATCGCCCGAACGAGCGCCTTTCGATATGCACTAGGCTATGTCGACGGGCTGGCTCGTGAGTACGGTGTCGAGCGTGAAGAATTGCGTTCATATGCACAAGCGAACTGCCGTGGACTGCACGGCATCGCGCGTGCATTTGACGTTTTTGAACACATGGATGGCAGATCGGATAACGGTGGAGAATCCGAAGCGCGGGCGGCAATGATTCTGGCGGGAGTTGCCGCTCCCGAACTTCAGGTTGAAATCACTCGGCCTGGAAACGCCGGCTATTATTTGGCAGATTACGGCTGGCAAATGCCAAACGGCTCTTGGATGCTGGCTGAGCTGCATGGACTAGGCAAGTTTGAGGACGATGCCCAAAATGATCCGGAACATGCTGCGGCAAAAACCTATCGAGATGCCCTCGTGCGCGACGCGAACCTGCGTGCCATGGGCCACAACGTCATTCATTTCAAGCTCTCAGACACCTACGATGTCAAAGCGTTCGGCTCCATGATGCGCGGCTACGGTATTCCAACCACAAAACCCTACGCAGACTCCTGACCGGCTGCCCTCATCTTCTCGGCAACAGAACCCATCATCGACCCAGCCCGCTCAGCCTCAATAAGTTGCGGTGAAATAGTTCCTGGATAACAGCTTTTGCGGCTAATCCAGGAACTATTTCACCGCAACTTAGGAGGGGATGTGGGGTCCCGGCATATATATGAAAATGGCTCTGGTCCTAAAAAGGAATCAGAGCCGTTCATCTATCTTATGGAGCGGGCGACGGGAATCGAACCCGCGTCATCAGCTTGGAAGGCTGGGGTTCTACCATTGAACTACGCCCGCAAGATATGGTCGGGACGACAGGATTTGAACCTGCGACATCCTGCTCCCAAAGCAGGCGCGCTACCAAACTGCGCCACGTCCCGAAGGTGTTGAGCAGCTAAGGCATAAACCTTGCGTGTCCCAAAGCGAAGGAAATTATAGGGGAGACTTCCCGCCTGTGCAAGCGACGATACCCTAGCTCCTCGAATGTGTGACAAACTGGCTATGAACCAGACCGATCACAAACGCCGCCACAGCAACCGGTGCCCACGCAGCACCGATATCTGCCAGCGGCAACGCATCGAACGGCAGCCACGCACCAGTAAAGAACGCGTCGCGGACCGAGGTGATCACGCTCTGCACCGCGACCACGCCGCCGACCCAAACCCAAACCTGCGGATGCGCGTCGCAAAAGCCGTGCATCAGGCCCATAAGCACCAGCACAATGGCAACGGGATACAGGGCATTGAGCATAGGCACCGAGAACATAAGGATCACGTCGAGGCCCACGTTGGAGAGCACGCACGAAAACGCCGCGAACACAAAGGCAAGCATCGCAAAGGGGCGGCGCATGGCCTCCTCGGAAGCCTCCGCTCCCCCTTCAACCACATACGTCTCGCAGAAGTACCGCGAGCAGCAGCTAATAAGACCGATGCACACGTTCATGCAGGCGAGGAAAAAGATCGCAAAGACCACGACCGTGCCGACAAGGCCAAAGTGCATGGAGGCAGAGCGGGCAAGGATGGCGGCGCCATTGGTGGCATCGGGCATAACCGTGCCGAGCTGCATGCCGGCAAGCGCCAGGCCACAGTAGATGATGGCCATGAGCACGCCGGCGATCACACCGGAGCGCGAGATCTCAAAGGCCACGCGCTTATCGTCGGTAACGCCCAGCTCATGGATGGTCTCGGCGATGATAATGCCAAAGGCGAGCGACGCGAGCAAGTCCATGGTCTGGTAGCCGGTCAAAAAGCCCTGCACGGCAGCACCGGCATTGTAAGGAGCCTGCGGCGCGGCAGCGGGACCCAGCGGCGAGATCACGGCAGCGCCCACGACCAGCACGATGAGCGCGATGAGCGCGGGGCCCGTAATACGACCGAGCACGCGTGTGATAACGCCCGGGCGCAGCGTGAGTGCAAACGCGACGACAAAGAAACCGACGGCAAACACCAGGCGAGCCGTGCCAAGCGAGACGCCCTGAGGCAGCAAGGGCACCAGCATCTCGAAGGCCGTGGAGCTCGTACGTGGAATGGCCAGGCACGGGCCGATAGCCAGATACACCGCCGCAACAAAGAACTCACCGAACTTGGGATGCACGCGGCCGGCAAGCTCGCGCGCCGTTCCGGCAAGCGCCACGGCAATAAAGCCCATGACGGGCAGGCCGATGGCGGCGATGAGAAAGCCGAGCATGGCGACCGGCGTGGCAGAACCTGCCTGCAGCGCCAGCAGTGGCGGAATAATGAGGTTGCCGGCGCCAAAGAGCATCGAGAATAGGGCGATGCCGACGGTGACGACATGGTCGGAGCGCAGACCGCGCGGCGCGGATGAGGCCATGGACACACCTTTCGGGTCGAAACAAAAACGGGACGGGCAAAAACACCCGTCCCGCAAGTATATACGCTCTAGCAGCTTTAGCAGGCTAAATCGCGCAGAGCATCGATAGCCGTGTCAACTTCTTCGGTCGTGTTGAAATACCCAAATGAGAAGCGGACGACGCCCTGGCGCTCGGTTCCCAGCGCACGGTGCATGAGCGGGGCGCAATGGGCGCCGGGGCGCGTCGCGACCCCCCACCCTTGCATGAGCGCATCCGAGATCTCGGCAGAGTCGATATTGCCCACGTTGAGCGACACAATCGCAGAGCGCGTCGGCTGGTCAAAGGCACCGTAGAGCTTAATCCCCGGAATCTCGCGCACACCGGCAAGGAAGCGATCAGCGAGCGCACGCTCGTGGGCAGCAATCGCCTCGACCCCACCCTGGGCCTCGATAAAGTCGAGGCCGGCAGAAA
>CABVBR010000143.1 GCA_902496645.1 uncultured Collinsella sp.
CCTGCCGCAAGCAGGGCATTACGGTCATCATCATCACGCACAACTCCGCGCTGGCGCCCATGGCCGATCGCCTGATCCGCTTTAAGAGTGGTCGCGTGGAGAGCGAGACGGTCCAGCAAAATCCCGTGCCGATCGAGACGATCGAGTGGTAGCGCCCATGGACCAGGACCGCCAAAACAGCCAAAACCACGATGCGGAGCACGCGGGCCGCGACCGGGAGTTCGCGACCTACCGCACCGCCCAAAGTTCAAACGATATGGTGCCGACGGTTTTTCGCCGCGGCATCCACCGCACAATCCGCGGCAGTCTTAAGCGCTTCTTATCTATCGTGGTCATCACCGCGCTTGGCGTGAGCGTGATGTGCGGTCTTAAGGCAGGCTGCGAAGATTTGCGCGATTCGGTCGACGCCTATTTTGACCAGCAGAATGTCTATGACATTAACGTGCAGTCGACCTATGGCCTTACGCGCGACGATCTTGCGGTTATCCAAGAGGTCGACGGCGTCGAGACGGCCGAGGGTATCTACACCGAGACCGCCTACACCGCCGTGGGTACAGCGCGCGAGCGCGTGGTCGTGCAAAGTCTCTCCAAGGAGAACATCGATCAGCCGGTGCTCGTGAACGGCGATTTGCCCGAGAGCGCCGATGAGGTCGCGGTGACTTCGAAGTTCCTGAAGGCTTCGGGTAAAAAGCTCGGCGATACGGTGAGTTTTGCCGCCAATGACGCGAACTCGTCCAACCAAAGCGCCAAGGATCAGTTTGCCGCGGGCGATTACACCATTACGGCCGAGGTCCTCGATCCCACTGATGTGAGCTCCGACTCGACAGTCAACGCCTTTCGCGCTGCTTCCGCGGCGGACTATAAGTTCTATGTGAGCGAGGATGCCGCGACGTCTTCTTCCTACTCCTCGGTCCACGTGATCGTCGAGGGAGCCAAGAGCCTCAACTCCTATTCGGATGCCTACACGACAAAGATCAACGAGGTCAAGGGCAATATCGAGAAGATCCGCGAGGAGCGTGAGAAGGCACGTGCTCAGGAGTTGACGGTTGACACGCCGGCAAGCTTAGATGCGGCCGAACGCCAGGCGAATATGCTCTTTGGGATTGAACAGGGTAACATCGACCGTATGGCCGAGGGCGGCGAGGAGCGCGTCCAGGCTCAGGCCGAGTTGGACCAGCGCCGCGCCGCCGCCAACCAACAATTCGCCGATGCCCGCGCCGAGCTTTCCGATTTGGGCGAATGCACCTGGTACATCCAGGACCGCGGTAACATCGCAAGCTACTCGAGCGTCGAGAGCGACAGCTCTTCGATCGAGGCCATCGCCACGGTTTTCCCATTCATCTTCTTTATCGTCGCCGTGCTCATCAGCCTTACCACCGCCACGCGCATGGTCGAGGAGGAGCGCACGCTCATCGGCCTGTATAAGGCGCTCGGTTATTCGCGCGGGCGCATCCTGTCCAAATACGTGGACTATGCGCTGTGGGCTTGTCTGATCGGCGGCGTGCTCGGCAACATCATCGGCTTTGTGGGCCTGCCGCTGTTCCTGTTTACGGTGTTCGACGACATGTACTCGCTGCCCCAGATGCTGCTTTCGTACGACATCGTGTCGTCGCTCGTGTCGGTGGCGCTGTTTGCCGTGGGCGTGGTGGGCGCCACGATTGTCGCCTGCCGCCACGAGATGGCCGAGACCCCAGCCTCACTCATGCGCCCCAAGGCTCCGCGCGCCGGCTCGCGTATCTTGCTCGAGCGCATCGGCTTTATCTGGCACCGCATGGGCTTTTTGAACAAGGTGGCAGCGCGTAACCTGTTCCGCTACAAAAAGCGTGCCTTTATGACCATCTTCGGTATCGCCGGCTGCACGGCGCTCGTGATCTGCGGCATGGGCATCCGCGATACGTCGGTGGCGCTTTCGCCCAAACAGTACGGGCATATCACGCGCTACGACCTGCTGGCGGTCGCCAATCCCGACGATTTTTCGCAGACGTGCGCGGCATTGGATGAGCGCAGCGCGGCCAATGATTCCAACGTGACCGTGACTTCGACGCTGCCGATTATGACCGACAACGTCACCTTTACATTCGGCGGAAAGAGCGAGACCGTGCAGCTGATCGTGGTGCCCGATGACCGCACGGGTGACTTGGGCGATTACGTGCGCCTGGAGGATGAGTCCAAAGAACCGCTGTCTTTGCGTGACGGAGACGTGTATCTGAGCAAAAGTTCACAGCTGGTGCTGGGGATTCAGCCGGGCGATACGGCTCACGTCCAGGATTCGTCGCTCAATGTTGCCAAGGTCAAAGTCAGCGACATTTCGCTTAACTATCTGGGCAACACGCTTTACATGACGCAGGGCACCTATGAACGTGCGTTCGGTCGAAGCGCACGCCTCAACGGCATCTTTGTGCTGCTTAAGGGTTCGTCGGCCGACCAGATTGCGTTTAGCAAGCAACTTAAAAACGACGGCTGGCTCACGATTTCGAGTACTGCCGAGCATTGGGAGAACTATGAGGCCAACTTCACCATCATCAACTCGGTCGTGGTGCTCGTGACCTTTATGGCGGCGTGTCTGTCGTTTGTGGTGGTGTTTACGCTGTCCAACACCAACATCTCGGAGCGCGAGCGCGAGCTGGCGACCATCAAGGTGCTGGGTTTCCGTCGCGGCGAGGTGCATCACTACGTCAACAAGGAGACGTTGATTCTCACGGCGATCGGTGCCGCGCTGGGCGTGCCGTTGGGTGGCCTGCTAGCCGAGAGCTTTACGTACATCCTGCAGATGCCGTCGCTGTACTTTGACGTCGAGGTCGAGCCGCTGAGCTATGTGCTTGCCGTGGTGCTTTCCTTTGGCTTTACGTTTATCGTCAACCTCGCCACCAATCGTACCCTCAACAAGATCGACATGGTCGGCGCCCTCAAGAGTGCCGAGTAGCCTGCAAAAAAGGGACAGGTTTATTTTGGCAGGTTTTACCTGGCCAAACGCCGGGCACCTACGGGCGACCCGGCGTTTGCCCCGTTTTGCTGGGGATGTCTGTCGTTCAGTGCTCTTACTGGCCAATCCAGTGTTGCGCATAGCTCTTAATGTCCTCGGTAAAACCGTCAAGGTCGTCAAGGGTGATCACGCTGTCGATAAGCAAATTGGCTATCTCGCGGCGCATTGTGCTGCGGCGAATGTCGTTTGCAATTACGCCTGAGGACAGCTTGTCTCTATTGAGGCGCTCTTCTAGTGCCCAAAATCTACTGGACGCTTCACTGTCGCCGTTCAGTATCCCAACATACTGGCCGATGAGCTTTTCCATATAACGTTCTTGCCATTGAGGAAGCATTTTCTTAAACAGCTTCCAGCCGCTTTCGGCTACGTCGCGCATATGTCCTCCGCTCGTTAAACGGGCTTTTCCATTTGCCTTTCATTCTATTTGGTTTTCGCTCACAGGCGTGGATGAGAGGCTCTCTTTAGCCTTCGAGATTGAGTTTGAATGGGTCGTATGTCATAAAATGGGCCTATCTACTACGTTTGCTACCACACCCTCGACCATGACAAAGATTATGAAATTAAAACCGCAGGTAGAGGGCTTGCCATTTTTCGGAAAAGGCGGGTATGGTCGGCCCTCTCGAGTTAAACGTAGTAAATGGGCCCTTTTCTTGGTGTGCGGTCAGTTCAATGCTAATCTCCGTGCCGGATCTGACCCAGTTGTTTGTAAGTTGCGGTGATATACGGACTGTTGGGCGCTTTGGAGCTTCAAAACAGTCCCTATTCCACCGCAACTTGGAAGGGGCGGGCGGTGTCGGATGGGTGGCGCTGGCTGGTTGGGGCGGTTTAGGCCTGTTTGCGGCACTTCCATTGTTTGCGACACCAGCGCATGAGCGCCTTTACGATGGGAATCGTGATGAGGATGATCCATGCAGGATGGGGCTGTCCCAAACAGAGCCACATGTAGAGGAACCAAGCGATGGCGGCTGCCGGGTAGATGACCTCGATCAGCTTAGACAGGTGGCGTCGATCGATGAAGTCACCAATCGCGTAGTAGACGGGAACCAAAAAGACGAGGAAAAGCCCCATGCCCCATGTGCCGTAGACAATGCCGAGCACCAGATAGGCAAGAGTGACAAGTGCGGGGAAGGGGAATTTGTTCCATGCACGTCCGACCTTGGTGTGGAAATGCTTGCCATGATGGTCGAGCTTGTCGTGTGCTTCTTTCCAGCTGGAAAACGTCTCGCCGTCGATGGTGACGGTGCCGTCGTCATTGGTGCGCACGCTATGTCCATCGTCCTCAAGCGTATCGATATGCACGCCGCCCGGCCCTACATGCACATCTTCGCCCTTGCGCTCGTTGGTCACATGGATGCCGCTCCAGCCAACATGGACTTCCTCGCCTTTATTGGGATCAATGACGTGGATACCGCGCGCGAGGGAAATATCGACAAGTGGTTTGTCGCCGCAATCGGCGTGCTCGGCAGAATCCTCAGCCTCATCTGAAGCTTTGGTGCCGGCGTTGCTGTCCTGTGCCTCATCATCAGCCTGCGAGTCATGAGTGCTATCCACCGCCTCCCCATATAGCAGCTCGTCCAACGACACGCCATACAGCGCGGCGAGCGCAATGAGGTTATCGGTATCGGGTGAGGACTCGCTGCGCTCCCATTTACTAACAGCCTGGCGGCTTACGCCCAGCTGGGCAGCAAGCGCCTCCTGAGAAAGCCCGGCAGCCTTGCGGCGGTCAACGAGCCGCTGTGCCATTGCAAGATCCATAGCAGTTCCTTTCATGTAGTGACCGTAATCGAATGAGCCGAGTATGCCGAGAACAACCGGTAGCGACCACCATTTCTAGTTAGAATCTGCTCCAACCCTACCGCAACTACCGGTAGCAACCATCATGACCAGCAATTATGTGACAAATGTTAGTGCTACTCTCAGCTAAGAGCCCGCCACATCCCAAAATCTCAGCCCACGCACTTGCAGCAAGAAGACGAATAGCCTCGGCCCCTCTAGTTGCCGCAGGAGGCCCCAGGGCTTACCTCCCAAATCTTTCCGCAGGACGGAAGGA
>CABVBR010000144.1 GCA_902496645.1 uncultured Collinsella sp.
CGATGTTGTTGCCGCGCGCCGTGCATAAGTTTAGCGGTTTGTTGTATCGAGCGCCCGTCGAGCCCTACTGCGCAGTGCTGAGCGAGCGCTTGACGGCATCATGCCAGCCCGCCAGGTTTTGCTCGCGGCGCTCGGCGGACATATGGGGAAGGAAGGTCTTAACGATCTGGGCGTTTTGCTCCAGCTCCTCCAAATCCTCCCAATAGCCGACGGCAAGGCCGGCCAGGTACGCGGCACCGATCGCCGTGGTCTCCACCGTCTCGCACTGCAGCACGGGGATATCCAGCAGGTCGGCTTGGAACTGCATGATGAACTCGTTGCGCGAGGCACCGCCATCGACGGACAGGCGCTCGATCGAAAGTCCTACGTCTTGCTCCATGGCACGCAATACGTCGTAGCTCTGGTAGGCCATGGACTCGCACGCCGCACGTACGATGGTCGCACGGCTCGAGGCGCCGGTCAGACCGCACACGATACCGCGAGCACGCGGATCCCACCAGGGGGCGCCCAAACCCGCAAAAGCGGGGACGAAGTAGCAGCCCTCGTTATCGCTGATCGAAGCGGCGAGCTGCGCCGACTCGCTTACGCTCGAGATGATGCCCATGTTGTTGCGCAGCCAGTTCATGGTTGAGCCGGCGGCAAAGATGGAGCCCTCGAGCGCATAGCTGACCTTGCCGTCCGCGGCGATACCGATCGTGGAGACCAGGCCGTTCTTGGATTCGACAATCTCGTCGCCGGTGTTCATGAGCATAAAGCAGCCCGTGCCATAGGTGTTTTTGGTCTGGCCGGGATGGAAGCAGCAGTGGCCGAACAGCGACGCCTGCTGATCGCCCGCAACACCCATGATGGGCGGCATGTTGGTCATGATGTCGCTCGCGACGCGGCCGTAGTCGCCCGAACTCCAGCGAACCTCGGGCATCATGGAACGCGGAACGTCGAAGAGCGCCAGCAGGTCGTCATCCCAATCGAGCGTATGGATATTAAAGAGTGCCGTGCGGCTGGCGTTGGTGTAGTCGGTAGCGAAGACCTGGCCGCCGGTAAGGTTGTAGATGAGCCAGGTGTCGATGGTGCCGAACATGAGGTCGCCCGCCGCCGCGCTCTCGCGCGCGCCGTCGACGTTGTCGAGAATCCACTGCACCTTGGAGGCCGAGAAATACGGATCGAGCGTGAGCCCCGTGCGGGAGCGTACCAGCTCTTCTGCGCCTTGCTCGACCAGCTTGTCGATCAGGGGCGCGGTGCGGCGGCACTGCCATACGATGGCGTTATAGATGGGTTGGCCGCTCACGCGGTCCCACACCACCGTGGTCTCGCGCTGGTTGGAGATGCCGATGGCGGCGATGCGGTCGGAATGGATGCCACTCTTAAACTGGACCTCCATCATGACCGCGATCTGGCTGGCGAGGACCGCCATGGGGTCCTGCTCTACCCAACCGGGGCGCGGAAAACTGGTTTTGACGCTGCGGCGCGCCTGGGCGACGATGCAACCGTACTCGTCGACGATGGTCGCGAGTACCGAGGTGGTGCCGCAGTCGAGCGCCATGATGTAGGAACCGCCAAAGCCAAACGAGGCATCTTCCATGCCCAGGCTGCCTAGATTCAATGACATCGCTTGCACCTTTCTATTGCATCGGGTCGGACAGGACCCGTTCGATCTGGGATGCGGGAAGTGCGCCTTGGCGCAGGATCTGGAGCTCGCCGTGCTGAAACGACACGATGGTCGAGGCGTCGCGGCACGGGGTCTCGCCGGCGTCGACGGCCACATCGACCCCCTCCAGGATACGCTCCTCCACCGTGACAAAACTTGCCGGCGCGGGCGCGCCATGCGTGTTGGCGCTGGTACAGGCAAGAGGGCTGCCGCAGGCGCGGATGAGCGCTTGCACCACGGGCGAGGCCGAAGCGCGAAGTGCCACCGTGTTGTCGGCGGCGCGCATAAAGGTCGGCACGCAGGGGGCCGCCTTGACCACAATAGTCAGGGCGCCCGGCCAGCATCGTCGGGCGAGCACGCGGGCCTCATTAGGGATATCCACGCCATAGCGGTCGAGTGCTTCGGCATCATCGACCAGCCAGGCAACCGTTTGGGTGAGCTCGCGCTGCTTGAGAGTAAAGATACGACGATAGCCGGTACCGAGTGCAGGGACCGCGGCGCCGTTGACGGTGGCCTGCGGATCGCGCGGCCACGGCAGAGGTTCACTTGTATCTTGTGGAACGGCATCCGAGAAGGCGTTGACCGCCACGGCGACACCGTAGACCGTCTCGGTTGGAATAAGCGCCAGGCCGCCGCGACCGAGTAGCTCGGCCGTGCGCTCGACTGCAAGCCGATGCGGCTCGCGCGCTCCCTCGTATACCCGATAGACCGTCTGCATGTGTATGCCAGCCCCTTACGCTCTGGTGCAAGTTTGTTTACTGTGGGGCATTCTCGCACGAAACGTTCAACCTATTTGCCCAGAGCGCATGTTGGTTTGGTGAGCGGCTCTAGTAGTCGGTGAAAGTGAGGGGGTTATTGGACGGCTACGAACTTCTTTGGTCTTCCGGCGTGACGTTCTTGAGCGGCGTAACGCTCGATGCTGTCTATCGTTATCATCCGACGGCCGTCGACGAGTTCAACATCGAGCTTTCCGGCTTTGACCAGCGCGGTAATCCGCGGAGCGGAGACTTTGAGGTCCAGCGCTGCGTCTTTAAATGTTCGGCACGCCGCTTCCCGAGCGCCCTCGTGGTCGATTTCGACTGAAAGGGCCACGACCTCGGCCGAGCGTTCGTACCCTGCCGGAGTCAAACCGTTGTTGAGATCGTCGGCCAAAAACGTCATCAGCGCCTCGGTGGCATGGGCAATCGCTTCTTCGCGCGTATCCCCATCGGCAAAGGCGCCGGGAATCTGCGGAAAGCTGGCGCAGTAACCGTCGTCTTCTTTTATGAGAACGCAGTCATAGGTAAATCGTTGTTTCATCATGACCCCCTCGGCTACCATCCAGCTTGCCGGCGAATGCTTGCCCACGTGCCCTTCTTTGGTCGATCACCACCCGAGCCGTTCACGGTGACAACACGGTCACCGGAAACATACTTAGCATGACTACCGACTTGCGCGACCTTCACGAATCCATCGTGCTTGAGCAGGGCAATGATTTCCCGAAAGGTAGGAGGTTGCATGGGCCGACCTCTTTCAGCCGTCCTAATTATAAACTACTTTATAATTTTTGCTAACCAGTTAATAAATATTACTGGCGCTGCTTGGGCTCGGTGACGATGGCTCGGACGATACGGGGACGATCGGTGAGGTCGTGGACGATACGCACGTCCGAAAGGCCTGCCTGGCGACAGAGCTCGGCCGCGGCATCGAGGGCACCCTCGTAGAGCTCGCAGGCAAACAGGCCGCCGGCGCGCAGCATGTAAGGCGCCGCATTGAGCAGGCGGCGGAAGATATCGAGGCCGTCGGCACCGCCCTCGAGCGCCAGATCGGGCTCAAAGTCCTTGACCTCGTGCGGCAGCGAGCGCATGACATCGGTGGGGATGTAGGGCGGGTTGGAGACGAGTACGTCAAAGGTGCCCCACTCTTCGCGGGGAATGGAGCTCACCAGGTTCGTGAGGCTGAAGGCGACCTCGTCGGACGTGAAGCCAAGCGCATCGCGGTTTTTGGTAGCAAGGTCGATGGCGCGCGGCTCGATATCGGTAGCAGTGCAGGTGACGTGGCCGCGACGCTCCCAGGCAAGCGAGAGCGAGATGCAGCCCGTGCCGCAGCCGACCTCGAGAACGCGGGCGATGCGGGGCTCGGCTGGAGCAGATACGTTGGCCTCGGCGGCATCTTGCGCGGGAGTCGTCTGTTGGTCGTTGTCCTCAATGGCGATGCCGTATTCGTCGAGCTCGGGCTCGGGGGTTTCCATGGCCTCTACTTCTGCCGCCTGCGCGGCGGCTTCCTCGGCCTCGCGATCGGCAAGCTCCTCGGCATAGGCGCGGCTACCGAGCACGTCGCTACCCAGCGCAGCCTCATCGGCGGCCGTCAGGTTGGCAGCACGGCGCTCGGCGGTCGCGCGCTCGTCGGCCAGCGCCGCCTCGGCTTTGCGAGCCTGTTCGACCTCATCGTTCCAAGGCAGCTCCACGCGCTGGCGGGCGGCGGCCTCGGGGCTCAGCACCTCGGCATCCAGGTAGTTCAGGACTTCTTCGACGAGCATCTCGGTCTCGGGGCGCGGGATGAGCACACCGGGGGCGCACGCGACGTCGATCATGCGAAACTGCGTGCTACCGGTGATGTACTGTAGCGGCTCGCCCTTCGCGCGACGGACGACCGCCGCGTGCATGGTCTCGAGCTGCGATGCGTCGAGCGTCTCGTCCATGCGCATATACAAGTCGATACGCGCCAGGCCCGTTGCCGCGCACAGCAGCCACTCGGCAGAAAGACGGGGATGCTCCTCACCGCGCTCGGCCAGGTACTCCTTGGTCCACTCGAGACAACGCTTGATGGTCCAGATCTCGTTTGCCATGGGGTCCTCCCCTCTTAAGCGCCGGGCGGCGCACGAATGTCGGAGCAGATTGTACGCGAGGGTGGCACGCGGCAAGGGACGATTGGAAGCGATTATCGAGAATCCGCCCAGAATTTTACTTGGAGCCTGCCCAGAGTGTTCATTCGTCGACGTCTAAATCTGCATCCGTCAAGCTTTTGGCAAGGTTGCCCCAAAACTGACCAATATCTAACCAAGAACTTGCCAAATCACTTGACGCACGACGCGTCAAAAAATGGCTTGCGACTTCCTGGACGATTTTTAGAGCATTATTTTGGTAATCGACTGACGCTTTAAGCAGGTAAATGGCCCATAGACTACCAAGTCAACCTAAATAAACCAACATAGCAATTTCCCAAAATGATCCGCAGGGGACGGAGGAAAACGGATCACCGGCACCGCATCGATGCAGAATGATCCGTTTTCCTCCGTCCCCAAGGGATCGTTCAAGTGCCAACCAAGATAACGCCGATGTCTTGGCAATGCCAGCGAGCGGGCCGCATTTGAGACAAGGTGACGTGAAACGAAAGGGCGCTGACCT
>CABVBR010000145.1 GCA_902496645.1 uncultured Collinsella sp.
CGGCGCTCGACGGACATAGTCTCGGGCATGGTGATGATCACCTTGTAGCCGCGAGCCGCCGCCACCGAGGCGATGCCGACGCCGGTATTGCCGCTCGTGGGCTCGATGATGGTGTAGTCGCCGCCGCGCACGAGCTTGCCGGCCTTCTCGGCCTCGTCGATCATGTTCTTGGCGACGCGGTCTTTGACGGACCCGGCGGGGTTAAAGTATTCCAGCTTGACGAGCACGCGGGCCTTGAGGTCCTCATCGGCCTCAAAGTGAGTGAGCTCCAGAAGCGGGGTGTGGCCGATAAGCTGATCAATGGACGTGTAAACATTGCTCATGGTGAACCTCCAAAGTGTTCAAATGCCTGGATACCGTGTGGTTTTACGGTGTGTGTAACACCAAAACCCATAAACCCTATAGGTTGTCTGTCTTGCTGTTGGCAAGCATAGTAAACAGTAAAGCCTAGTAACGCAATAGGAAATAGAAGATTATTACGAGGCGATTAACCAGCTTGACGGGAATAGGTATTTTCAAAGCCAATTTTTCGGCTAGAATTTCTACGGATTAAAAGACCGAAAGGCAGCAATATATATGTTGGTTTCCACAAAGGGCAGGTATGCCCTGCGCGTTATGGTCGACCTGGCCGAGCACCAGGCGGCAGGCCGCATTCCCCTCAAAGAGATCGCCGCGCGTCAGGGGATTTCGGAGAAATATCTGGAGAACATTTTGGCCACGCTCGTGCGCGCCAATATGCTCTCGGGCATGCGCGGCAAGGGCGGCGGCTACGTGCTCACGCGCCCGCCCGAGCAGTACACGGTGGGCGAGATCCTGCGCCTGACCGAGGGCAGCCTGGCACCGGTCGCATGCCTGGACGGCGACTGCAAGGGCTGCTCACGATCTGATGAGTGCCCCACGCTCGACGTTTGGAAGAACCTGGATAAGCTCATAAACGACTACCTCGACGGCGTGACGCTCGATGCGCTTGTCGCCCCCAACGAGGGCTACGACTACGTCATCTAGCCCCACCCGCCATTTGGGGACGGGGCAGAAATGGTAGATTTTCTTGCCCTCTGAGGCTTGGCAAATGACAAGGCCGCCCATCGTTGCGATGGACGGCCTTCGTTTTGGCGTGTTGTGGCGGTCCGTATCCGGTCGCTTTAGTTCCTGGCGATGCTGTCGAGAATGCTGCGCATGATGGATACCAGGATGCTGCCCATAAAGGCCGATCCAAAGCCGGCAATGGAGATGCCCGCGCCCAGCAGATTGACCGACAGGTAGCTGGCCAGCTCGAGCATAAAGCTGTTGACTACGAGCTGAAAAATACCAAGCGTGATAATAGTGAGCGGCAGCGAGATGACCGTCAGGAACGGCTTGACGAGCGAGTCGACGATGTTGAGGAACAGTCCCACGAAGGCAAAGCAGACCCAGGCGTCGGCCATGCCGAAGGGCTGAATGCCGGGGACGAGAAACGTTGCGATCGCGATGGCGATTGAGGTCAAAAGCCAGTTGAGCAAAAAGCGCATGGTGGGAATCCTTTCTTGCGCATGGCGTGGTGAGGGGGCGTGAGGGGCACATGCCTTTGCAACTTGGATGGGTGCGGGGCACGGCCTTGTTTGGGCGCCCATTGTCTCAGATATTCGTGGAGCTTGCGTGCGCATTCGGTTTCAAAACGGCGCTCGTCCTAAAAAATGCGCCGCTGGCAGAGAGTCTTGTCGCTTTAGTTTGGTGGTGTGCTAAACTGCTACGGGCAAAAGCCACAGGCGTTGCCCTATTGCATGGAACGGGCGAACGATGCCCGATGTCAGTATCAACTTCGATGCCTTTTGGCGGGTTTGGCGGTGATCGATGAATATCGAGAACATGTTTGACAAGCCTGATGTCAAGCAGCTGGTCCACGCATTTAGCCTTTTGGACGACGAGAAAGATATCCAAGCGTTTTTGACCGATATCTGCACGCCGCGCGAGATTTGCGATCTATCGCAGCGTCTGCAGGTCGCGCGTTACCTGGACGAGGGCGAGCCCTATGTCGAGGTTCAGGCGCGTACCGGCGCTTCGTCCACCACGGTGAGCCGTGTGTCCAAGGCGCTCAACGGCGAGTACGGTGGCTACCGCAAGATCCTCATTAAACTGGAGGATGGCGAATAGGCCAGCGACAACAATGAATTACGAAGAACCGTCCCTCCGTGGGGCGGTTTTTTGATCCCTTGGGGACGGAGGAAAACGGATCATCAAGGGGGTCAGTCTAACCCGGTGATCCGTTTTCCTCCGTCCCCAAGGGATCAAATCTGTTGGCGTGGGGCAAATCAGTCCGCTTGGGCGGGTAGGATGGATGCATTGATTATTGCGAACAGTTTGAGCGGAGGACCATGCCTGTTCGAATCTATACCACCAATGCCGGCACGGATTTGAGCGATGCCGAGTCGGCGTTGCTTGCCGACCTTATTGCCCGCCACGGGCGTGCCGTGTTGCTGGCACCTACGTTTGCCGAGCTCGACCTGTGCCGTCATGATGCGGCGGAAGCCGGCGTTTCGCTGGGTATCGACTACAAGACGCCTACATCGTGGCTTCGCTCGCTTTGGGAGCTTTTGGGCGACGGGCGCGGTTTCGTCGACAACCTGCAGCGCCAGATGCTGTTCTCGGACATGGTCACGCGTCTCGACGATGCCGACCTGCAGCCACTTTCGCGCAGCCAGGGCACGGTGCGCATGCTCGCGCGCATGGCCCGCGACGTGCTGCCGGGTGTGGCGGGGACGGGTGCCGAACGATGCCGTGGCAACAATTGCCAGCCTGAGCCAAAAAGCGATGCCGAGGCTCGCGTGTTCGAGCTTTTGCGCGCCTACGCGGGCGGTTTGGATCGTCGAGATATGGTCGAGCCCTGCGAGGCGGCCGACATTATGGCCGGTGCCCTGGCCGATAACCTGCCGGCGTGCACCCGCGCCGTATGCGTGCGCGGTGTCACGTCGTTTACGCACGGCCTGCTCGAGCTGCTGTCTGCCGTGGCGAACAATGGGGGAGAGGTCGTCGTGCTGCTTGCCCGCGAGCAGGCGGCGATGCGTGAGGAGCTTGCCGCGGCATTTGATGCCCACGGTGTGCTGTTTGAGATCGCGCCGCTGGGGGAGGACGCCGTCGCGTCTGATGCCGCTTGCGGGACCGCCGCTCAGCCTGCCTTTATTGAGGTCGCTGGCCCCCATGCCCGTGCTCATGTCTATGCGGACGCAATTGATGATCTGGTAAAAACGTGCCGGGGTTCCGAGGTCAACGGCGCCGCCGGCGCCTCTGCCGACCCCGCACGCGTGCTCGTTGTTTCTGCCCGGGCACCCCAGCTGTTCGGTGAGCTCGCCTCTCGTCTGGCGGCTCGTCATATCGCTGCCGAGACAGTTGAGTTCACGGCGTTTTCCCAATCCATTGCGGGCAAGCAGTTTGCGGCGCTTGCCGGCCTGATTGAGCGCATGAAGGCCGCCGATGAGGGCATGGCGTCAAAGACCGAGTGGTGGCCCGCGCCGGAGCTTACCGACTGGATCTACAGTCCGCTTTCGGGCGCTGATGCCGTCAATGCCCGTACCTTCGATAAGAATATGCGTCTCTCGCGCAGCAAGACTATCGCGGGCGTTAAGAGCCTGCTGCAGAGCGTTCAGGGCCAGGTGAGGGGCGCGCGCAAGGCGGCGAGCGACGAGAACTGGTTTAAGAACGTGCCGTGTGTGGTTTCGGACGTGTTCCAGGCGCTGTGGCGTGACAAGCCCGTGACGGCGCTCAAGGCCATGCTTGCCGTTGCCGAGGCGTTGCCCGATCGCTCGCTGGGCAGCTTGGATGGCCAGGCCCGTCGCCAGGCGGAGGTGGCCCTGCTGCGCCACGCCATCGACATCCTTATGAATGGCGCCCGCGCGCTCGACGTGTCGCAGGCTGCAACCGTGCCCGTGCTCGATGGCATTCGCACCAAGGTGGACAAGCGTAGCACCGCCTATGATTACGAGACCCACGAGGTCGACCGCGCGCCGCGCGCCCAGGTGCGCTTTGCGTCGCTTGCCGATGCGGCAGCCCTGCGCCCCGACAGCTACGATGCCGTGCTGTTTGCCGATGTCGATCTGGACAGCTATCCGCTCTCACACGAGGAGGGGCCGCTGGCCACGCTGACGGCGAGCCTTGGTCGCGAGGGCGTGACGCTTGAGCCCGCGGCCTTGCTGCGCGTGCGCTTTGGCCACGCGATGCAGGCGGCACGCGGCCCGGTTGCGCTTGCGCGCGTGACGCACGATCGCCAGGCGCGCGAGTGTTATCCAGCCGCCGTGTGGACCGAGCTGCGGGCGCACGCCGAGGCCGCTGAAGCTGCTAAGGCCACTGATGACGCTAAGGCCGCTGACGACGCTAAGGCCGCTGGCGCCGACAAGGCTGCTGACGCCGACAAGGCGAAGTGCGTGGGTGAGGGCGATATCGTAAGGGACTTCGATCCCGCGGCAGGCGAAGGTCTCAAGCGCGAGCGCGTGACCTGTGAAGCCCCTCAGCATCTGAGTGCCGAGGCCGTGCCGTATTTGGTCCTGCGCCGTCGCGATGGCGAGGGCGAGGACGCGCCACTCGTGCCGCGCCTGACGTCCGCCTCGCAGATCGAGGCCTATTCCACCTGCCCGCTGTGCTGGTTTGTCTCGTATCGCGTCAAGCCCCAGTCTATCGACGCGGGCTTTGGCAACATGGAGAAGGGCAACTTCGTCCACGACGTGCTGGAACATCTGCATGCCCGTCTGCCCCAAGAGGGCATGGAGCGCGTGACGCCCATGAATCTGCCGCGCGCGAAGGAGCTGCTGCACGAGGTCTTTGCCGAGACCCTGGCCGAGCACGCCGGCAAGCGCGGTACCGAGGGCCCGCTGGTGCCGCTCTCTCCAGTGGAGGAGCGTCAGGTGGCCGAGATTCTGCCGCAGTTGGAGGGCGTGCTTGCCTACGAGTCCGAGGCGCTCACCCCCTTCGCTCCGCGCTACCTGGAGTTTGCGTTCAACGAGCTCCAGGTCGAGTATGCCGGTTGGCCGCTCGGCGGG